>NZ_CP146991.1:2572500-2872500 GCF_001941975.2 Sporomusa sphaeroides DSM 2875 | reverse complement strand
AAGGTCAATTAGTGATGAATCGCTGAGCACTAAGGCCGTAGAGAGGGTATGATCACCAACAGCTTGCTGGGATATAATCCAGCCTTCCGGCTGCTTGGGCAGCGGCACAGGGCGGGACAGCAGCGGCCGGTCGTTAAGGAACCGGACGATATTTTTTAATAACAGGGCCACATAGTCATAATGCAATCGGCCTATTTCATCTTGCGAAAAGTCGAGGAATAAGGGCACGATTTGGTCAATATCGGCGCTTTGTAAGGCCTGCAATTGCCCTTGTGACAGTCCGGTGTCCTGTTTAAAGTTTTCGAGAGCGGTTTCCAACTGACTGAGTGTAAGACAGTTTCTATCAAGAATAGCCTGATTTAAGCCTAAATGGCGGCTGTTTTGCTGACTAAGCAGGTTGTCAAGCTGTGGTTGGGTAAGGTAGCCTTTGCTTAAAGCAATTTCGCCGAAACGGCGGTCCATGGTTCGCTGCAGCTCATGCACCTCTTCAATTTGAGCCGCTGTCATTAGCCCCGAGTTGAGAGCCAATACGCCAAGCTTTACATGGGTGGATTGTTCATAAGACAGCAAATCACAAAGCTGATCGGCTGAAAGAATGCCTTTATTGAAAAGATATTGGCCAAAATATTGCGTAAACATGCTTGTCTCCTTTACTATTCAGAATAGCCGATAGCCTTGGCAATCTGGTCTCTGGTATAGGGCTTTTGAATAAAATCAGTTGCGCCGTGTTTCAGTGCCTCCAATACCTTGGTTGAGGTGCCGGTGGATGACAGCATGATAACTTTAGCGCATTTATCAAGTGTTTTAATTTGTTTAAGTGCTGCCAAACCGTCTAATTCAGGCATAACAATATCCATAAAAACTGTGCCTGGTTGATGATTTTTAAATAATTCTACACATTCGGCCCCGTCTTTAGCTTCATACACCTGGCAGTGCATTTCTTCCAGCAAATCACGAAGTTTTTTGCGAACAAGCATGGAATCATCACAAATTAACACCTTGGAAATACAAGAATTCACCAGAAAAACTCCTTTCATTACAATGTAATCTTTAACATATATTCTAAAGATTTCCGGCAAATCCTGCAGTTCATTTATTTTAATATGCTAGATATTCCGCGTTTTGCTCCTTAATGAAATTGTGTAAAATAAATAAAAAATAGGAGAGATAATATGTAAAAATGGTCAAGAAACCGAGAAATATGGCTATGCAGCGGCAGATATCGCCAGGCTGGAAGCGGCCGGTGCTGTTAAATGCTTTCAGGGTGAACTGTAAATTATCAATTGATATACAATATAGCGGCCGGCGGAAAAATCCGCCGGCCTTCTTGCAGCTTATCCCTATGTCTTCGCATTATTTACTTGCAGGAGACTTCTCCAAAGTAAACAGTTCATCAATTTTTTCGCCCATAAAGCTGTGGGCGTCTGTTAGTGCCTGATTGTAGATATGCGGCCCAATGTTTTTTACGATGAAGTCAAGCAGCAGTGTGGCAGCTAATTCTGTAATTTCCTCCTCTCGCTCATTAAAGTAGTAACTTTTTATAGCTTCAATAGATTCTTTCTGCTGCTCTTTGGTGAGTTGCAGGGGTTTCATAATTTACCTCCGTATTATAATTTAATATTGGCCGTCCGGCATACCGGTAACAGGCAGATATACTTTTCGGACCGTTTTCTATCCGCAGTAACTAAAATCAATAAATAAATTGACAGAATAGTAAGTGCTCGTATAAAATCTATATATAGATGTATATACTGTGGTTTTACCCAGTATTCCGAAGGAAGGTTTATTATGAGAAGTCGTGAAAATCTAATTCCTGTATATTATCGTTTGGCCGAAGATGTAAAAAAACAGATTGAATCCGGTGAATTAAAGGACGGAGACCTTTTGCCAACAGAGGCGCAACTGGGGGAAAAATACGCCATCAGCCGGATGACAGTGCGGCAGGGGCTTGCTTTGCTGGCGGAAGCGGGACTCATTGATACCGTTAAGGGCAAAGGCAGTTTTGTGACCCGGCCCCGCCTAAATCAGCTGGTTATTGATCTTAAACATAGTGCAGCCAACAATGGGCAGCTGCGCCCCAAACTCCTGGCCGTTAATCTAATCCGCAACAATCCGGAATTAGCCAATGACTTGGGGTTTACCGGAGAATCCAATGTGATAACAGTAAAACAGCTTTTATTTAATGAGAGCATGCCGGTGGCTATTGAAGAAAAATTTTTGCGGTACCAAAAAGGCAAGCCCTTATTGGAAACTCAGCTGGAGTACGCTGATTTTCCGGAACTGATTGCCAAACATCAGGAAAGTGTGCCGGTTCGCAATGATATGGTGATATCGGTGGCAGCGTTGTCAGCCGAACAGGCGAAACTGCTGGAGGCGGACGAAGCATTGCCGGCGCTGGTAATCAAGCAGGTTATTTACTCGAAAGACGACATCCCGCTGGGGGTCTCTGTCACGCTTTGCCATAAAGACCGGTTTGAATTAAAGGCGACTTCCTATCCACTTTCAGGGAGGTTATAAATTATGCTGAAAATCCAGAAGATGCTAGTTGGTGCCATGGCCAGACTGGATGAAGCCATGGTAATGAACCTGGTGACGCAAGGCCTTAAGATGGGAATCAATCCTTATGTGCTGCTGGAAGAAATCCGGCAGGGCACTGACAGGGTGGGTGAGCTGTACAGCAAGGGCGAGTACTTTTTGTCAGATCTCATTATGGCTTCCGAAATATTTAAGGATGTGCTGGCACTGGTAAATCAGGATAGGGTTGTTAACGCCCGCAAGATTTATCCTACTGTTATTTTTGGTACGGTGGAAGATGATATTCACGATATTGGCAAAAATATTACAACAGGTATTATGCAGTATAATGGTTTTGGCATCTGTGATTTGGGCGTAGATGTGCCTGCCAGGAAATTTGTTGAGGCCGTCACCTTGCATAACAGCCGGGTTGTATGTTTAACCGGGCTTATTACTGACGCTTATGACTCTATGCGTGATACGGTAGTGTGTCTGGAAGAGGCGGGGCTTCGTCCAATGACTACTGTTATTATCGGCGGCCTGGTAAATGAAAGTGTGAGAAAATATACAGGTGCTGACTATTGGGCGACTGATTGTGCCAAGGTCGCGGAACTTTGCCGTAATATCCTGGTTGCCGATAAGCAGATTGTGTAATTGTTATATAAAGGAAGTGGCAGAGGATGGGGACGGCGATACTGGCATGCCAGACACTCAGAGATGAGCTTAAACTGACCATTAAAGAAACCGGCGTAAGTTTTCCTACCATTTATGTTGAATCAGGGCTGCATAATACCCCTGAATTATTACACAAAAGAATTCAGGAAGAAATCAATAGAATTGATAATATTGATGTAATATTACTATTATTTGGATACTGTGGCAATAGTTTGCTGGGTATTAAATCAGATAAAGCCAAACTCGTAATTCCTAAGGTTGATGATTGTATTCCGCTGCTCTTAGGTTCCTGCGAAGCCAGAAAAAATATATCCAAGGAAATGGGAAC
Organism: Sporomusa sphaeroides DSM 2875; assembly: GCF_001941975.2. Classification (NCBI taxonomy): domain Bacteria; kingdom Bacillati; phylum Bacillota; class Negativicutes; order Selenomonadales; family Sporomusaceae; genus Sporomusa; species Sporomusa sphaeroides. The sequence goes on along the minus strand of NZ_CP146991.1, from coordinate 2,868,983 downwards.
ATATTTTTTGACAAAAGGCTGGCTTGATTATGAGAATAATTTATTGCGCGAATATGACCGTTGTATTGAGCGGTATGGGCAGGTTAGAACCTCAAAGATAATGAAAATAATGCTTGGCCATTATAAGCGGTTTATGTTGATAGATACCGGAGCATATCCGGTAGAGGAAGTACTGCCCCGAACACAAGCATTTGCCGAACGTCTTACCATGCAGCATGAGGTGGCGCAAGGCTCCCTGCGTTTATTCCATAAGCTGCTGACAGGTCCCTGGGATGAGGAGTTTTTGGTGCTGGAACCGGGAAATGCCGTTACTATGAGCGATATATGCGGCAGTAGTGACGGACAGTCTCAAGTTAATCTTCCGAAATCTCTATAATTACCAATGACAAATACAAACAGAGCAGAAAAATATACTTTTGTGGTTACCTGGGAGGTAGCCTTTTTATTTTGCCATCTCTTATCCTTGCGGTGAGGTGTGACGCAACAATGTTATCCAAAAGGGACAGGTGATCAACTATGGCTATTGTTTAAAATTAAAAGAAAAGTCAAAAAAATATTGACAAGTCAAGTGTCACAGATTATTATATAGATGTATATACAAGATAACCGGACATAGTTACAACTACTTGTTTTATGGTATTCATTCTATAGTGGATGAGCGTACTTAAGTCTGCTTTAGCTGGTACCCATAATGGCACTGCAATTGCATTGGGGTAAGGATATTCGGGAACATCTAAGTCAAAGGAGTGCAGGGTATGAAACTTGAGGATGTTATAGAAGCTGCCGATATTTTTCGTGAACTTAATGTGTTTGATTGCTCCGTTATGGTATGTGATACTGAGGGACGCATCCTTCATTATTCGCCGGCAGAAACATTTTACGCTGAGGTCAAAATTGGTGAAATTGCCAAAGGCGGGGCTATGCTGGAATGTATCAAGACCCGTAAGAAAGTAGTGGCTTCGCTGCCTAAGGCGATATACGGAATTCCATGCAAAGCCATTGTCAGGCCCATATTTGATGAAAATCAGCAGTTTATTGGCATAGTCGGCGCGGCTATAAGCATGCACACCCATGAAATTCTGCAAAATGCCGCGCAAACGATTGCGGCAACTTCTCAGCAATTGAGCGCAACAGTTGAAAATCTTACAACAACAGCCGGCCAGCTTTCCGGGGATCTTGCCCAGGTTCGCCTGGACGGAGAGAAAGTTCTGGCAGACATTCATAAAACAACCGATATTTTACGGTTTGTCAGCGACATTGCCGCCAACTCTAACCTGTTGGGGCTTAATGCTGCGATTGAAGCAGCAAGAGCGGGCGAACATGGCCGCGGCTTTGCCGTTGTCGCGGAGGAAATTAGGAAAATGGCTGTTAACAGTGGAAATTCGGTCAAAGATATAGCTGCCATACTTAGCACCATACAGCAGGATACTACCAATGTAGTGGAGGTTTTAGTGAAAACTGCGGCATTGGGCAGCACACAAGCCGTTTCTACAGGTGAAATCTCGGCATCCATGCAGCAGCTGGCCGCGACTGCGGCTGATATACAGAAGGTTGCAGACTCTGTGTAAGATAATTAAACATTTGGGGAGTGGGATGAAATGAAAGATGTAATGACTGCAGAAGAGAGACTGGTGGCCTCAATTAATCTTCAACCGGTGGACAGGGTAGTCTGTGCACCTATTATTGAGCAGTATGCGGGACAACATGTGGGGTTAACCAACAAAGAATTCCTCTGGAACTGGGACAAAGCCCAGGCGGCTATCCACAAGGTATGGGAGGATTACCCGGTATGGGATAGCAATGCCTACATGCTGCACGGAAGAATTGGGCCGGTAGCTACGAAATGCGGCCCGGGCCAATTCAGAATGCCTGGCAAAGAACTGGAGGAAAACGCCCAATATCAAATCCATGAATATGAGGCAATGACCCGTGAGGATTACCCTCTGCTGAAAGAAAAAGGCTGGGCCGAGTATCGTATGACTTTTCTTGAAAGAATTCATAACGTAAGTCGTGAGGAAGTGCTTGCCGGTCAGCAGGAAATGGCAAAACTGCGGCAAGATGAGATCGATCGCAGCCTGGCACGCGGTCAGAGCTTAACCTGGGGAGCCATCATGGGTACGGTGCCGTTTGATGCCTTATCTATTGTACGCTCCATGGAACGTTTTTATAAAGATATGTATCAAATCGGGGATCAGGTGGAAGAACTGCTATGGATTATTAATGATGCTGTGATTGCCGGCAGTGAGGCGGCAGCCAAGGCAACCGGGATAAACCGCATATTTGTCGGCGGGGTAAGAGGCGCCGGCCAGTTCATTAATAAGAAAAACTTTGAACGTTTTGTCTGGCCGCAATTGAAGGTTATGGTTGAACGGCTGGTGGAAAAGGATATTGTTCCTGTTCTTCATTTTGATGCTGACTGGACCAAGAATTTAGAATACTTCCTTGACCTGCCTAAAGCTAAATTTATCCTGGAATTGGACAGTGCGACAGATATCTTTAAAGCCCACGAGATACTTAAGGGGCATTGCGCCATCAAGGGGGACGTAAGCCCGGCATTATTTACCGTTGCTGCTCCCAGTGAGCTGGACGAATACGCGAAAAAATTAATTAACACCTTCCGCAATGGTGAAGGGTTGATTTATTCATCAGGCTGCAATCTGCCGATGAATGCCAAACGGGCCAATGTGGATGCCTTCTTTGCCGCAGTGGAGAAATACGGCCGTTATAATTAACCTGTATTTTGCAAAACAGTTTCACCATGCGTGGAACTGTTTTGCCCTGTTTCGGGGTTATTTTTCTTTACAGGAATATTGTCGTAATATGCCGAATATTCCGAAGTACTGAAAGGAGGTGGTTCTGTGCCGCGCGTTGCAAAAAAGACGAGGCGTAATTATCAACTGGCAAAACAGAATTTGGATCAAATATTTGCTAATCTGCCTGATCCGATATTTGTTACTGACCGGTATGGTAATGTGTTGTTGTCCAATTCAACGACTGCCTTGACGCTGGATATGTCACTGGATCAACTGTTAAAGTCCAATGTGCGCGATCTGGTTGATAAGGAGTACTATAATAAATCGTACGCAGTAGAGGCTGCTGCCCAAAAATGCGTGGTAAAGGGCGAACTGACAACTAAACTCGGCATTAAACAGCTGTCCACCAGTACGCCGATTATGGATGAGGAAGGAAACGTTATTCTGGTATTGACTACAGGCAGGCCGGCAGAGTCTACGGAGAAAAACACGGGGGTGGAGGAACGGGAGTGCAGCAATCGGCGTAAACGGGAAATGGAATACCTGCGAAGCTATGTGCTGGATAAAGAAACAATTGTAGCTGAGAGCAAAGTTATGAAGCAGCTCTTGCTGAAGGTGCATGCCGTTGCCCAGACAGACAGCACGGTGGTGTTAAACGGCGAGTCGGGAACAGGTAAGGAAATTTTGGCAAAATATCTGCACCGTCACAGTAAACGTTCCGGCGAAGCCTTCATTGCCGTAAACTGCGCCACACTGCCTGATCATCTGGTGGAATCGGAATTATTTGGCTATGAAAGAGGAGCTTTCACCGGTGCAAGCACGGAGGGGAAAATCGGCTTATTTGAAGCCGCTCACCGGGGTACGCTATTTTTAGACGAAATTGCTGAATTGCCGCTGCCGCTCCAGTCCAAACTTCTCCGGGTACTGGAAACCCGCGAAGTAAGACGGTTAGGCAGCCATATTGACCGGAAGCTGGATTTCCGGTTAATTGTTGCTACTCACAAGGATTTGCACAAAATGACCCAGGAAGGAAGCTTTCGTACCGATTTATTTTATCGGCTGAATGTCATACCTGTGCAGATACCGCCGCTCAGGGAGCGGCCGGAAGATATGATCGCACTGGCTTTAAAGTTTTTTGATTACTTCAAGAAGAAATACGATTTGGATGTCCAGCTGGACCCGGATACCATTCAATCCCTGTATAAACACAACTGGCCGGGCAATGTCCGTGAACTGAGAAATGTTATTGAACGTCTGGTGATTAACAGTTTGCAAAATTATTCCGCGGAGTTTCTGGAACTTGAGCAGCGTATGGCGGGCTTTAAGCAGGAAAATGGTTATTTGCAGGCAGCCGGACTTAACGGGACCTTAAAGGAAGTTATGAAGTCTTTGGAAAAGCAGTATATTTACCAGGTGTTGAACCAATGTGGCGGCAGAATCGGTGAGACGGCTGAAAAACTGGGGATTTACCGTACTGTTTTATACCGGAAGCTCAGAGCGTTTGAGCAGGATGATGAAAAAAACAAATAGCGCAGCATAGTCGTGTAATACGATTACGCAATAGCGGCTGAATGGTATGGTCTTACTGTACCTTCAGTTTTTTTTTTGCAAAAGCGGATGGTGCTGTAACAATCCGCTTTTGATGTACCTGTTTAGGTACATCAATTTTTTGAATTTTGGTAAATGTCGCAATATTGGTACCTAACCTAACACAAGCAGTAAATGGCAGGCCTTACTATGCCTGAATGTACTGAGGTTTACGGTTTTTTTTGCAGTTGGCATTAATTTTGCAATATATTGTAGCGCAATCAGTTTTTAGAATAGAAAGGAGTACATCTTATGTCAAAAATTATAACAGCCGAGCAGGCAGCCAGCTTGATTCAAGATGGCGCCACCGTAGCGGCAACCGGGTTTGGGCTTGCCGCCTGGGCAGAAGAGATTGCACAGGCAATCGAAAAAAGATTTGTGGAAACCGGTCATCCCAGGAATATAACCCTGACACATGCGTCAGCTATTGGTGACTGGAAAGAACGCGGGACAACCCGCCTGGGCAAGGAAGGTCTTGTCAAGCGATGGATTGGCGCCCATATTGGTTCATCGGCCGGTATGTCCAAATTACTGGCAGAAAATAAAATAGAAGCCTATTGTTTGCCACAAGGGGTTATCGTCCAGTTATTCCGCGAAATTGCCGCCAAACGCCCGGGGCTGATTACCAAAGTAGGGATGGGAACCTTTGTCGACCCGCGGGTTGACGGCGCGAAAATGAATACCGCCACTACCGAAGATATTGTAAAAGTGGTCGAGTTTGAAGGGGAGGAATGGCTTTTCTATAAAACCTTCCCCATTAATGTGGCTCTCATCCGGGGAACAACGGTAGATGAACACGGCAACCTTACCATGGAAAATGAGGGCGTGCTGATGGAAGCCCTGCCGCTGGCCCAGGCTGCGAAAAACTCCGGTGGCATTGTTATTGTTCAGGCTGAATATCTGGCGAAAGCCGGCTCGCTTCATCCTAAGCAGGTAAGAGTTCCGGGAATTCTCGTGGATCATATTGTGATCGCAACCAAACAGGAATGCTGCTGGCAAACAGAAGGCTTGTATTTTAATCCTGCCTTTTCCGGTGATATTAAAGTGCCGCTTAACAGTATCCCCGAATTGGCGCTTGACGAACGCAAAATCATAGCCCGCCGCGCCGCTATGGAATTGGCCCCCAATACCATTGTCAACTTAGGGGTGGGCATTCCCAGTGATGTGGCTGCCATTGCCGCCGAGGAAAATGCCACAGAGCTGCTGACCCTGACCACCGAGGCCGGCGGCATTGGCGGTGTACCGGCAAGTCTTCCCCATTTTGGCCAGGCCTATAACGCGCAGGCCATTGTCGAGCATCATTCGCAATTTGACTATTATGACGGCGGCGGGATTGATGTAGCCTTCCTGGGGCTTGCCCAGACAGACAAAGAAGGAAACGTGAATGTCAGCAAATTTAAAGGCCGGCCGATGGGCTGCGGCGGCTTTATCAATATTACGCAAAGCTCTAAGAAAGTGGTGTATTGCGGCTCCTTTACCGCCGGGGGGCTTGAGGTTGCGGGGCAGGACGGCAAGCTGGTCATCATTAAAGAAGGAAAAAATAAAAAGTTCATTGAGCGTGTCGAGCAGATTACTTTCAGCGGTAAATATGCCGCCCGGGTAAACCAACCGGTGGTCTATGTAACCGAGCGTGCCGTATTTGTCCTGGAAAACGGCCAGGTAACACTTACTGAGATTGCCCCCGGCATTGATTTGGAACAAGACGTATTAGCGCTTATGGACTTTAAACCGGTTATTTCTCCTAACCTGACAACCATGCCGAGCGAAATTTTCCAGGCCAAATGGGGCCAGCTCAAGCAGATTATTGAAGCCAACACGAAAGGTTGATGATTATGGTTGATATGTCGCTTACCCCTGAACAACAAAGAATACAACAATTAGCCCGGGAATTTACGGCACAGCACATCCTGCCGGTAGACCGGGAGTGGGATGAAAAAGGTGAATTTCATGAATTCATCCTGGAAGAAGTGAAAAAAGCCGGACTGAACTGCATGGCCGTCCCCCAGGAATACGGCGGTCCCGGCTATGACGCCGTTACGCAGTCCTTGGTAGCCGAAGAATGGGGCTATGGCTGCGCGGCCTTTGCCACAACGCTTGGCGGCAACGGCCTGAGCTCTTACCCCCTGGCGATAGCCGGTACAGATGAACAAAAGCGGCTGTATTACGGCCGGCTGGTAAACGGCGGTATGGGCGGTTTTGCCCTTACCGAGCCGGGGGCGGGCTCTGATGCCGGGGCTTGCGCCACGATTGCCAAACTTGATGGAGACGAATGGATTATTAATGGGACGAAGTGCTTTGCCACTACCTGCGGTTATGCCGATATCATGGTGATCTTCGCTTCCACCGACCCCAGCAAAGGGGTTAAAGGCTTAAGCGCCTTTATTGTTGAGAAAGAGCGCGAAGGCGTCGTTGTTGGTGCGGTGGAGCACAAAATGGGAATTCGCAGCTCAAATACGGTGGAATTGCTGTTAAAGAATGTAAGGGTGCCAAAGTCCCACCTGCTGGGAAAAGAAGGCGAAGGCATGAAGCTGGCCATGAAAACACTGGATATGGCGCGTCCTATCGTGGCTTCGCTTGCTGTCGGCGTTGGCCGGCGGGCACTTGATGAAGCCGTTAAATACGCCAAAGAGTATCTTGACATTAATGGCAAGCCTATTGGCCAGCATCAGGCAGTGGCTTTTAAACTGGCCGATATGGCTACACGGGTGGAAGCCGCGAGACAACTGGTACGCAACGCGCTGCGGCTGAAAGATGCCGGCGTGCCGTATACCAAAGAAGCCGCCATGGCCAAAACCTTTGCCACCGATGCCGCCATGCGGGTGACCGCCGATGCGGTGGAACTTATGGGACAGTACGGCTATTCCAGGGATTCTGTCGTGGAAAAGCTCATGCGGGATGCCAAGGTTACGCAAATATATGAAGGCACCAATCAGGTTCAACGGATTGTAATATCCGGCATTTTGCTTAATTCTTAGATTGAGCGGCATAAGGAAAAGGAGGGTAACGCATGGGTTATCTATTAACGGAAGAACAACAGCTTATTCAGCAGAATGCCCGGGAATTTGCCCAGGAGTATATAGCGCCGGCAGCTGCTGAAATTGATCATACAGGCGCACATCCGGCCGATATTGTAGCGAAAATGGTGGAACAGGATTTTCTCGGCATTTTTATGCCGGCAGAATTTGGCGGTGCTGAGGCCGGCTATCTCAGTTACTCACTAATTATTGAGGAAATTTCCCGGGTCAGCGGAGCAGTGGCTGCCATTCTTGTCAATCATGCCTCGCTGGCGGCCTACAGTATTAGCCGCTGGGGTTCCGGCGAGCAAAAGAGAACCTATCTGGCGGCGCTTTGTCAGGGAGAAAAACTGGGTGCCTTTGCGCTGGCGGAGCCGGGTGCGGCTCCCGGTGCCGGCCAGCAAAAAGTGGTGGCACACAAAGACGGCGATGACTATGTGTTACATGGCCGCAAATGCTATGTCGCCAATGGCGGTGCCGCCGGAGTCTATATTGTAGTTGCCCAGACCAAGCCGGAGGCCGGTGCACAGGGAATGAGCGCGTTTATTGTGGACAGCGGCACAGCAGGGTTGTCGGTAGTGCGGACAATTGGCAAAATGGGCTTGCGCGGCTGCCAGTCGGCCGAACTGGAGTTTAACAATGTAAAAATACCAGCCGCCAATCTTTTAGGTGCGGAAGGCACCGGGCTGGCCATTGCCGCAGAAGCACAGGCGGCGGCAGCAATCGCCGAGGGGGCCATGATGGTGGGTATTGCCCAGGCGGCTATGGAAGATGCCGTGAAATACGGCAAGCAGAGAATTCAGTTCCGGCGTCCTATTGCCAGCTTCCCGGCAATTCAGACCATGCTGGCTGACATGGCTGCCAACATTCATCTGCTGCGCCTGGCTGTCTATGATGCTGCCAGTCTGCTGGAAAAAGGCGAACCGTTTGCCAATGAGGCGGCCATCATCAGGCTGTTTGCCGCCAGGGCCGGGCAAAGCGCGCTTATTGATGTTATTCAGGTGGAAGGCGGTTATGGTTACAGCCAGGAAATGCCGGCCTCCCGCCTGTATCGCGATGTCAAAGGCGTGGTTATTAAAGACAGTTCACTGGATTTCCCGGAAAAAATCATTGCCGGCAACCTGCTGGCCTGATATTGGCAAGTCGACTATGAATTGGAAGGAGAGGCTCTCTCCTGTATCAAGAAAGGGGTAAACCATGCAAAAGCTTCTTGTCTGCTACAAGTGGGTATTGGACGAACAAGATATAAAAATAGCGGGAGATCTGTCTCTCGACACCGGCAGGGCCAAATACAAAATCAGCGACTATGACAAAAATGCAATTGAAGAGGGTGTACTGTTAGCGGAAAAGCATGGTGCCGGCGTTGAAGCCCTTACCTTTGGGACTGAGGCGGCCAGACAATCACTGAAAGACGCTTTATCCAGAGGTCTTGACAAGGTGTATTGGATTGGCGATGAAGCGGGCAAACAGGCGGACGCCTTTGTAACGGCCAATATATTGGCCGCCGCTGTCAATAAAATCGGGTCCTTTGACCTGATTCTGTGCGGCGAAGGCAGTTCTGACTCCTATAGTCAGCAGACAGCCCCACGGCTGGCTGGTTTACTCGGGGTTCCGGCCATAACCTATGTTCAACAGCTTACTGTTGTTGACGGACGCATTGTGGCAATCCGTAAGCTGGGTGATTGCACCGAAGAAATAACTGTAACCGGCCCGGCCGTAATCAGCGTCCTGCCGGAAATTAACAAGCCGCGTATACCCGGTTTGAAGCAGGTTATGGCTGCCGCCAAAAAGCCTTCCGAGGAAATAAAAGTGACCGACCTGGGACTTGCCGCCGAAAAATTGACGCCTAAAGTGCGCTCTACCAGTCTCAAGGGCTACAGCATGGATCGGAAAAAGGTCATTTTTAAAGAAGCCAATCCAGCCGATAATGTCGCCAAATTAGTTGCCAGTCTTGCCCAAGAGGGACTGTGCTAAAGGAAAGGGGTAGTTTTGAACATGCCAGGAATTTGGATTTATTCTGAAGACAGCGCAGTTGTCAGGCAGCTTTTGACGGCAGGCCTGGAATTAAAACAAGTCATGCAGCAGCCTGTTAATGTAATTACACTTAACCCTGAGGCTGCGCCAGGTTTCGCTAATGCCGGCGCCGACAGGGTATATGTGCTTGCAGGCACCAATCCTTGGCCGGAAAGCTATGCTGCGGCTATCACCGGTATTTTGGAGCAAGAGCAGGCAAGTGTATTTTTGGCCGGGGCGACCATGCGCGGCAAAGATTTGGCCGCACAGGTTGCGGCAGGTCTCAATACCGGTCTGGTTACCGATGCGTTGAGCCTTCAATATCTTGACGGTGCAATTGAGACCACACGTTTGCTGTATGGCGGTTTAGCCGTGTGCACGGAAACGGCTGCCTTACCGGCCCTTGTGACCATTCCCCCCCGGACTTTCGCTGAAGCTGCGGCTCAGGCCGGACAAGGGGAAATACGTACCATTGAAGTCGAGAATACAGATGACAGAGTGACGGTCAGCAATGTCTGCCCGATCCTTCGCCAGGGCGCCGATATTGCCGCCGCCGGCCGGGTGGTGTGCGTGGGCCGCGGCTTGGCCAGACAGGAAGATCTGACAATGGCAGAGCAGCTTGCGGCTGCCGCCGGCGCCGAAATTGGCTGCACCCGCGGTATCGCGGAAGATTATCACTGGCTGCCCAGTGATCGCTATATCGGCATTTCCGGCCAGAAAATCAAGCCGGAGCTGTATATCGGGATGGGTATTTCCGGCCAGGTGCAGCATGTTGTCGGTATCAGGGACGCTAAAATTATTGTCGCCATTGATACTAATGAAAAAGCTCCGATTTTTGAAGCAGCCGATTACGGCATAGTAGGGGACATGTACGAAGTCGTTCCCTTGTTAACCGCCGCTTTGCAGAAAAAATAGAAACAGGGTTACAGTAGGGGGGATATTATGTCAGACGATGAAAAATTTGATGCCATAATTATCGGTGCCGGCCCGGCCGGCACCGCCTGCGCCTACGTTCTGGCGAAAAACGGAAAAAGTGTTTTGCTGGTAGAACGGGGCGTAAGCGCAGGCAGTAAAAATGTTACCGGCGGACGCTTATACACCTATGCACTGGAACTGGTTGAACCCGGCCTGTACAGGCACGCGCCGCTGGAAAGAATTGTGGTACGCGAGCAAATTATGATGCTGGGAGAAAATAGCGCAACAACTATTGATTATGTGAATTATGATTTCGGGCAAAATGTTCCCCAATCTTATTCTGTGCTGCGGGCGCCTTTCGACGAGTGGTTTGCCGCGCAGGCCGAAGCCCGGGGAGCCATGCTGGCGCCGGGAGTTCTTGTTGATGAGCTGATTGAAGCTGACGGTAAAATTGTCGGGATAAAGGCCGGTGAGGATGAAATTTATGCGACGGTAGTCGTTGCCGCCGACGGAGTAAATTCCTTTATCGCACAAAAGGCCGGACTGCGCCGGGATATTGACGCCCATACCGTCGGTGTTGGCGTCAAAGAGGTCATTGAATTGCCGGCAAACGTCATTGAAGACCGCTTCCAGGTAACCGGCGGCGAAGGTGCGGCCCGGGTGCTCATCGGCTGTTCGGACAATGTCCTCGGAGGCGGCTTTCTTTACACCAACAAAGAGAGCATTTCGCTGGGGCTTGTGCTGAATCCGGCCGACCTGGCCGGTCAGGGCAAACAAATTCACGAGATTATGCAGGAACTGAAAATGCATCCGGCTATTTATCCGCTGATTAAAGATGGTACAACCGTCGAATATAGTGCGCACCTTGTACCGGAGATCGGCTATCATGCCATGCCAGAAAAATTATACCGGGACGGTTTGCTGCTGGTTGGTGATGCCGCCGGCATGGTTGTCAATACCGGCACCATCATCCGCGGTATTGATTTGGCCATTGTGAGCGGTGTGGCGGCGGCGCAGGCAATCCTTAAAAATGAAAACAGCAGCAATGTCGGGCCGGCCTACCGTAAAGAACTGGAAACCTTGGAACTGCTGGCAACCATGAAGCTTTATGCGAAATTTCATGAACTTATGAGCAACCGGCGGATGGTATCCACCTATCCGGCCATGGCAAATGACATGCTGCAGGTTTTGTTTGCGGTAGACGGCAAGCTGCCTGAACGGATGGACAAGGCTATGCTGAAAGTATTGAAAAAGCATGTTACCTTCGGCCAATTGCTTGCCGACGGTTGGAAGGGGTTTAAAGCGGTATGACAGTAAAAAAACTTTCGCCGGAGGAGCTTCTTGGCATTAATAAGTTCGTCGTTGATGAAGAAGAACCTCACATTGTTCTTGATAAGTCTATTTGCGCAGGCTGTAAAGAAAAACCCTGTCTGGTTGTTTGTCCGGCGGTGTTATATACCCTGAAAGACGGTGAAGTCAACTTTGACTATGCCGGCTGCCTGGAATGCGGCACCTGCCGGATTGTCTGTAAAAATAAAGGGATAATCAAGTGGACTTATCCGCGCGGAACGATGGGAGTCTCTTTTCGCTACGGTTAAGGTTAAACAAAAGTGGAGAACACTTTTGTTTTGGAGATGATCTTATGAAAAATTTAGAAGCAGTAATTACTGCCGCAAAATTTTATCGAGATACTAGTGTGCTTGATTGTGATATTGTGGTCTGTGATTCGGAAGGACGATTTCTTCATCATGAACATCCAATAACTTTCTCAACTGCAAATATCAAAATCGGCAATATTGCTTCAGGCGGACCAATAAAGGAATGTATATCTACTAAGAAAGTCGTTAAAGGTATGATTCCCGAACATGTTTATGGAATAAAGCTATCTTCGATTATTTATCCGATTTTTGAGGATAATGGGGAATTTGCAGGAATCCTTGGTATAGCTACTAGTTACAAAACGCAAGCCATATTACAACAAGCTACTCGGTCTATTGCAACGACTTCCCAGGAAATAAATATGGCTTTGGCTGAACTGTCCAATTCAGCCAACCAATTGTCTGATTGTCTTCTTAATGTAAGGCAAGGCGGAGAGAATGTCCTGTCATGGGTTAATAAAACTAACAATATTTTAAAGTTTATTAGTGAAGTGGCGGACAATTCTAATTTGCTAGGACTTAATGCCGCAATTGAAGCTGCTAGGGCAGGCGAGCAAGGCCGTGGATTTTCTGTTGTTGCCAAAGAAATTCGGCAAATGGCTGTAAATAGTGCGCAATCGGTAAACGAAATTAAAACTATTTTGCAAAATATTCATAATGAGGCGAAATCAGTAGTTGATACAATGATGAATACTGCAGAATTAGGTGAAAGACAAGCGGCTTCTACAGAAGAAATATTTGCGTCGATGCAGCAATTAACAGCTTCATTAAACGAGATTGATCAAATTTCAAAAACATTGTAACGGTTCAGCAATAAGTAGCAATTATTTTGTAATACGGGAGAAGAGTTGTCTGCGTTAGCTAATGAGACTGCTTTTCTTTAAAGAAACATATTTTTCTGAAATGTCAGAGAAAGCGATTGACAAACATTCTGACATCGTATAGCATATACATATAGATGTATATACATAAAATGCATTTTAAATTGCCGGGATGGAATTTGTTCATCGTCTGCCCTTCATTGGCCAATAAGAGAGTTGCGCGCTGAAAAATTTTATTATGGGAGGTTTAATCATGGAGAATGAGCAAAAGTTTTATGGTTGGAAACTGGTTGGTGCCTTGTGGTTCCTGTATCTGCTGAATATGGGATTTCCACTGTATGGGGGGGCTGTAATTAACTCCTATATGATGAAGGAAATAGCAATGGACCGCACTACTTTTGGGTTGGGTTTTTCGCTCTTGAATTTATTTGTTGGTCTGTCTGCCATACTTGTCGGAATGACAATTACCAAATGGGGAGTTCGCAAGACATTTATAATTGGTTCAGGTTTACTTGTTATAGGGGCTTTCTGGTTATCTCAGGTTGCCACTCAACCTTGGCATTATTTAGTGGGTTTTGGCGTTCTGGTAGGCAGCGGTATTGGGTTTAGTACAATTGTCGCTCTGTCGACAACGATTACCCGCTGGTTTGTTAAATTCCGGGGAAGAGCAATGGCCATGGCTATGACCGCGTCCGGATTTGCCGGTTTTATCGGTGCCCCGGCTATGAACAAATTAATAGCATCAAGCGGGGGTGACTGGCGGTTAGCCTGGATGGTGGTAGCAGGAATTGCCGTTGTTAGTGCAATTGTCGCGTGGCTCTTTGTAAAAGAACGCCCGCAAGATCTTGGGCAAATTCCTGATGGAAAAGTTGCGGAGGAAACTTCAACCGCAGTAACTGCAAACAGTGCATTAGTTACAAAACATGTTTGGGAGCCGGCCGATGTATACAAATCAGTTACATACTGGATGACCGTGTTGGCCGCGGCGGCCAGTCAATGGCCATTTTTCTTCTTTACCGCTCACTGGATTATGCATTTAAAAGGCAAAGGAATTTTACCGGCAGATGCCGCATTTGCTATGGGCATGTTTACCATGGGCGGGATTTTTGGACGGTTGATCAGTGGTTGGTTAATGGACAAAATTGCTGCTCGTTATGTCTTTATGCTAGGTATGTGTTGTTATCTTGTTGGGTCATATCTCGCTGTGCAGGCTGGACCTGGTGCGATGCTGTCAGCTTATATAGCAGCTGTATTGTATGGTGCCGGTTTTGGCTGGACCTTTGTAGCCCAAAACACGATGCTGGGCAACTTCTTCGGTCCTGCCGCTTTTCCGAAAATTAATGGTTCGCTACAGGCAATCACCGCAGTCATTGTTTCTTGCGCCGGCGTAGTTGGCGGGAAACTATTTGATATGTTCCATAGTTATACTCCGGCTTTCCAGCTTAATTCAGCTATCGTTTTTCTAGGTGTAATTATAGTAATTTTTGCATCCATGCCTAAGCCGCCTACCAGTTCGCAATGTTCTAAAAGTGTATAAGTAGCTGTACTTTACACGTAAGGATAAATGAGGGAATGGCTTTTAGTAATTAAATGAAAAATGGGGGAGATTTTCATGAAGAAAACAAAATCATTGAAAAAATGGGCAGCTATCGTACCATTGGCACTTATGTCGATTACTATGGCTGGAATTCCGGTACTCGATAGCCCTGTTCATGCTGCTGTAGCGACATCTTTCAGCGATGTTCCGGCTGGCCATTGGGCTTATGGTGCAGTAGATGATTTAGTTAAGGCCGGTATTGTTGACGGATATGGCGATAATACCTTTAAGGGCGACAAAACCATAAGCCGCTATGAATTTGCCATCATTATTGCCAAAGCGATGGATAAATTTGAAACAGCGGATGAAAAGAATAAACAGCTTATTGATAAGCTTTCCGCCGAATTTGCCGGTGAACTCAACCGTTTGGGTGCCAGGGTGGCAAGAGTGGAAACCAAGACCAATACCTGGATCGGCGGCGAAACCCGCTTCCGGGTGGTGGGCAATGATCCTAGCATAGGCAACAAGCTGTCCGGTTCGGATACGTTTGAATTTAGGCAGCGGATTAAATTCTGGGGCAATGTCAATGATAATATGACTTTCTTTGGGCGTATCGCCACTACCGGCGGCAATAAATTCGGCAATGCCGAGTATGCTTCCGGCTCGGAAATCGCGCTTGATCAAATGACAGTGACCGCCAAGGATACGCTTGGGTTTGATTCCATCCGCGTCGGCCGCAGCGCGTTGGATTTTATCACCACCGGCCTGATTGGTAAGCCGATGAATGTGGACGGCATTTTGCTGACCAACAGCTGGGATAAGCTCAGCTTTAAAGGATGGACCGGCAATATTAAAACCAACAAATGGGATGCGGCTAATGCCAGATATGGCGATAATGACTCCTACCAGTTCACCACCGGCCAGTTAGGCTATAAACTTTCTAAAAACTTTACGCTCTATGGCGGCTACTACTGGGCGGATGTTCCGGGAAGCAGCGACCCGAGTGGCAAAGGCTTACTTAATACCAATCGCGGTTCTTTTGACAGTTCCCAAGGCTGGACAAGCTCTGTAGTTTATAAAATGGGCAAATACACGCTGCTGGGCGACTATGTGGGCAGCAAACTGGACAGAGCGGTCGATTTACCTGATAATCCCAAAGGCTGGGCTGTCCAGTTTAGCAACAGTCAGGCGCCACCGGCCATGTATCAGGCAGTCGGTCTGGTCAATCCGGCCAAAAAAGGCACAGATGCCTGGATGGTATCTTACCGCAGTGTGGATGCGGGCGCTCTGCCGTCCGGTGCGGGCGGTTTTGACACTACCTCGGTAGCTAACCCCGGCCAGCCTTACAACGTGTTTACTCACAGCACCGACAATGTTAATGCCTGGTTCCTGGCCTATCAAAAGGTTGTCGCCAAAAACGTGGTATTGTCTCTCGAATATCAGGATTACAAAATTAAGGATAGAGGCTTAACCTCCCTGACCAAGGACAGACTGGATAAAACCTACATGACGAAACTCGAATTCTTCTATTAAAATGCAATAAAGCCTGGCAAAGTGCAGCCGGGCCGGTTTAAGGGCCCCGACTTGTTCGGGGTCGTCTTCTGCCCCTATCACTAACGCTCAAAGGAGGTTTTAGAAATTTTGAAGAGCTTTACCGTTTCTGAGGTAATTGATTCTTTGGGGGTCAACAAGTTTACCTGGTCCGTATTTTTCTTTCTCGGCATGGCAATGGTCTTCGATGGTTATGATTACATGGTCGTATCCTACACTATGCCGCAAATATCTGCTGAATGGGGTTTAGACAAGATACAAACCGGTAGTCTGTCTTCCTGGAGTCTCTTCGGGTTGATCATTGGTGGAGCGCTGGCTGGTATCATCTCTGACAAAATTGGTAGAAGGAAAACTTTGATATACTCAATCGCCGCATATTCACTTTTGACCATTCCGATCTACTTTGTCCAGAGCTTTGAGTGGTTTGCGTTTTTCCGTGTGTTGACTGGAGTGGGATTAGGCGCTTGTATCCCTGTTGTTACTACAATATTTTCTGAAACTACACCGACCAATCGTCGGGCTTTGTTTATTACATTTGGTATGGCGTGGATGATTGTTGGTTGGGTGCTGGGCGGGCTTATACCCACCCTGCTTGTTCCCCTGTACGGATGGAGAATATGTTATCTGATAGGAGGGCTACCTTTTTTATATGCCATTTTCCTGCATTTCAGGATGCATGAAACTGCTCACTGGCTGGCCAATAATGGACAGAAGCTAGAAGCTGTAAGAGTTCTCCAGCATATTGAAAAAACTGCCGCAGGAAGAGTTACTGAGTGGGATCCTAATGCCTTAATAGTTCCGCCAAAGTCCAAGATTGTCGGCCCTAAAGCCCTTTTTTCCAAAGATTATAGAGTGGCAACTGCCGGTGTCTGGATCACCTATTTCTGCGGTTGCTTCATCGTTTATGGCATCAATGCTTGGCTGCCTTCTCTAATGCTGGAGAAAGGTTTAAAGCTATCGTCTGCCTATGGGTTGGCAATCGCCAATAATGCTGCGGCAGTAATCGCTAATTGTTCGACTGGCTTTGTCGCTGAAATAGTTGGTCGCAGAAAAAATCTCATTTTTAGCTATTTTATTGGTGGTGCTGCTATTCTTATTATGACCTTCGTTCCCAGTAATTTTGCTGCCATCCTGGCAGCCAATATTTTTATGGGTTTTGCTATTAACTATGCGATTACCGCTGTTCAACCTCTGATGGCAGAGAGTTACCCGACCGAATTTAGGAATACAGGGGTATCCTGGTGTCAGGCATTTGGTCGGCTTGGGGGGGCTTTGGCGCCTATTGTTGCCGGAATAATAATGACAATGAACCTAGGACCTCAGATGTCGTTTCTATTTTACATTATTCCGGCAGTTATTGGTGGGTTAGCAGCCTATGTTTTTGTTAAAAGAGAGACTAAGGGGAAATCCCTTGATCAACTAGCTCAGGAACACGTTAGTATTATACTATAAGAATAACAGGGCATATGAGCAAGGATTATCCGTTAGTTTTTTGCAAGGTACAACTTGCTATTTAGTTAGAGTGGGACAAGGGACCTGTCCCCTTGTCCCAAACGCAAAGGGGAAAATGTATGGAAACTGTTTATGATGAATTAGTGCAGGCGGCCTTAGCGGCTAAAGCCGATTATGCTGCCATTGCAGAAGTGTCAGCCATCAAATTTGTCGAGGAATTCCGGCAAGCCTGTGAGCAAAATGTATGCAGGAAATACAATACCAACTGGGTTTGCCCGCCGGCTGTCGGAGCTTTTGCCGAATTAAAAGCCCGGGCTTGCCGGTATGCACACGGACTGTTGTTTCAGACCGTGCATCAAATGAAAAGTTCATTTGACTGGCAAGGCATGATGGCGGCTAAGAAAATGCATGACAAGGTGTTCAGAGACATCCTGGCCGCTGTGAGAAACAAGCACAACCTCCGGGACATTCTGCCTTTGAATGCCGGCGCCTGTGAATTTTGCGCCAAATGCTCCTATTTGGACAACGAGCCCTGCCGGTTTCCGGAAGAAGCCTTTGCCTCGGTGGAAGCCTACGGAATTGATGTTATTCAATTGGAAAAGGCCTGCGGGATTCCGTACTATAATGGAAAAAACACTGTCTCATACGTTGGTCTTATCTTGTTTAATCCGATATGAAATCAAATAAAGATTTTTTCTACAGCAGGGTGTTAGTAATGTTTTGCCGCTGGCGTTTAACCGGCGCTCTTACTAACACTCTGCTGTAATCTTTATTGGCTTAGAATACTGGATAGTAAGTGCTTGTATGGTATGATTTGTTCCGCTTTTGCGGCAAATATGATTTATTTGAAATATAAGAAAATAGTGTTGACAAAATAGCAGAAGAGAGTTACTATACATATAGATGTATATACAACATACCGAATTGGAGGAACAGTTCATATGTTAATTATCGGAGAACTTATTAACACCAGCCGTAAAGCCATTCGTGAAGCTGTTGAAACAAGGAATGCCGCATATATACAAGAGGTTGCCAGACAGCAAGAGGCTGCAGGCGCCAATTATCTGGATGTAAACTGCGGTACCATGGTTGGGCAGGAAATTGAATGCATGGAGTGGCTGGTAAATACCATTCAGGAAGTTACCGACATGCCGCTTTGTATTGACAGCCCTGACGAAAATGCGCTGCGGGCCGGGTTGCTGCTGGCGAAAACGGCTAACGGCAAACGCATGATCAATTCCACAACAGCGGAAGAAAAGCGTTATCAGGCGGTGATTCCGCTGGTAAAAGAATTCAATGCCAAGATAGTGGCTCTTTGTATTGAGGATGCCGGTATGCCGGAAACGGCCGAAGACCGTTTGCGGATTGCCAGCAAGCTGGTCGACGATATGGCAAAAGAAGGAATTGCGCAGGATGATATCTATCTGGATCCCCTGATTAAACCATTAAGTACCAATGATAAATATGGAAAATCGGTATTGGATGCCATTTACGCCATCAAGAAAAAATACCCTGCCGTACATCTCACCTGTGGCCTGAGTAATATTTCCTATGGCCTGCCTAACCGGGCGGTTCTCAACCGGCTATTTGTGGTACAAACCATGACGGTAGGGATGGACGGCTATATCCTGAACCCGACCGATAAAGCCATGATGGGTGTGGTATATGCCTCCCGGGCGCTGCTTGGCAATGACAGATACTGCAGCAAATATTTGAAAGCCCATAGAAAGGGTCTGTACGAATAATTGCAGTCCGGTGAACTTACTTGCATGAACTTTGTGGGAAAAATTAAGAATATGGGGGAATGTAAAATGGCAAAAGTTGATTTGGTAAAAGCGGTAACCGAGCTGGAAGAAGATTTGGTAATTGAGGCAGTGAAGGCGCAGCTTGCCGACGGTGTGCCGGCGGTTGAAATCCTCGGCCAGCTGCAGGAAGGCATGGAAGGAGTCGGCAAGCTTTATGAAGCCAATGAGTATTACCTGTCCGAATTGATTATGTCTGCCGAAGTATTCTCCAATGCGGCGGCGCTTTTGGGTTCGGCCCTTGCGGAAGGCGGCGATCAAAAGGCAATTGGTACCGTCATCCTGGGAACAGTAAAAGATGATATACATGACATCGGTAAAAATATTGTATCAACAATTCTTAGCTGCAATGGATTCAAAGTAGTGGATATCGGTGTAGATGCTCCGATCGAGACCTTTGTTGAGGCGGTAAAAACCCATAAACCTGATGTAGTCGGCATGTTCTGCCTGCTGACAACTGCATTTGATGTGATGAAAGAAACTGTGGCGGCGGTAAAAGCCACCGGCACAAGTGCCACTGTTTTGGTTGGCGGCGGTCCTGTTGATCCCAATGTTGCCAAATGGTGTGCGGCCGACGGATATTGTAAAAATGCCTATGATGCTGTGGAAATGTCGAAACAGGCTTCCGGCGCTAACTAATACTGCAGTATCCTTAGGCATGTGCGGGTTTTACTAACTAAACTGATATAAGGGGGGATCACTGCTATGAAATATGAAGCACAAGCCGGCAAGCCCAAGGCTGCCGCCGGCAAAGCTGAATCAGGAAATACCGGTAATGCGGGCAGCGCCGATAAGCAGAAGATCCTGCCTGACGGTCAGAATGGGCAGGAAACGTGCGGCGCTGAAGAGGTACGCCAGATTATTGACAGGATGTTAACCATTGCGCAGGAAATTGGCTGGCTGAGTGAACGCAAAGTCCCGGTGGAAAATGATAACATGGAGACGGCAGCGCCGGTTACATCCCGACAGTGAAAATGTTTCTTTAGCAGGAATCCGGGTTGTATGGCAATCCGGATTCCTGCTAAGTGCAGTTACAAAGAATTTTTCTCAGTGGAATTTCCATAAATATAAATATGGTATACTTATTTTAATCGTGCAGGCTGCTTGCAATGCAAGCAATCAGGGGAGGGATATGATGCGTATTTTGCTTTTTGGCGGTTTCCTGGGCTCTGGCAAAACAACTACCATACTGCAAATTGCCAAATATATTACGGTAAACAAGCAGGAAACGGTGGCAATTATTGAAAATGAAATTGGCGAAGCGGGGATTGATGATCAGCTTTTGAATGATAGCGGCTTGCAAGTAAAACCGCTGTTTGGCGGGTGCGTATGCTGCCAGATAACCAGTGATCTCGTAACTGCCGTCAGAGAGATAAAAGAAACCATCCGCCCCGACTGGCTGATCATTGAGATGACCGGTTTAGCCATTCCGGGTAATATTGCCAAACTGATTCATGAATATTGCAACTTTTATACCGGTTTCAAAACAATAACCATTGCTGATATGGGACGCTGGCTGGAACTGAAGGAAATGATCGGGCCGCTGGTTACCGGGCAGGTGGAGAAAGCCGATCTTGTGCTTGTTAACAAAGCTGATCTTGCCGGTGCCGATGAGCGGGAAGTTATGGAGGACATCAGGGAAATTGCCGGTGGTGCGCCGGTTATGATTACCAGTGCGGCCGACAGGCTGGCGCCGGCGGTAATCGAGGAGGTCATTCGTTTTGAATAAGCTGGATGATGCGGTGGTGTTCAGTAAAAAGTACAATATTGTCTTTGCCAGGCTGGTTGCCAGGCCGGTTATTGAAAAGCTTGCCAATTGCCTGATTCAGGATATCGGCAGGCCTTTAGCCCACAAAGGGGTTATTATGGGGCATATTAAAGTACTGGCAAAGCTGACAGAGGAAGAATTTTTATTTTTGTCACTGACAAGAATGGACCGGGTGGATAGCAAAACTTCTTCCCGCTGGCCTGCTGGGGCAGATGATTCACGGGATGGTATTGATTTGGATATCAATGTCTTGGTTTTTGGGCATGATGACAAGACGATTGAAACAGTGGTGGAAGATTCACTGGCTGTTTTCCGCAAGAATGCGATTGGATACGGGCTTGCCAACTAAAAGCTGTTCCGATGCCTGCCTTAGACAGGCACGCTACATACATTTCACCAGAAAGAAGAACAATCATATAACAGTTCTTCTTTTTTGGTTTCTATTATACCGACCGAAAGAAGGCTGATCCAATGAACACAGATAAGAGGTATAAGCTGTTGGTGGAAGGCAGCGACCGGGTTCTGGCCTGCAGCCGGAACCAGACTGTTTTGCAGTCACTCATCGCCGGCGGCGTATTTGTAGAAGCTAACTGTGGTGGCAGAGGCACGTGCGGGAAGTGCAAACTGCAAGTGACCGGCGGTCAGGTGGCCGGTAAAGACAGGTCGCCTGTCGAGCCTGACGGCGAGAATAGCTACCTGGCCTGCCGGATTTATCCGCAAACTGACATCACTATCTGCCTGAAGCAGGCCGGGGCCAGTCAAAAAGGACAGACTGCCGAAATCGTTGTGGAAGAGGGCAGCCCGCTGATTAGTAAGGTGGTGCTCACTCCCGTATATCCTACGGTAGAACAGCATTATTCCTTGCAGGACATGCTTGCGCAGGCGTTGGCTGACCGGACAGGCGGCTCCGGTGATGCGTTCTTTGCAACCCCGGACCTGCTGCGCAGGTTAGACCAGGTGGCGGCAGAGAAGCCTGCGTGCATTACTCTTACTTTGCTTGACAGGCAGGTTATCACCATTGAAGCCGGTGATACAGCCGGCCGGCTCTATGGCGTGGCCTTTGACATCGGCACCACCACGGTTGTAGGTATGCTGGTGGATGTTAGTGCCCGCAAGGTGGTTGCCGTGTCTTCAAGAAATAACCCCCAAGCCTCAATGGGTGCGGATGTTATTTCCCGGATTCAGGCCACACACGAGCTGGAAGGCGGGCTGGAGCGCCTGTCCCAGCTTATCCGGCATTGCCTGAATCAGATTGTTGCCGATTTATGCGCGGCGGCTAACATCGTGTCACAGGATATTTACGCGGTAACCATTGCCGGGAATGCCACCATGGCGCATTTGGTATTGGAGATTTCACCGTCAACCTTGGTACGCAAGCCTTATGCGGCGCTGTTCAAATATATAGCGCCGCTCAGCCCGCAGGAGATAGAACTGGCGATAAATCCCCAGGGAAAAATTATCGTATTGCCCGGTATTGCCAGCTTTATCGGCTCCGATACAACGGCTGCCATTGTGGCTGTTGACCAGGATAGAGCGGCAGCTCCCCTGCTGCTGGTGGATTTGGGCACCAACGGCGAGATGGTTATCGGGGACGGCAGGAGCCTGTACGCCTGCTCCACTGCTGCCGGTCCGGCTTTTGAAGGTGCTCATATCCGGGACGGCATGCGGGCGGCAGAGGGAGCGATTACCGATGTGGTCATTAACCGGGATGAGGTTGTAATCCGAGCCATTGGCCATGCCAGGCCTGCCGGAATCTGCGGCTCAGGGATTGTCAAGGCCGTTGCCGAACTGGTAAAGCACAGGATAATAAATGCCGGCGGGCGGTTTGACAAAGCGGTGATGGAAACCTTACCGGCACAGCTGCGGCAGCGCCTGAAAAATCAGGATGGACAATGGGAGTTCGTGCTGGTTAACGGGGAAGACAGCGCTACCGGTACCGACATTTCGATTACTCAGGCTGATGTACGCCAGATTCAGCTGGTGAAATCATCTATATGCACAGGTATTCAATTTTTATTCGATAGGGTGGACGCGGACCGTGAACTAAAGGTATACTTGGCAGGCGCTTTTGGCAACTATATTGATATTGACAGTGCCTTGACAATTGGCCTGCTGCCGGGAATCAGGCAAGAACAGGTTTTCTCTGCCGGGAATGCTGCCGGGACAGGTGCTGTGCAAGCCTTGTTATCACGGGAAAGAAAAGAGCGCTGTATTGCGACTGCTGCCAAAACCGGCTATGTAGAACTGGCAGCGCAGCCAGGATTTCAGCAACGCTTTTTGGAAAATCTGAATTTCCCGCAAAGATAACCGGTTAGTGTCCATATTTACTGTAATCGAACAAATTAGCTGCTGAAAAAATGCACCTGGGCGGGCAGGTGCATTTTTTTTACTCCAACAGCTCACCATTGCCAAAGCCTGGTGCAAGCCGTGTTTTCTTTATGACGGTGTGATCAAATCAGTTGACAGAATTACCCGGCGTCATATACGCTACTATAGTAGGAATGTAAAAGCAATCACCATGACGAAAGTAGGAGGCTATGATGTTGAAACTACTGCAAATGACTGGACAAGTTATGTTGTTATGGATTATTTACTGGCTTGGCAATCAAATTACCGTCATTACCGGTTTGCCTATCCCCGGTACCGTATTTGGGATGGTGCTGTTATTTCTGCTGCTTTTGTGTGGAATTATTAAACTTAGTTATATTCAGGAGGCTGCTGATTTTTTACTTAAACATATGTTGTTTTTCTTTATACCGATAGCTGTTGGCTTAATGGACTGGGGAGCTATGTTTTACAAACATGCCGCAGTGTTGACGCTGGCCATAGTGGCCGGGGCGGTCTTGCCCTTTTTTACCGTAGGGATTATTACCCAGCTTGTATATAAGGAGGACAAGAAATGCAAGTAATGCTGTCTGCCGGATTTATTATTCTTACCGTTGGCATTTATTTGATTTGCCGCTATTTGTATTTTCGCTATAACCATCCGTTAATTAATATTGTGCTGTTGAGCGCTGCGGTGATTATCGCCATCCTGGTTGTGGGCAAACAGGATTATGCGGCATACACTCCGGCCAAAGATGTGATGACTTTTCTGCTGGGGCCGGCTACTGTTGCACTGGCGGTGCCGCTGTACCGGAACCGGCATCTGTTAAAGCAATATGGTATTGCCATATTCACTGGTGTTGGTCTGGGAACACTGGTGTCGATGGCATCAGTGCTGTTTATCACGCAAATCGGCGGTTTATCAAGGGAAATTATCGTTTCGATTATCCCCAAATCCTCAACCGTTCCTTTTGCGGTTGAAGTGGCGGCACTGGCAGGGGGAAATCCGGCGCTGGCGGTCGCTTTTGTGGTAGCTACCGGGACATTTGGCTCAGTTATTGGGCTAAGTCTGCTTAGCCGGTTCAAAATTTACAATCCTGTCGCCAGGGGGCTGGCTATGGGGACGGTGTCACATGGCCAGGGAACGGCCATGGCGCTCTTAGAGGGGGAGCAGCAAGGTGCCATGGCGGGAGTGGCCATGGCTTTGGCCGGCATCTTTACATCAGTGTTGGCACCAGTGCTTATCGCTTTGTTTGTAGGATAACAATTCTCTCTGCTGCTGCTTGGCTCCTTACTTTCCCATGGTCTCACATAACTCCAGGAATGCCTGGATGGCGGGCGACAGCCACTTATCCCGGTGATAGATTAATTGTGTTTTGACATCAAGTGGCGGGCCGAGCCAGTTAAGTTCGATAAGTTTTTTACGCAGCAGTTCGTCATGTACGGCGATTTTTGGCAATATGGCAATCCCCAGGCCGCAGGCAGTGCATTCCTTGATAGCGCCGACACTGGAAAGCTCCATGATGGCGCCGGGTTTAACCTGCTGATGTTCTAATGCGGCGAGCACAACCGGGCGGTAGCCGCAGCCTTCGGTAGTAAGAATGAGGCACTCTGCGGCTAAATCCACTGGTTCCAGCTTCTGTTGCTGTGCAAGCGGGTGGAGCGGGCTGATTACGACAGTCATTGCTTCCTCATAAAGGGTTCTCACGATCATATCCGGCTGCTGAATATTACCGGCCAGAGCTAAAGCAATGTCAACACTATTGGTCCGCAATAATTGAAAAAGCTGATAACAACTCTCGGTTTGAACTCTGATTTCAATCCGGGGGTATTTTTTTCGGTATTCCAGTAATATTTTGGGCAGGCGGTTTACACAAAGTGTTTCGGCTGCTCCGATGGTGAGCACTCCCTGAAATATATCAGGGGTTAGTTCGCTCTTGGCCTTTTCACATTGCTCCAGTATGTTTTCTGCGCTTTGGTGAAAATGTTTGCCTTCGCTGGTCAGACGGAGGCCTTTGCCAAACCGTTCGAATAGTTTTACCTGTAATTCTTCCTCCAACTGGCGAACTTGGCTGGTAATGTTTGACTGGGTATACCCTAGTTTCATGGCTGCCTTGGTAAAATTGAGGGTTTGCGCGGCAGTAACAAATATTTGCAGCTGTCTTAATTCCATAGCCATTCCTCTCAGGTATTAATAAAAGTAATTAATACCATAAAAAACAATAATTTTTGCTCATATATATAACATGATATACTGCCAGTAAACAGAAGTCTATACCAAAATGAAAGCAGAACAACAGGTCTTGGAGGATGTGGATTTTTTTAGATGTGGGGAATTTACCTGGAGGGAGGAAAAATAATGGATAATGTATTCTACCGGAATATCAATAAAAATTATCTGGAAGTTGAGCGTGGCGAGGGCATCTATCTGTATGATACTGAAGGCAACCGCTATATTGACGCTTGCTCAGGGGCTGCCGTAGCTAATCTGGGGCATGCCCATCCACGGGTTATTGAGGCTATGACGCAGCAAGCAAACAAAGTTGCTTTTAGCCACCTTTCCCGCTGGACTTCCGCCCCGATCAAGGAATTGTCCGCCTTAGTGGCCAAACTGGCCCCCGGTTCTCTTAATAAACTGTATTTGGTGTCAGGGGGTTCGGAAGCTACCGAAGCTGCTCTCAAGATGGCACGCCAGTATTACCTTGAGCGGGACGGCAAATCGGGTAAATACAGGATTATTTCCCGCTGGAAGAGTTTTCATGGCAATACCATCGGCGCTTTATCCATGACTGGCGATAAACGCCGCAAAAAATATACGCCGCTGTTATTAGATTTCCCCCATATTGCGCCTGCCTATTGCTACCGCTGTCCTTTTGGCAAAAATCAGGAAAGCTGCGGCGTCGAATGCGCTCTGGATTTGGAACGGGCTATTAAAATGGAGGGGGCCGACAATGTGGCCGCCTTTATTGCCGAAAGCGTCGGCGGCGCAGCCTGTGGGGCCATTGTTCCCCATAAAGACTATTTTAAAATTATCCGCCAGATTTGCGATCATTATGATATATTGTTTATTGATGATGAAGTCATGGCAGGTTTCGGGCGTACCGGCACTATGTTCAGCATTGAGGACTGGGATGTAATTCCTGATATGATTTGTGTCGCTAAAGGCATGAGTGCAGGTTACTCGCCGCTGGGCGGAGTCATTGCCAAAGAAGAAATTTACAATGCCTTTAAGCAAGGTTCGGGTATTTTTGTGCATGGACACACCTATGGCGGCAATCCGCTATCGGCGGCCGTGGCCGTAGCTGTAGTCAAAACTCTGGTTGAGGATGAGTTGGTAGAAAAATCACGGGTAGTCGGGGCTTATCTGCTGCGCCGGCTGCAGGAAGAATTGCTGCCTTTCTGGTATGTGGGCGATGTTCGTGGCAAAGGCATGATGCTTGGCGTGGAACTGGTCAGGGATAAGGTTACCAAAGAGCCATTTGCGGCTTCGCTGGGGATCGCGGAAAAATTAACGCTGACTCTGGTAAAGCACGGTGTGATTGTTTATCCGGGTACAGGCAATGCTGACGGTGAAAACGGTGATCAGTTCCTGTTGGCTCCGCCGCTGACCATGACGGCAGAACAGGCCGACGAGCTTGTGGCAGCCCTGGCTGCCGGGTTTGCCGAATTTGAGAAAAAAATTGCCCTTCCTATGTAGGGATAAGGAGACACGCTATGGAAAAACTGATTATTACAATAGCGCCAACCGGAAATGTGCCGACAAAAAGCATGACACCCTATGTACCGGTAACGGCTGACGAGATTGCCCGGGATATTTCAGCCTGTTACGCCCAGGGGGCTGCCGTAGCGCACATTCACGCCCGGGACGAAGAGGGAAAGCCTGCCTCGGAGCTGAAGTATTTTGCCGAAATTGTGCGGGCCATTGACCAAACGGCCTGTCCTGTCATTAAGCAGATATCTACCGGTGCCAGGGCGGGAAAAACAGCCGAAGCCCGTGCCGCGGCGCTGGTACTCAATCCGGTTTCCGCCAGTTTGTCCACCGGGTCGTCCAATTTCCCCAATTCGGCCAATCTGAATGAGCCTGCATTGGTAGAGTACCTGGCGAAAACCATGCTGGCAAGAAACATTAAACCGGAAATCGAAGTATTTGATGCCGCTATGATACATAATGCGCTGGAACTAAAGAAAAAAGGCCTCATTAAAGACCCGTTGCAGTTTAACCTGGTACTGGGCGTTAAAGGCTCATTGCCGGCTACGCCCAAAAACCTCTTCTTTCTGGTAGAGAGCCTGCCGCCTGCCGCTGTCTGGAGTGTCTCGGTCATAGGCCCCCAGCATGTTAATCTGTCGGTTATGGCTATGTCCCTGGGCGGGCATGTCCGGGTGGGAGTAGAGGATAATATCTATTATGCCAAAGGCATTCTGGCCACCAATGCTGCGTTAGTAGAACGCATAGCCAATATAGCCAAAGCCATGGGCCGGGAAATTGCCACCCCGGAGGATGTTAAAAGAATATGGGACATAGACCAATAAGTATGTTAGGGGCAGACATTATGTCTGCCCCGTGTTTATTGAAGCTTCCATTAGCAGGTTTTTTTGGACAAAATAGAGAAATATGGTATTATATTTTTGACTAATGTTTTTGGATGAAAGGGGTTACTGGTTATGGCGAAAGATTGTTCCTTTGATATTGTGTCAGAAGTGGATATGCAGGAGATGGATAATGCTGTCAATCAAACTACCAAGGAGATTGGACAGCGCTATGATTTTAAAGGCAGCAAAGCCGAAATTATTCTGGAGAAGGACTCTTTAAAATTATCGGCTGAAGATGAATATAAGCTGGGGGCCATGCTTGATATTCTGCGCACCAAAATGGTGAAGCGCAATGTTCCCTTGAAGTGTCTGGACCCCGGGAAAATTGAATCAGCTTTCAGCGGCACAGTCAAGCAGACGGTCATGATTCAAAAAGGTATCAGCAAGGAAAAGGGCAAAGCCGTAGTTAGCTACATTAAAGAACAGAAGCTCAAAGTACAAGCACAAATTATGGATGACCAGGTGCGGGTAATTGGTGCGAAGAAAGATGATTTGCAGGCTGTTATTCAAAAGCTTAAAGAAAAAGATTTTGGGATAGAATTACAGTTTATTAACTTCCGTTCGTAAATATGCACACACTAAGTAAAAAAACGGGATTGCAAGTAAGCAATCCCGTTCTTTTACTTTGAAGATACTGTCTGTATGAACTATACTGCTGTCTATACTATTGCATGCTGATCCTCAAAGATGTTAAAAGCACGGGTTAGGCGGGTACGTTCAAAAGCTGCTTTTACGATGCCTGTGAGACCGTGAATCATAACATCGCCACCGTTTTGGAAGGCTCGTTTTTGAATATTAACCAGCATACCCAAACCGGTCGAGTTAATGCCGTCAACGTTGGAAAAATCAAGCTGAAAAGTCGAGTAACCCTTATCGATATAGCTGAGGATCGCCTCTCTGATTTGAGCGGCCAATTCACCTTGCAGGTCGCCGGTCAGGTTAATAATGACCTGACTGTCCATAATTTGAAACTTTTGTTTTTCCATAAAGCAGTTCTCTCCTTTATTAACAATATAGTTATTACCGGTCAGCGTCGGTTTTAAATTGAGTCATGGCCAGTTTAAGATTGGTAGCCATATTATTGGTTTCAACAGAGTTAGCAGACAAAAATTCCATAACGGTTGAGGTCTGCTTAGTAGCAACGGAAACTTCTTTGGCCCGGTGAGCAGTGTTTTCAATTACTGTGGCAAGTGAATCAATCAGATCAATCAGTTGGTCGGACTGCGTAACTTCTTCATCGGTAATTGTCAGTACTGCTTCGATATCGGTAACTGTGTTGTTTACGGCGGTTAAAATGTTTTTTAACGCCTGACGGGCCTGAGTAGCGCTGGCAACTCCGCCATCAACCTCGATCCGGCTGCTTTGCATAGCTGCTACAGCAGCCGCTGTGCTTTGGGTCACCTTGCCAATCAGCGCAGCTACTTCAGTTGCGCCTTGTGTAGACTGCTCGGCCAGCCGCTTAACTTCTTTGGCTACTACAGCGAAGCCACGTCCCGCCTCGCCGGCGCGGGCGGCTTCAATCGCAGCGTTAAGTGATAAGAGATTGGTTTGGGATGCAATGTTGGTTATGGTGTCAGTGATAGCACTAATTTGCTTTATATATTGGTTGAGTGTGGCAATTTCCTGTTCTGTTTCCAGTGTTTTATTTTTGATATTGTCCATACAAGTTACTGTGTGAACAACGGTCTGCTGCCCTTCAAGCGCTGCGGTCAGTGTTTCTCTTGATCTTGCTGCACCAGAGGTTGCTTCCCGTTTGGCAATATCGGTCAGCGATGACAATTCCAGCAGGGATTTAGAAACTTCGACGACAGATACAGTACCGATTTCAGCGTCGCCGGCAAGCTCGGCGCTGCTAGCGGCTATAGCTGCGGCGGTGCCTGATACCTGCTCAACTGAAGCTGCCGTTTCTTGCGACGCGGCTACAACCTGTTCAGCAGATTGTGATACCGTTTGCACTACCGAACGCAGATTTACCACCATGGAATTGATCGCTGTACCTAGCCGGCCGACTGCGTCATGAGAGGTAACCTTAATTTCCGGTATTGCTAAGTTACCTGTGGCGACTTCTTCCACACAGGCGACCATGACATGAATTTCTCTGAGGGTCAGCTGCAGGATGAAGAAAGCTAAGCCAATGGCCATGATGAGTCCGGCAATAATGATAGTACTAAATAGGATTAGTAAAGAATGATATCTGTTATCTGCGTCTTGATATTCCTTATTGGCAAGAGTGAGCTGCAAACTCAGTAACTCGGACAATTTGCCGGATACCGGTTCAATACTTGAGTACATTTCCTCGACCATGAAAGCGGATAATGCATCTTTATCTTCTTTGACCATAATATCAGCGGCTTTGGCGATTGCGCCGTCAGCTATACCAAAAAAGCCGTCAATTTGGGCTACCATACGTTCTTCCTCAGCTGTAAGTGTTTTGTTTTTGTAAGCAGCCCATTGTTCTTTAATTATTGCGGTACCTTCGTTAAGTTTATTGCGTCCTAACGCCCAGGCCATGTGTCCGTTTTTTACTTTATGGCAGGTGTCCACAATGTTTACGGTGAAACTGTCTGACATTAGTTTCAGTTCCTGCAGTGACACGATGCGGTTGTTGTACATGGCTTTCAAAGAGTCATTGGAATTTTTTATTCCATGCAGGCCGATAACACCAACGCAAATTGTCAGCAAGGACATAATTGCTATAACTGTAGCTAACTTGGCTTTAAGGCTGAGGCTGTAAAAGCATCTTTCCAAAGGTTTCAGGCGGAAGCCTTTGTTATGTGCGCAAACAGCCAAGCTATTCCACATGCCAGTCAGTTTTCGGCGGTAGTTCGAAGCAGGTGCAGGTGGTTTCAATGATAATTTAAAGCCGCTAAGTGCTTTGGTGCCGAAGGGGTTAGGGAGTTTACGCAATTTAATTTTGTCACAAAATTTACCGAAAATGGCTGCGAGCTTTTTGAAATTTTTCACATTATACTCCTTATGGTATACTTTGTGGGATGGGACTTTTTACCTAGTGTCCTTAAAAGAATTAGTTCAGGATGAGTCGTTTTCCTCCCGGGGATTTTTAAGATTATGTTAAGATTATGTTAAGAATGGCACTGCGTGTGTTTAGGAGACAGTAGACAATAGGTAGTTTACAAATATATAATTTAGTTACCAGGTGAGTGGGTATGTGGGTATATTAATTTGATAAACGGTATATAAGGAGAATTTAATGGCAAAGAAACGAAGCAATCATTTTATCTGGATACTCGCGCTTATGGGTGTTTTGGCAGTTATTATGTATTATCAGTTCGGCCAAAAGCCGGCTCAGCCTCCTGAGCCCGGCTACAATATGGAAAAAACAGGAGCCGGGGTAATACTTGACTTTTCCGAGCAGTCATTAAAACTTCATGCGGCGGTTGACAGCGGTTTGGCAAATAGTAAGGTAACTCCCCGGGAGGTAAAGGAAGCCAAGCGGGAAGTTCCCCGGACAGGTGTAGAGGGGATTATCCGCTGGCACACCCGGAATATTTTGCTGGAACTGCCGGAAACCGTATCGCCTGAAACTCTGGAACAAGCCATCAAGCCGCTTGCTGCCAATGCCGGCGGCAAGGTCATCGGCACAGAACCGGACAACTATAACGGCACATCGGCGGTCCGCATTGATGTTGGCATTCAAGATAGCCTGAACAATGAACCGCTTACCTTAGTAACTGACCGGATATATATTATCAAAGAGAAAAAGGCAGTGCCGTCCAAACCTAAGCCTAAGGTTGAGCGGAAATCAGGCAGTATGGCCATTATCATTGACGATTTTGGCTATACCAGAGAACCGATTGCCGGTTTTGCCAACATGGGGCGCCCGATAACCTTTGCTGTGCTGCCCTATCGTGCGTACAGCAATGAAGCCGCAACACGCGCTTTGAGCGCCGGCCATCTGGTGATGCTGCATTTGCCGCTGGAACCGCTGTCGGCCGCCGAGGAGACTGAGCCCACAGTAATTACTGTTGCTATGAGTGATGCGGAAATCAAGGATAAGGTGGCAAAAGCCATTGCTGCCACACCTGGGGTGAAGGGCGTCAATAACCATCAAGGTTCGAAGGCTACGGCGGACCGCCGGGTAATGAAAACCGTGCTTGGGGTGATCAAAGCCAACAATCTGTTCTTTATCGACAGCCGCACCAACGGGCAGACCATTGCTGCCGAGACTTCGCGGCAGCTGGGGCTCAGGACCGGGGAAAACGAACTGTTTTTAGACAATAGTTCTGATATTGAACTGATAAAAGACCAACTGCGTAAAGCCGTGAAAATGGCGCAAAAAAATGGCAGTGTGACAGTTATTGGCCATGCCCGGCCCAATACGGTTACTGCCGTGCGGGAAATGATTCCCGAAATAGAAGCCGGCGGTATCCGGCTGGTATATGTGAACGAATTGCTTGATTAACTAACTAATGGAGGTGGGGAAGATGGCATCAAGCTATCAGTTTGCCTATGATAAGGCGGTCGCCGACTTAAAAGAAAAGAAGCCGGCAGTTGTATGTCATAATGCTGTGGCCGAGTATTCGGCAATTTCCGGAACCTATGTAGTTCCTTTTTTCCAAAAGCCTTATGTGGTGAATGTTGCCGGCGGTGAGGTTTATGAGCAGGCAACCGGCCGGCGTTGTGCCTTGGGCACCGGGATGCTGATTCTGCATTATCTGGCTTTTGCCCAGGATGTTGAACCGTCCGGGAAATGGATAACCTTAAAAGAAGTACCCAATGGCGGCATGGTTTTTTTTCCAGCCTTTAAAAAAGAGGTGCTGGACGGTCTGGTAAATACCTTTCAGCATGACTTGCCCGCCTTTGACCGCGCCGCCGCTGCCTTTGGCGGCGAAAAGCTAAAAATGGCGCATAGTGCTTACTCTTTCCAGGCTTTCCCCCGGGTGCCGCTGGCGGTATTGCTGTGGGAAGCCGATGAGGAGTTTGGCGGCAACGCCAATTTCTTATTTGACACCACGGTGGAATACTTTTCACCGGTGGAGACCATTATCTGTTTTGGCTATTATCTGGGGTATAAGCTGGCACAGGCATCCGGGCTGCCCATTGCAGGCCGAAAGGAAGACCCGTTATGGGATTAAACCGGTAGCTAAATAAAAGCGGAAAATACGGAAAATGCCCTGCCGGGTTTACGGCAGGGCATTTTCCATATTTTCCTATCAGGAGGTTAGGGGCGGGAACTCTCAAAATCGGCAGATGAAAAGGAGATTGACTGTGGTTCAGGCGCTTTTAGCACAATGGTAAAATTCGCATTGTTAGGAGAAACCCTGCGCTTGGAAACATAGGAGAGGGTTTGCAGTATGATGTCATCATGCTGCAATTGGATATTGAGGCGGGCATGATAGCCTCGCGGCACGTCAATTTCCAGGGTATCGGCATCAGTCATGGCCGGAATGGAAAAGGTTTTACCAAAGCTGGTAATTGTGATGCCGGTGAGTTGCTTTCCTAAAAACGGATACTGCCAGAAATAATCCGGCTTTTCGATTTTTACTGCGACTGTTACTTTGGTAAGATCACTGCTGCTGGCCGAGGCTGCTGCCGGCAGCATGCTTAAGCCTGCTATAATCATACAAAGCAATAAACAGAGTTTATTTTTCCAGGTCATAGACATCCCTCACAATCAGATAGTTTTGAAGTAGAGGTATTCTTCTATGCTTATCCAAACTTTTCCTCTTTTTTGAGGAATTTTACAAGCTTTTCTACTGTTTATTGCCGGTTTTGCCGCCAAAAGGCGTCATGCTTGACTTTGAGCTGGCGGCGCTCGGGTGGTTCCGGCCAGAGTTCGGCAGCCTTGCCGCCGCGCATGGCGGCGGCAAGGTGGGCGTAAAACGCCGGGTCGGCTGCTTCCAGCGCGGCAATCCGTTCTTTGATTTCCTGGCGTTTGGTTTTACCGTTCATCGGGCAGGGACTGGCAATGGGTGTTAAGCCGTGCAGGCTGACGCTTTCCCGGAGCTCTTTTTCCCGGAAGTATACCAGCGGGCGAATGACGGTAAGACCGGTACGGCTTAAATAGGTTACCGGAGCAAAGGTTTTTAAGTGACCGGCGTACAGCAGTCCCATATAGAAGGTTTCTACCGCATCATCGTGATGGTGTGCCAGAGCTACTTTGTTGTAGCCGTGTTGTTTGGCATAATTATTTACGGCACCGCGCCGGAAAAAGGCACAGGTGAAACAAGGGTCCTTCCCGGCGTTATTCTCAATGATACCGGCAATATTGGCTTGGCTGGTGCCAAAAGGAATCCCCAGCCTGGTACAAAAATCCAGCAACGGCGCAGGGTCAAAATCAGTAGTGAACAGGGGGTCAAGGGTAAAGGCGCCCAGCTCAAATTTTACCGGTGAAATGTCTTTGAGAACTGCCAGGGCATAGGTCAGAAACAGGCTGTCTTTGCCGCCGGACAGGCCGACAAGGATTTTGTCCCCGTCCTGGAGCATGTCAAATTCGATAATTGCTCTGACAAACCGGCTGAAGTACGGTTGCGGCAGGTGTTTATGCATGGGTTATTTAGAAGCCTCACTTTCCAGTATTTTGCCTTCGGCCAGCCAATTCCAGTATTTTTTCGGAATGACATGCTGGGCTAGTTTGATGTTTTTGCGGGCGGCAATATACTGTGACTGATAATAAGTTTCCCAGGCGGCGGCAAAATCCTGATTTTCCAGATAAGGCAAGTAAGGGGCGGCGGCAGTCTGTGTTAGCTTGCCCTCCATTAATACCAGTGCCGTATCTTCCAGCAGGAAAACAAGCCGGGTGTTCGGGTAACGGGCAACAAACTTTTTTAAAATGAGATCAGCGGTTTGATGAAACAGTTTTGGCCGTGCCACCAGGGTATTGTCCGGAGCCGGGTGAAAGCGGATAAACCCCAGCATCTTGTGCACTTCGTGCGATACTACCTTGGCGCGGGAAAGAAACATCCGGCTGATATCACCAATACCGCAGAAACAATAGGAATGTCCGTAACGGATAGCCTGTTCGGCTGCCGCAAAAATGACAGCCGACCGGTCGGCCGCCTGATAACGCAGATTGGCCGCCACCAGCCGTGTGAGCGTCTGCCCAGGGCTGTCCAGCAGCCAGGCGGCGTTCAGACCGCAGGTGTCAGATACCTGTTTGAGCAAGGCTGCCAGGGGTATTTCGTCCGCATTATATACGGTGGTATCCTTAAACAGGCCGAGACTATCCTGTTCGCTGTGGAAGCAAGGCAGGTCATTATGTATTTGAGCCAGCAGCGCGGCTTTAATGATCGGCCATGGCGACTGTGAGCAGATGATCACGTGTGTCCCCCCATAAACTGAGTTGCGTATAATTTTGGCGGTTGGGTTTGGCGAGTTTGATGCGGTCGCCATAAAACCGGCCATCGATGGTAATGAAGGATAATGCGCGTTTAAGCACTAACCCGGCATTTTTTAATTCTGCCGGCTGTGTGAAGCGGTATTCACGGCGGACCCGGACAATTTTGGCGGCCGAGCGCGGGCCCAGGCCGGGCACTTTGAGCAAGTCCTGAAACGAGGCCTTATTTATTTCCAGTGGAAAGATTTCAGGATGATGGAGCGCATAGGCCAGTTTGGGATCAAGGTCCTGATCCAGATTGCCGCAGGTATCAAAAACCAAATCACTGTAGCGAAACCCGTAGAGGCGCAGGAGAAAGTCAGACTGGTACAGGCGGTTTTCCCGCAGCAGCGGTGTCTGGCCCACGGTGGCAAGCGGTGTACCGTCTACCGGCTGAAAGGCGCTGAAATACGCGCGTTTCAGGTTGTACTGGTGGTAGAGGCTGGTTACCGACTGCAAAATATCTTGGTCGGCTTCCTGGGCAGCGCCCACAATATATTGGGTGGAATGACTGACTCCCGGATGATTTCTCAGGTGGCGGCTGATTTTGGCCATACCGTCAAGTATCTCGCCGGTAAAGTTCTTGCTGCTGCTAAGCCGGGCCAAATGAGCGGCGCTGGGAGCCTCCATATTCAGCGATACCCTGTTGGCAAACCGCATGGCGGCGGCCACATCGGCATCGGCGGCACCCGGCAAAATTTTAAGATGGATGTAGCCGCCAAATTTGTAGCGGCTGCGGAGGACTTCCGCCACTTTAAGGATTTCACTCATGGTATGGCCGGTGGAGTGGGTAACACCTGAACTTAAAAACAAGCCTTCCACATAATTGCGGCGGTAAAATTCCATAAATAGTCCGGCCAATTCATCGGCAGCAAACTTGGTGCGGGCGACATCGCGTCCGGCGCGGTTGGGACAATAGGCACAGTCTTTTTCACAGTAATTTGTCAATAGCACCTTAAACAGGGAAATGCAGCGTCCGTCAGGAGTAAAGGAATGACATATGCCGCTGGGGGCGGTTGCCCCAATATTCCATTGTCCGGGCTTTTTTACTCTGGTGGCGGTTGAGGCACACACATCATATTTAGCCCCTTCGCCCAAAATTTTCAGCTTAGCCAGTGGGTCCAGCGTTTTCATGGTTTCACCACCAATATGTATTGTAACGTACGGCGCGTACAAACTCAACGAATGTGAACGGAAATACTAGCATAATTATAACATAAGAACATATGTTCTGCAAACGTTTGTTCTTTCAACTGGCTGATAAATAAGCTAATACGGCAGGAATGGCAGGAATAATAGGGGTAATTGTCGAATTATCGAATGTAAGAAACATTTATTTTTTCCGGAGGCTGTTATGCAGGTACTTGGCCGTTTGTTTAATTGCATCAATGCTCTGCTTGGGCTTAATACCCTCAAGTCGTTGCTGCGGTTTTGGGGATTTATGCTGGTTTTGCTGCCTTGTATTACGTTAATGCTTATTTTTACTTATTACGAGCTGCAGAATACCAAGCGGGAAAGCGCCGAGAATCTCGAGCAGATGATTACGATGCAGCAGGATACCATTGATAAGTGGTTTCATGAGCGCGCTGCCGTCATTAGAGATATGGCCAACTGGCCGGTGCTTAAAGCCGAAACAGAGGATATTGAGTCTATCGATGCAAGAATCCGGCAGTTCCTGCAAAGTCAGGATGAATTTTCTGCTGTCATTTATGTAAATAAAGCGGGAGTTACGGTTGCTGCCCCGTTTGCGACGGCAGGAATTGATATATCTGACCGTCCTTATTATCAGAAAGCCGCCCAGGGACAGGAATATATAAGTGATGTGCTGACAGCACGGGGGGCCGCCGACGGGCAGCCTGTAGTTGTTTTTTCAGCACCTGTCTTTGACGAACACCGTCAATTTAAAGGTCTGATGCTGGGAGCGGTCAAGCTTGCCACCATTGACAAGATTATGAAGCAGTTTCAGTTTGGACGTACAGGAGAAACCTATCTGATTAATCAACAGGGGTTAATGATTACCGAGTCGCGGTTTATTGGTCAACTGGTAAAAAACGGGGTTGCCAAGGATAATGCCAGGCTGAGTTTCCCGATTAACGGCGAAACGCTGCAAGTGGTCAGCCAGGGCAAAACAGGTACTGCCGCCTATACCAACTACCGCGGCCAAGAGGTTATCGGTGCCTATCGCCAGCTGATTAACCGTGACTGGATTATCATTGGCGAGGTTGAAAAAGGGGAAATATTAGAGTCCTTTTACCGGCAAATCAGCATTATGCTTATCTGTTTCCTGGTATTAATGCTGGCGACCCTGCCATTAACCATGGTGCTGGAAAAGCGGCTGGCAACTCCCATCAGGCGGTTGATCGCCGGGGCAGACGCCATGCGGGCCGGTGATTATAGCTACCGGGTTGAGCAGAGCCTTATTGATGTTTCGGTTTCGGAGATCAAAACCCTATGCAATGTTTTCAATTATATGGCGGAAAACATCCGTACGAAAACAGAAACGCTGAATGATGCCAATCAGGCGCTTACTGTTGCCAGAGATGCAGCTCTCGCAGCCTCGGTGGCAAAATCACAGTTTTTAGCCAATATGAGTCATGAGATCCGCACGCCGTTAAATGCAATTTTAGGAATGGGCGAGCTGCTGGGAGAAACCCCGCTTACGCCTGAACAGGAAAAATATGTGCGGGTGTCCCGGTCGGCCGGAGAAAATTTACTTAATCTTATCAACGATATCCTGGATCTTTCCAAGATAGAGCTTGGGCATCCAACTTTAAATAAAAGCGAGTTTGATTTATTTATCGCGGTGGAAGAGACTTGTCAGATTATACTGCTGCAGGCCCAGCAAAAGGGCATTGCGCTTCACTGGCATATCAAGCCGGAAACACCTTCCCGTCTGGTTGGTGATCCGGTTCGCTTGCAGCAGGTGCTCATCAACCTGCTGGCCAATGCCGTTAAATTCACGGAAGCCGGTGAGGTTACGCTTGAGGTATCGCAAAGAAGCCAACCGGAAGCCGACTTTGTCGAATTGCTATTTGTTGTGCGCGATACCGGTATTGGCATTCCTCAGGACAAGCTCGGACCTATTTTCGAGAGGTTTACACAGGTTGACGCTTCCGATACCCGGAAATATGGCGGCACCGGCTTAGGGCTGGCCATTGCCAAGCGTTTGGTGGAATTAATGGAAGGCCGTATTTGGGTGGAAAGTATGCTGGGAGTGGGCAGTACTTTTTACTTTACCGTAATAGTTGGTCAGGGAAATGAAACTACAGAAGCCGCTCACCTGTCCTGCACCGGGTTTATCACCTGTCAGCAGCCAATGCCTGAAGCCATCCGGCAGGAGCCTCTGAATATTTTGCTGGTGGAAGACTCGGCAGATAACCAGCTGCTGATTGAGGCCTATCTCAAAAAGACTCCGTATAAGCTGGATATAGCTGACAATGGCCAGATTGCTGTGGAAAAGTTTATGGCCCGCCAATATGATTTAGTGTTTATGGATATGCAAATGCCGGTGCTGGATGGCTATCAGGCCACCAGAACCATCAGAAACTGGGAACAGGAACAGGGCCGTACCCGTACACCCATTATTGCCCTGACAGCGTATGCGTTGCAGGAAGATGGCATAAAAACACGTGATTCAGGCTGTGATGCCCATCTCACCAAACCCATTAAGAAGCGTGTTCTGTTGGATGCTATAGCACATTTTGCGAGGAGGAACCTGATGTGAAATACAGTGTTGTTATTGATCGTGATCTGGAGGATTTGATTCCAGGATTTCTGCAAAAGCGGCAGGAAGATATCAACGCTATTGTAACTGCCGCAGATAGTAAGGACTCTGAGACCATACGGGTGATTGGGCATACACTAAAAGGTATTGGCGGCGGCTATGGCTTTGACAGAATCACCGAGCTCGGGGCAGCCATTGAACAGGCCGGAAAACAACAGGAACCGGTTAGAGCCCGCGAATTAGCCCAGGAATTGAAGCAATATCTCGAGGTTGTTGAAATCTGCTATGAATAGGCAGGGAGGAGTACTCAGATGGCTATCTTAATTGTTGACGATTCGGCAGACAGCCGGGTATTGGTTAAACGCTTATTGGAGAAAAATGGGTTTAGTGAGGTAATTACCGCCGAAACGGCATTCGCCGCTTTTGACTTATTGGGAATGGACCAGCCGGCCTGTGTATCCACGCGCATTGATCTTATTCTCATGGATGTAATTATGCCGGACATGGATGGGATTGAAGCCTGCCGGCTGATAAAAGCCAATCGATGTTTAAAAGATATTCCGATTATTGTCATCACGGCCAGTGATATCACAGAGACGCTGGAAAGGGCATTTACCGCCGGGGCTATGGATTTTATCACCAAACCGGTCAAGCCGCTGGAACTCAAAGCAAGGGTGCTTTCGGCTTTGAAAATCAAATATGAAATCGATCAGCGTAAAGCGCGGGAGGCTGAATTGGTAAAGGTGCTGGAAGAACTGGAAAATGCCAATAGAGAATTAAGCCGCCTGTCTTCGCTGGACGGTTTAACCGGCATTGCGAACAGGCGGCATTTTGAACAAATCTATGATATGGAGTGGCGGCGGGCGGCAAGAACAGGCAGCGAACTGTCGGTTCTGTTTCTGGATCTTGATTTTTTTAAATACTACAATGACACCTATGGGCACCAGGAAGGCGACGATTGCTTGAAACAGGTGGCGGCAGCCGCAGGCCAGGTTTTAAAACGGCCGGGTGATTTAGTGGCACGCTATGGCGGTGAGGAATTTGTTGTTATTTTGCCGGAAACCTCCATTGCCGGCGCTGTCGAGGTTGCGGAAGCCATTCGGCAAGCTATCGAGCGGTGCAATATACCGCATAGCGCTTCGCCGGTGGCTGCGCATGTGACGGTGAGCGTAGGTGTGGCAGGCGGCCGTGTAACACTGGCGGACAAGCCGTCCGACTTTATTGCCCGGGCCGATAAGGCGCTGTATGAAGCCAAGCACAGCGGCCGCAACCGGGTCAAAGTGGCTGAATGCTAGTTCTGGAAGACTGCTAATTCTGTTTGATTAAATACTGCCAGAAGGTCTCCAGACATGCCGGGCGCAGCGGCTGACGGCTAAGGGCATAGAATTGGCGTTTGATGGCGGTACCCGGCAGTGGCAGTGCAATAAGCTGACCGGAGGCAAGCTCGCTCTCCACGGCCCAGGCAGAGATAAAGCCCACGCCGATTTTGTTCATAATGGCGGCTTTAATTGCTTGATTACTGCCGGCTTCCATCACGACAGTAAGGTCAGCGGCTGTTATGCCCAGCCGTGCCAGTGCATCCAGCGCCGAGCGTGCCGTGCCGGAGGATTCTTTGCGCAAAATAAACGGTAAGGCAGGCAGCCAGTCTTTGACCGGGGATGTGCCGCTGACCGGTTTAAAATCCGGATGGGCGGCAAGTACCAGGGCATCTGTCCATAAGGGCTGACTGATAAGGCTGTCATCGGGTTTCGAGCCGATGACGGCAATGGGAAATTCGCCCTGGGTAAACCTTTTCAAGATGGTTTGGCTGTCGCCTGTTACCAAAGACAGCGTCAGTCCGGGATGTTCGCTGAGAAACCTGGCCAATAGCGGCGGCAGGATATAATCTGCCGGGATTGTGCTGGCACCAAGCAGTATCCGGCCTCTGGAACCTTGTGTCATGGCCTGAATTTCACTATGGGTGCTGGCAACCAGGCCGTTAATTGTCCGGGTAGTTTCGTATAGCTTTTCTCCGTAGATAGTTAGTGATACCCCTTTGGAAGTCCGGGTAAATAACGGGCAGCCAAAATTTTTTTCCAGGTTGTCGATATGAAAGGAAACGGTCGGCTGGGTTAGGGCGAGTTTTTTTGCAGCGGCGGAAAAGCTGCCTTCTTCGGCTACTTGTAAAAATACGGTTAATGATTGAATATAGGACATATGCTCACCTCAGATATAAATAGATATTCCAAATGAAATTTTTAACGTGTGTTGTATAGCTGTATAATTCGGAAACTAAGATACAATTTCCTCTTAAACAATGTCTTAGCAGGAATATTATTATAAGCATGTAATATTTATTGTACCGATAAGCAAAGGAGTTTGATGGACTGTGGCGAATATATTTGATCTAAAGGACTTATTATTAAATTTGCCAAGTCGCAGAACTTCCGGCCGGAATGTTCTGAGGCCGGCGGTGAGTATACTATCCATATAACAAAATAATCTAATCATAGTATACTTTGCGAGTGCATAGGGAAAGGGTTAGTAAATGCTCAGTTGTGTAATTACATTTCCGTCAGTATATCACGCCTTCCGGGCGAAAAAGATTTTAAAAGAACACAGCATTGTCGCCGAGCTTGTGCCTGTACCGCGTGAACTGAGTGCCTCTTGTGAAGGTTTGGCAGCCCAGGTTGCGGAACAGGACGTTGACAAGGCTGTTGAAGTGTTGGGGGCCAAGGGAATCGTTATGCTGCAAAAAGGTGTCAAGCTGGTACAGGCGTATTGATACCGCATTTTTTAAAGAGTCTGCATAGGCAGGCTCTGTTTTTTTTCTAAAAATCAACAGGAAAAGGCAAACATATGGAGAAAATATTAATGTTTATCCTACTTAAGACTTGGAGGAAGCTATGAATAACATATTTGACCGCTTGAACCCGGCGCAGCAGGAAGCTGTTGCCCATGTAAACGGGCCGCTCCTAATCATGGCTGGAGCCGGTTCAGGCAAGACCAAGGTCCTGACAAGCCGGATTGCCAATCTCTTAGCACAGGGAGTGGCACCTTATAATATTCTGGCCATAACCTTTACCAACAAAGCGGCTGCCGAAATGAAAGCGCGGGTGGCCGGGATCGTTGGCCTGGTTGCCAAAGATATTTGGCTGAGTACCTTTCATGCCTTCTGCGCCAAATTCCTGCGGATGGAGATTGAAAACCTGGGCGGCTATACCCGCAATTTCGTCATCTATGATGCCGGCGATTCGCAGTCGCTGATCAAAACCTGTCTGAAGGAACTCAACCTTGACGAAAAGCAGTTTACGCCCGGCGGCGTGCAATCCACCATCTCTAATGCCAAGAATGCGCTGCAGGATGTGCGGGAGTTCACTTCGCAGGCCGACAATTTTTACAATCTCAGAGTAGCCGAAGTGTACAAGCTGTACCAGAGCAAACTCAAAGTCCATAATGCGCTGGATTTTGACGATCTCCTGATGTTGTCGGTGGAACTACTGGAATATAATGCCACGGTTCGGGAAAAATATCAGCAAAAATTTCACTACATCCTAATCGACGAGTATCAGGATACCAACCGTGCTCAATACCTGCTTGCCCGACGTCTGGCGGCCAAACATCGAAACATCTGCGTGGTAGGTGATGTTGACCAGAGTATTTATGCCTGGCGGGGTGCGGATATTCAGAATATCCTTGATTTTGAATCCGATTATCCGGATGCCAAAGTCATTAAATTAGAGCAAAATTACCGTTCCACCCAAACGATACTCGATGCCGCCAATGCTGTCATCGAAAACAATTGCAACCGCAAGCCCAAATCATTATGGACAGATAACCAGGCAGGCGATACCATAACTCACTATCTGGCAATGGATGAACGGGACGAAGCCCGGTATATCACCGATAATATTGTGAAACTCAATACGGTGTATCGTACACCTTATAAAGATATCGCCATATTGTACCGTACCAATGCCCAGTCACGCACCATTGAGGAAGGCCTGCGCAATGCCGCTATTCCTTATACCATGGTGGGCGGCCTCAGGTTCTATGACCGTAAGGAAATAAAAGACATCATGGCGTATATCAAGGTGCTTTTCAACCCGGCAGATGCCGTCAGCCTGCTGCGTATTATCAATGTGCCCCGCCGGGGGATTGGCAATACTACCATTGGCCGGCTGGAAGAATATGCGGCCGGGCAGGGTGTGCCGCTGTTCGATGCCGTGTCCAACCCTGACTTGGTGCCGGGACTTACTAAGCGGGCTAAGCATCAGCTGGAAGGGCTGGCCGAATTGATTTTCAATTTGATGTCCTGCCAGAATACGCTGCCGGTGCCCGAACTGGTGGATAAAGTCATGCGCGATTCCGGTTATCTGGCCGAGCTGGAAGCCGACAGCGACCCGCAGGCGATGAGCCGCATTGAAAACTTAAAGGAACTTGTCAGTGACGCCAAAAAATTTGCCGAGACCGAAGCGGAAAATACGCTGGAAGAATTTTTAAGCCATGTGTCGCTGCTGACAGATCTTGATAATAATGAATTCTCTGATGACAAGGTGACCCTCATGACCCTGCATTCGGCCAAAGGGCTGGAGTTCCCTGTCGTGTTTCTTGCCGGACTGGAAGAAGGTATCTTCCCCCATGTCCGCACCCTGATGGACGAGCGGGAAATTGAGGAAGAACGGCGGTTGTGTTATGTCGGTATCACCCGGGCTGAGCGCAAGCTGTATATATCCAATGCCCGGCAGCGCATGATTTACGGGAATACGGTATGCTATTCGCCGTCCCGGTTCCTGGATGAAATACCGCCTGAGCTCATGGAACGCTATGCGCCTGGGCGCCCTGCCTATTTGTCATCCATGCCCGGCAGCCGTCCGGTTGCCGCCGCTTCGCTGCCTAAGGCAGCGGTCAAACCAGAACTCACTATCCTGAAAAGCCCGGTGCAAAACCCGGCTAAGCCACAGAACCTGGAATGGAAAGCCGGGGAAAAGGTGTATCACGCCAAGTGGGGCACAGGCACGGTGGTGGCCGTCAGCGGCAGTGGTGACAATATGCAGCTTAGCATTGCCTTTCCTAATGAAGGCATCAAAAAACTGCTGGCCCAACTGGCGCCAATCAGCAGAGTCTAATATATTCTTCGGGGGTTTTACGACATGAATACCGCGATACCGGA
The DNA here is from genome assembly GCF_001941975.2 of Sporomusa sphaeroides DSM 2875. Lineage (NCBI taxonomy): Bacteria > Bacillati > Bacillota > Negativicutes > Selenomonadales > Sporomusaceae > Sporomusa > Sporomusa sphaeroides. The sequence goes on along the minus strand of NZ_CP146991.1, from coordinate 2,824,985 downwards.
TAGCCTGACGGCTGCTGCGGAGGAAATTGAAAAATTAAAAAAAACCATCCACTATCACAGTCACCGCTACTACGTGCTTGACAATCCTGAAATCAGCGATGCCGAATTTGACAAACTGCTGAGGCAGCTTATTGACCTTGAAACCGCCTATCCTTCGCTGATTACCCCCGATTCCCCCAGTCAGCGGGTGGGGGGCGCGCCGGCCGGCGGTTTTGCGCGGGTGGCCCATTTGACGCCGATGCTTAGTTTGGGCAACGCCTTCTCCGCCGGGGAACTGCAGGCGTTTGACGCCAGAGTGCGGGTCAGCCTTGACGGCCAGGCTGTGGAATATGTTGTTGAACTCAAAATTGATGGCCTGGCCATGAACCTTGTCTATGAACATGGCCGGCTGACCCGGGGAGCTACCCGGGGTGACGGCGTTTATGGCGAAGATGTGTCAACCAATATCCGTACCATCCGCTCGGTGCCATTGGTGTTGAGCGAGACCGGCGGCATTCCGCCGCTGTTGGAAGTACGCGGGGAAGTGTATTTGCCCAGGCGGGAATTTGACCGGCTGAATACACTTAGGGAAGCTGCCGGTGAGCCGCTTATGGCCAATCCCCGCAATGCCGCCGCCGGTTCCATCCGTCAGCTTGACCCCAGGATCACGGCAGAACGGGCGCTGGATATTTCCATGCATGGTTTGGGGACCGAAGAAGGTCTTGGGGTCACTACCCACTCGGCCATGCTGGAGAAACTGCAGGCACTGGGTTTTAAAATCAATCCCCATTACCGGACCTTTGACAATATTGACGAAGTGGCACAGTACTGCGAAAGTTGGGCGGAAAAGCGGGTTGATTTGCCTTATGACATTGACGGCCTGGTAATCAAAGTCAATAGTCTGGCCCAGCAGCGCCTGCTTGGTTCCACCGCCAAAGACCCGCGCTGGGCCATTGCCTATAAATTTCCGGCAGAGCAGGCGACGACCATTCTGGAAGACATCTTTGTGCGGGTTGGCCGTACCGGGGCGCTGACACCCACTGCCGTACTGCGGCCTGTCAGACTGGCAGGGACTACGGTGAGCCGGGCTACCCTGCATAATGCCGATTTTATTCAGGAAAAGGATATTCGCCTTGGCGATACCGTCATTGTTCATAAAGCCGGGGAAATTATTCCTGAGGTGGTTGCGGTTGTGGAGAGCCGGCGCACAGGGCAGGAACAGCCCTTTATTATGCCTGCCAGCTGCCCCGAATGCGGCAAGCAGATTGTCCGCGAAACCGGAGAAGCAGCCCATAAATGCGTCAATCCCCGCTGTCCGGCGTTACTGCGGGAAGGACTTATCCACTTCGTTTCCCGTGATGCGATGAATATTGACGGACTGGGCCCGGCGGTCATCACCAGCCTGCTCGAGGCCGGACTGGTAAAAGACGCGGCAGATTTGTATACGCTGCAGCCGGCAACGCTGGCGGTGATGGAACGTATGGGCGAAAAATCGGCAGGCAATCTGGTGAAAGCCATAGCAGCCAGCAAAGAGGCCGGTTTATCCCGGGCGCTGTTTGCTTTGGGCATACGGCATGTCGGCGCCAAAGCCTCGGCACTCTTAGCCCGGTACTATGGTGATATTGACAGGCTGGCTGTGGCCGGCGTCGAAGAACTTACGACAATTGGTGAAATCGGCCCCAAAATTGCCGAAAGTGTGGTAAACTATTTTGCCGATCCCGATAATTTGGCGTACATTGGGAAGCTCAAAGCCGTGGGCGTGAAACTGACCGAAGAACGCCAGGAGCCTCTGAGTCAGGAATTGGCGAGCAAAACCTTTGTCCTGACAGGCACCTTGACCATGCCGCGCAAAGAAGCCGAAGCCCTTATTGCTGCCTGTGGCGGCAAGATATCCTCATCTGTCAGCAAAAAGACCAGCTATGTCGTAGCCGGTGAGGAGGCCGGCAGTAAGCTGGATAAGGCCAATGAACTGGGTGTTCCGGTCCTGAATGAAGAAGAGTTCCTGATGCTGGTACAAAAGCCGCAAGCATGATATAATAAAATTTATTGGAAAATGGTGACACACCCTGCCGGGTACTTGGGGTAAGGTGTGTTCTTACGTAACCTTATAGGAAGGTGATACTTATGAAAATAAACCGTCAAGATGTTGAAACCGTAGCCCTGTTATCCCGTCTGGAAATGACGCCGGAGGAACTGGAGGCATATGCCGTTCAGCTTAATGCAATCTTAGAGTATGCCGATATCCTCAATAAGCTTGATACCAAAGGCGTGGAACCCACAGCCCATGTGCTGCCGCTCAAAAATGTCATGCGGCCTGATGAAGTCAAGCCTTCGCTGCCGCGGGAACTGGCTCTGGCTAATGCGCCTGAGGCGGAAGACGGCTATTTCAAAGTACCTAAGATCATGGAAGGGTAAGGATGGGAGGTCAAGAAGTGGAATTATTTAAACATACTGCGCATGCTCTGCATGACATGCTGCAAAGCAAACAGATATCGGCAGTCGAACTGACCAATGCCGTATTCGCCCGCACCGATGCTGTCGAGCCCAAGCTGCGCTCTTACATAACAGAAACCAGGGAACAAGCGCTGGCTCAGGCCGCCGCCGTTGACAACAAGATTGCACGGGGCGAGCAAATTGCGCCACTGGCCGGTATTCCCGGCGCGCTGAAAGACAATATTTGCACCAAAGGCGTTAAGACTACCTGCGCCTCCAGGATTCTGGCCAATTTTGTGCCGCCCTATGATGCCACCGTTGTAGACAAGCTGGCAGCACAGGATGCTGTGCTTGTGGGTAAAACCAACTGCGACGAATTTGCCATGGGCGGTTCAACGGAAAACTCGGGCTTTTTCATTACCCGTAATCCCTGGGACACAGACCGGGTTCCCGGCGGTTCCAGCGGCGGTTCTGCGGCGGCAGTAACGGCCGGACAAGCCATCTGGGCGCTTGGCTCAGATACCGGCGGTTCTATCCGCCAGCCGGCAGCGTATTGCGGCAATGTCGGCCTTAAGCCAACCTATGGCCGTGTATCCCGCTATGGGTTGGTAGCCTATGCCTCGTCCTTGGATCAAATCGGCCCTTTTGCCAAAGACGTTACCGATTGTGCCCTGGTGCTTAATGCCATTGCCGGGCATGACGCCAAGGATTCCACCTCCATCAATGCCGCGGCGCCGGACTATACCAAGGCGCTGGTACAGGATGTCAAAGGTCTCAAAATTGGCCTGCCGAAAGAGTATTTCGCTGCCGGTATCCAGCCGGAAGTGGCGGCCGCTATTCAAAAGGCTGTTGACCAGCTTGTCGCCATGGGGGCGGAAGTCAGGGAGGTTTCCCTGCCGCATACCGAGTATGCCCTGCCTGCCTATTATCTCATTGCTCCGGCGGAAGCCAGCTCCAATCTGGCCCGCTATGACGGTGTCGGCTTTGGTCATCGCGCTTCTGGCAGTGATATTATCGATATGTACAAAAAAAGCCGGAGTGAAGGCTTTGGCCCCGAAGTCAAGCGCCGGGTCATGCTGGGAACCTATGCCTTAAGTTCAGGCTATTATGATGCTTATTATCTTAAAGCATTGCAGGTGCGCACCTTAGTGAAGCAGGATTTTGATAAAGCTTTTGCCGAAGTCGATGTACTTATTGCCCCGACAGCACCGACTACCGCCTTCAAAATCGGCGAACTCAGTGACCCGCTGGCCATGTATCTGCAGGATATTTGCACCATTCCCGTCAACCTTGCCGGTTTGCCCGGGATCTCAATACCCTGCGGTTTTGCTCAGGGCTTGCCTGTCGGCATGCAGATCATCGGCAAACCGTTGGCCGAGGCCACCATTATTCAAGCTGCTTACGCCTTCGAACAGGCCAACGATTATCATACGCGTTTTGCGCCGCTGGGGGAGGGTTAATGCCATGAAATACGAAACAGTCATTGGACTTGAGGTCCATTGTGAGCTTAAAACCGAATCGAAAATATTCTGCGGCTGCAGCACCAAATTCGGTGCCGATCAAAATACCAACGTGTGTCCGGTCTGCCTCGGCTTGCCTGGTGTATTGCCTGTCATTAATGAAAAAGTTGTGGAATTTGCCGTGCGGGCCGGCTTGGCTCTTAACTGCCAAATACTGCCGTTTAGCAAATTTGACCGCAAAAACTACTATTACCCTGATCTGCCGAAGAACTACCAGACCTCCCAGTATGATCTGCCGATTGCCGTTAATGGCTACCTGGATATCGAAGTCAATGGCGAAACCAAACGTATCGGCATTACCCGTGTCCATATGGAAGAAGATGCCGGCAAACTGGTGCATTCAGGCACAATCAGTAATAGCGAGTATGCTTTGGTGGATTACAACCGTACCGGCGTGCCGCTGATTGAGATTGTATCCGAGCCGGATCTCCGCTCGCCGGAAGAGGCCAAAGCCTATCTGGAAAAAATGAGAAGCATTCTTCAATATATCGATGTTTCCGACTGCAAAATGGAAGAAGGCAGCCTGCGTTGTGATGCCAACATTTCGCTCCGCCCGGCAGGTACCCAGCCGTTTGGCACCAAAGCCGAACTCAAGAACCTCAACTCCTTCCGGTCGGTGCAGCGCGGCCTGGAGTATGAAGTGGAGCGCCAGACCGACGTGCTGGAAGATGGCGGACGGATTATCCAGGAAACCCGTTCCTGGGATGAAGCCAAAGGTGTGACCCGGTCTATGCGCAGCAAAGAACAGGCCCATGACTACCGCTATTTCCCCGAACCGGAACTGGTTCCGATTATGGTTGATCCGGCTAAAGTAGAAAGCATCCGCGCTCAATTGCCGGAGCTTCCTGATGCGCGCAAAGCCAGGATGATGGCCGATCACGGCCTGTCGGCCTATGATGCCGAAACCATTACCGCCAGCCGCGCCATGGCTGATTATTTTGATGCTGCCGTCAAGGCCGGAGCCGAGGCCAAAGCAGCGGCCAACTGGCTGATGGGCGATGTATCCAAGCATCTTAATGCCGCCAATATACCTGTGGAAGCTTGCCCGGTTACCGCGGCAAAGCTTGCAGGGCTCATTGCCTTAATTGACAAAGGCACAATATCCGGCAAAATTGCCAAAACCGTGTTTGAAAGCATGTGGGAAAGCGGTAAAGACGCTGAGACTATCGTCAAAGAGCAAGGACTGGTGCAAATCAGTGATGAAGGCGCCATTGTTGCCATTGTTGACGGTGTTATTGCCGCTAACCCGCAATCGGTCGCTGATTTTAACGCCGGCAAGGAAAAAGCCATCGGCTTCTTAGTCGGTCAGGTTATGAAACAAAGCAAAGGCCGTGCCAATCCTGAACTTGTTAACAAGCTGTTAAAAGAACGTCTGACTTGAGGTTAAGATAAGCCTGACAGGGAGCTGTCGCACCAATTGGTGCGACAGCTCCCTGTTTTCATAGCTTCGGTTACTATTGTACCAAAGTGTACCGGGAATGAGGCAGTTTGATACACACCTGTATCTGCTGAGTGAATTCTGTGACTGTTGGATATTTTGAAGCGGTTTTCTCAATAGTGCAGAATGCTGCCAGTTAGGGTGTAAAGCAGCAGGGGAAACAGGGAGGCTTGTCTTTGGCATAGTATTTGCAAGGTCTACTAGTAGTGTTAGTCATATAGAGAGTGTTCTGCTTATATAGAATTACTGATTTTTACTATTCACAATTCTAACGAAACGGGAGGGGAAAATGGATTTACAGCAATTACATGCCATGGAAGCCAACTGTACGCAGGAAAACCTGCCTCGTTGCACCGCTGCCTGTCCGCTTCATGTTGATGTACGGGGAATGATGGCGGCCATTCGCAAGGGGGATTTTTCGGCGGGCTACGACTTATTTGCCAAAATGGCGCCGTTTCCGGGCATCATAAGCCGGGTTTGCGATCAGCCCTGTCAGGAGGCTTGCAAACGGGTGGAAGCGGGAGACGGGCTGGCAATTAATGCGTTGGAGCAGGCTTGCCGGAACTTCAATACCCAGCCGCTGCTTAAAAATAACCTGATTCCGAACAAAAATAAAAAAGTAGCGGTGGTGGGGGCCGGCATCAGCGGTCTGACGGTTGCTTTGAACTTGGCGAAGAAAGGCTATAAGCTGACAGTATTTGATACCGGGACCGAATTTGGCGGCCGTCTGCTGGAATTTCCGGAGGCTAAGCTGCCCAGGCAAATGATGGCCGATGATTTTGCGATACTGGCTAAGCTGGGCGTGCAGGCCAAGCTTGGGGTTACCGTAGGTAATCATGCCGGTGCCGGGGTATTGTTTAACGATCTGTTAGCGGAATTCGATGCCGTATATCTCGGTCTGGGGCAGATCAAGGCGGCCGATTTCGCCCTGGGACTGGAAATGGATAGTGATGGCTGTATATGTATTGATCCGGTAACCTTTGGCACCAGCAATCCGAAAGTATTTGCCGGCGGCAGTTATCGTCAGGAGCAGGGCAAGCTGTCTTTGATCCATTCGGTTGCCGCCGGTCAGTCGGCAGCGATTTCCATTGACCGGGCCTTGCAGGGGGTAGCGCTTACCTTCAGCCGTTCTCATGAAGGTCCGCAGCCGACCAGGCTTTTTACCAGCACGGAAGGCGTCGAACCGCGGCCGGTGGTGGTCATGGCTGATTCCGGCCTGGGCTATACCAGGGAAGAAGCAACGGCAGAAGCCGAACGCTGTCTTGATTGCCAGTGTATGGAATGTGTAAAGCTATGTGAGTATCTGAAGCATTACCGGGCTTATCCCCTCAGCTATGCGCGGCAGATTTATAAGAATATGACCAGTGTGGTCCGTAAATCTAATCAGATGATCAATTCCTGCAGTATGTGCCGGCTGTGTGAGGAAGTGTGCCAGGATAATTTCAGCATGGCGGATCTCTGCCGCGAGGCGCGGGAGACCATGGTCAGCACCGGGAAAATGCCGCCCTCGGCGTTCGGTTTTGCCTTGCAGGAGTTAAAATACAGTAACAGTGATCTAGCTGCCCTGACCAGACATGAGCCCGGGTTTTCTCAAAGTCAGGTTATGTTTTATCCCGGGTGTCAATTAAGCGGCTCCGCACCCGGGCAGGTTATACAGACTTATAATTATCTGCGGGAAAAAATCAAAGACGGCGTCGGACTTATGCTTGGCTGCTGTGGAGCTCCGGCAGACTGGGCCGGTGAAAAGGAAAAATTTATTGCTGCAATCCAGTCGATAAAGTCCGAGTGGGAGCGTATGGGAACCCCCAAAGTAATACTAGGCTGTCCGACTTGTTTTATGATCTTTAAAAATAATCTGCCGGATATTCCGGTTGAGTTTTTGTGGACCTTTATGGACCAAATTGGCCTGCCGGAGGTACCGTCGGCCGGGTCGTATACTCTGGCAGTGCACGACTCCTGCACCACCCGGCATGAGCGGGAAATTCACGACAGTGTCCGAAATATTTTACGGCAACTGGGACATCGTGTGGAAGAATTAAAAACCAGCCGGGAATTTACCGAGTGCTGTGGCTTCGGGGGGTTAATGCAAATTGCCAATCGAGAGTTGGCCCGTATGGTTGTGGACCGGCGGATTGACGAAAGTGACAAAGACTATGTGACTTATTGTGCCATGTGCCGTGATAATTTTACCAACCGGGGGAAAACGACCTATCATTTGCTGGATTTGATTTTTGGTGATAAAAACGGGAAAATGACTGCCCGCCCGCCGGTTGGGTATTCACAGCGGCACGAGGAGCGCGCCCGGTTAAAAACCACTGTGCTGCGGGAGATCTGGGGTGAAGCCGTACAGGATAAACCGGCGCTGGTAAACTTGGTTATTGCCGACGAGGTAAGAGCGCTTATGGAAGACAGTCTGATATTGACTGCCGATTTGCAGCAGGTAATCGAATATGCGGAACGCACCGGCAATAAGTTCCGAAACAGTACTAACGGTCATTTTCTTGCTTGCTATAAGCCGGCGTATGTGACGTACTGGGCAGAATATTCAGTTGGTGAAACCGGTTTTGTCATTCATGATGCGTACAGTCACCGTATGGAAATACTTGACAAGTGAGGGGTTTTTATGAGCAAAGAAGACGTGATGCTAGGCAATGGTGAAGATGTCATTTGTGCAAAATGTGATATTCCGCTTACTGTGGGGTATGTTACTCTCGGGTATTTGGGCCATACCTTTCCGGTTGAACTTTTTAAATGTCCGGAATGCGGGTTGACTTATATCCCGCCGGGCTTGGCGCGCGGTAAAATGTTACAGGTTGAGAAGGCCCTGGAGGATAAATGAGGGGAGACAGCCGGATGAATATACATACGGAAGACTATTTTCACTTATTAGAACTGGCTCATCAGGAATTTTCCTGTAGTCAGATTTTATTGCAGATGAGACTTGACGAGCAGGGTAAGGAAATTCCGGAATTAATCCGGGCTATGGCCGGATTGGTCGGCGGCCTGGGGTATTGCGGAAAAATCTGCGGGGCGTTAACCAGCGGAGCCTGTTTGTTGGCTTTGTACGCGGGAAAGGGTTCGGCCGAGGAAGTGGAGGACAGCCGGCTTAATGCCATGATTGAAGAGCTGGTGAAGTGGTTTGAGCAGGAGGTCGGTTCCCAATACGGCGGTACGGACTGCAGTATTATTTTGGAAGAGAATCTCCAGAACCGTATCCAGCGATGTCCGCAGATTCTTCTGAAAACCAATCAAAAGGTGAAAGAAATTCTTATCGCCAATGGTTATGACTTATTATCTGGCAAACTGGAGGCTTGAACAGCTGGATGAGTTCTTTTGAGTGCAAAAAAGTTGAAAACTGTTTTGTCAACAGCGCCAGTTTCCAATACCGACTGGGTTTTAAAGTAGATGATGAATTTTTAACCCGGCTGGAAAAAATAAGTGCCACCTTCAAATGCCGGCGTGATTTTCCCCGGCCGTATTTTAACGCGACTTTGGCTGACGGCACTCAGGTTAAAGGAGTAATTGGCGATATCGTTTTAAAGGCGGTGTATCCGGAAACCGATGCAGTGCTAAGTAAAGAAGCCTTTGAACAACTTTTGCGGCTAATCATAAATGCAAGAAACTCATAGTTGATGATAGCTTGCGGGAAAGGGTGTATTTTGTGGCACCAGATGAAAAGCTTTTAAAGCATACGGAAAGTGTGTGCCCCGAATGTCTTAAACGAATTCCGGCCCAAAATGTAAAACGCGGTAATGATGTTTATCTTATTAAGGAATGTCCGGACCATGGACGGTTCAGCACGGTAGTCTGGCGGGGGGAACCGGCTTATGAAAGCTGGGCTTATCCCCAAAAAGCTGCCCCGCCGCCGGTTTGCGCGACAGGAATGAACCGGGGCTGTCCGTTTGACTGCGGTGTGTGTTCAGACCATCAGCAACCGCCTTGCGGGGTACTCCTGGAGGCAACATCCCGCTGCAATCTGGGTTGTCCGGTTTGCTTCGCCGGCAGTGACGCGGAAACTGCCGGCGAAGATCCTGATATATCAGTCATCGAAGGCTGGTACCGCACCTTGTTTGCCAGCAGCGGACCCTGTAATATTCAATTATCGGGCGGCGAGCCGACGGTGCGCGATGATTTGCCGGACATTGTCGCCCTGGGGCATAAACTGGGCTTTCCTTTTATTCAGCTTAACACCAACGGGGTACGGCTGGGCACAGAGCCGGAATATGTTAAAAAGCTGAAAGCAGCCGGACTCAATTGCGTATTTCTACAGTTTGACGGTACTAATGATACGATATATGAACATATCCGGGGGGCGGCCTTGCTGGAACTGAAGGAAGCTGCAATCAGCCATTGCGCTGACAATGAAATTGGGGTGGTGCTTGTTTCCACTCTGGTACCGGGGATTAATACCGGTAATATTGGTGAATTGATACATTATGCGTTACAAAAAGTGCCTCACGTTCGGGCAGTGCACTTCCAGCCCATAGGGTATCTGGGGCGTTATCCTAAGGCGCCGCGGAATGAAGACCGTTTTACCATCCCGGAGGTCATCCGGGCTCTGGAAGCTCAGACCGGCGGTAAAGTAAAGGCGGCTAATTTTTTGCCGCCGGCTGGTGAAAACGCGCATTGCTCCTTTCACGGCAACTTTATTTTAATGCCGGATGGCAGTTTACTACCGTGGACCCTTGATCGTTCCGATTATTATTGCGTCAAAGAACCCCGCAGTGCAGGGGCGGTATATGCCCGGGATTTCATGAATAGACAGTGGCGGGCTCCGCAGGCGCCGTCAAAGTCAGTTGAGCGCCTTACCGCGGTCACAAAAAGCAAACCGGTAATCAATGTAAGCAGCCTGGATGATTTTTTGGAACGGGTAAACACGTATACGCTCAGTATTTCCGGCATGGCGTTTCAGGATGCCTGGAATTTGGATTTAGACCGGTTACGGGAGTGTCATATTGGTATCGTAAGCCCCGACCGCCGGGTTATACCATTTTGCGCCTATAATTTGACTTCCCGCGCCGGCCAGACTTTATACCGCGGTAAGGGAACAGAGAATGATTAATATTACCGATTGCTGTCAGGGGGGAAAGCTGCTGCCGATTGACTACTGTCAAGGTGGCGGCATTTTTTTTCCTGATAGAAAGTATAACTTTCGCCTGGATAAGGGCAACATCGGCTTTCGCCTTCGCTGGGCTCGGCGTAAGCCGTGTTTTCTTTATCGGAAAAGTTTTCTTGAATTAAAGCCGGTATCAGCGCGCATAATGGTATTGATACGCCAAAAAAAGAGGTTATGCCATGTTAAAAGCTACCTGGAATTTGAAAGCCGTCTTGGCTGTCCATGTTTTGCGGCTGGCTGCCGGAATCGTTGTTGTGCGCTTGGTGTATCCGTTGTTTTTTGAAGCCAGTCCGTTGGTTATTGAACTGACAGACCGGACCCTTGTACTGGTACTCGTGCTGTGGGCAATCCGCAATACCCGGGGTGATTTGGCAGCCTTAGGCTTGTCGCTGGCCAATTGGCCGCGCAATGTAGTGAAAGGGCTGGCAGGCGGGCTGGTGCTGTTATTTATCAGTCTCTATAGCGAGCGGTTGTATACCACAGTCTTATTAGTATCGCCCACCCAGCATCCGATAGTGCTGGAAGTGCAGGCCGCCATATCCTGGGAGCAGCTTCTAATCCCGCTGTTTCTGGCCGGGGTGGCCGCACCGGTTACCGAAGAAGTGCTGTACCGGATGTTTACTTTTTTGCCGTGCAAAGATAAATGGGGGCTCTGGGGGGGCGCGTTAATCAGTGCCGGCATATTTGCTCTTTTTCATTTTAATGCCTACTGGCTGGCAGAAATGATCATTGTCGGCATCGGCTTTGCACTGCTGTATTTTTGGACCGGGTCATTAATCACCTCCATCACGGCGCATTCTTTTATTAACACCAGCAAAATTGTCATGATGTATCTGGGTGTGCCGCTTTTGTAGCAGGAATTTTTCCTTGGACAATAGAATTCATCTGTGTGGAAAAATTTGCATAGATGGAGTGATAACAAATGAGTGACCAACAAGCAGTGAGCTGTCTTAAGCCTGAGGTGAACTGTCCGTGCCCCAAAACCGAATGCGACAATCATTCCCAGTGCTGTAAGTGCGTAACAGCTCACCGCAGCGCTGGCAGCCCGACAAACTGTATGGCCCAGCTTGTAAAAAACTAGTCACCCAAGGGAGGACTTTTTTCATGACCATAAGCCAAGGATTAACGGCCGAAAAGCTCCGCTTTACCTGTGATGAAAATGTTTTTGACTTTGACACAACCGAAACGGTGCCGCCGCTTGAAGTAATGATCGGTCAGGAACGGGCGGTAAAAGCTGTCGAATTTGGTTTGTTTACCAAAAACCCCGGCTATAATATCTTTATTTCAGGCTTAGTTGGTACTGGCAAAATTACTTATGCGGAAACGGCTGTTAAAAAGGTTGCCGGTAATCAGGAAGTCCCCAATGATTGGTGTTATGTAAATAATTTAGAAACTCCCGGACAGCCTATTGCCCTGGCATTACCTGCCGGGATGGGCTATAGTTTTAAACAGGATATGCAGGAACTGGTGGAAAACCTGAAAACCGACATTCCTAAAGTGTTTAGCAGTGAAGATTATGAACAGGCCAAGTCCGAATTGGTCAAACAATACCAGGAACAGCGGTCAGTCATGGTGGAGGAATTCACCCAGTATGCCGAAACCCAGGGCATTTCGCCGCAATGGAGTTCGACCGGGTTTGTCGGGCTGCCGATGGTGGATGGCAAAGCGGTAGGTCCGGAAGACTACCAGAAACTCGACAAGCAGCAACGGGATATTATTGAAAAAAACATGCTGGCCGTACACGAAAAAGGAATGGATGTTGTCCGGCGGGTGCAGCTTTTGGAGCGGAGTGTTCGCGAACAGCTGAAGCAGCTTGATATCAAAATTGGCCTGTTTGCCGCCGGTCACCTTATTGAGGAATTCAAAGAAAAGTACCGGGATTATCAGCCTGTTGTCGACTTTTTGGAAGCCATTAAACAGGATGTGTCCAAAAATATCAATGAATTTAAACCCCAGGCCGAGGAAGAAAATAATCCGCTCATGTTATTTAAGCGGCCGGCCCAGGATGCCAAAGATAAATATAATGTTAACCTGCTGGTAGATAATCGTGAAACCCAGGGTGCGCCGGTGATTGTTGAGATTAATCCGACATACTATAATCTGGTGGGCCGGGCTGAATACGAAACCCGCATGGGTGTTGTCAGCACTGATTTTACGATGATTAAACCGGGAGCCCTGCATAGGGCCAATGGCGGTTATCTGATTTTAAACGCCCGCGATGTATTGACCAATATTGGCGCCTGGGAAGCACTGAAACGGGTGCTCAAAACCAAGAAGCTGCAAATCGAGAATTTGGGAGAGCAGTATGGGGTGCTGGCCATGGCTTCGCTCAAACCGGAACCCATTCCCATCAATGTAAAAGTCATACTGATTGGCAATCCCTACATTTATCAGCTGCTATACAACTATGACGAAGACTTCCGGAAATTGTTTAAAGCCCACGCCGATTTTGACGTAGTGATGGAGAATAATCCGGTCAATATTCAAAAGCTTGCCGGTTTTATCAGTTCAACGGTAAGCCGGGAAAAACTCAAGCATTTTGATAAAGCAGCGGTGGCCCGGGTAGTTGAATACAGTTCACGCCTGACCGGCACCCAAACCAAACTTACCACCCGGTTCAACGAGGTTGTCGAACTACTGTGCGAAGCCGATGTCTGGGCTACTCTGGATAACAGCCAGGTAGTTACCACCGGGCATATCAAGAAAGCCATTGAAGAAAAACGCTATCGTGCCAACAAATACGAAGAACGCCTGCAGGAGATGTTTGCCGAAGGCCAGCTCCTGATTGACACCGAAGGGGAAAAGGTCGGTCAGGTAAACGGCCTGGCGGTACTGTCTGTCGGCGAATACATGTTTGGCAAACCTTCCCGTATTACTGCCAATACCTATCTTGGCAAAAGCGGTGTAGTCAATATCGAACGCGAAACCAAGACCAGCGGCACCAGCCATACCAAAGGCGTGCTGATTCTAAGCGGTTATCTTGGCCAGAAATATGCCCAGAAGCACCCGCTGACCCTGACTGCCAGTCTGACCTTTGAGCAATTGTATGACGGTGTTGACGGCGACAGCGCCTCCAGCACCGAACTGTATGCGATTTTATCAAGCTTATCCGGTTTGCCGATTAAGCAATATATTGCCATTACCGGGTCAGTTAACCAAAAGGGCGAGGTTCAGCCGATCGGTGGCGCAACCGAAAAAATCGAAGGCTTTTTCGCAGTTTGTAAGCTAAAAGGGCTGACTGGCAAGCAAGGGGTAATGATTCCTCATCAAAATGTCAGCAATTTGGCGCTAAGTGATGAAGTTATCGAAGCCGTGCGTCGAGGAAAGTTCCATATCTATCCGGTTAAGACCATCGATCAGGGGATTGAAATTCTGACAGGCACACCAGCCGGTGAGCCTGGTGCCGACGGCAGCTATCCGGCCGGTACGGTGAATGCCCTTGTCAGTCAAAAACTGAAAGAATATACCGATACGCTAATCAAGCTGAGTAAGTCTTCTGAGGATAAGAACGATTGAGCAAAGAGGGCGGATAATTCCGCCCTCTATTTAATGTAAAGAAAAGGTGAAACATGTGCCGAAACAGATTCATAAGCCGCCGGTAGAGACTGGCAAAACCTACACCATTGATATTACCGGTCTGGGGCATAGCGGCGAAGGCGTAGGGCGGTATCAGGACTTTACTGTATTTGTACCCAATGCCCTGCCGGGAGAGAAAATAACGGCAGTTATTACCACCGTCAAAAAAACATATGCTGTTGGCCGCCTTGATGCCGTACAAATCACGTCACCGCACCGGACAACCCCTGACTGCGGGATATACCGGGAGTGCGGCGGCTGTCAATTACAGCATCTGAGCTATCAGGAACAGCTAAAGGTCAAGCGCAGTCAGGTCGTTGATGCCGTAACCCGTATCGGTAAATTGCCTGACGTTATCGTCCACCCTACTATCGGCGCGGAAAATCCCTGGTATTATCGCAATAAAATGCAGTTTCCGGTGGGCCGCAAGAACGGCAAAGTGGTCATTGGCTGTTACTCACAGGGAAGTCATGATATTGTCGATACCGATAATTGTCTAATCCAGCATCAGACTAATAACGATATTGTCCGTGCAGTCAGGGGTGTTGTTGATGAACTCGGTATTGCCGCCTATGAGGAACAGACCGGACAAGGCGTACTTCGGCATGTCCTGGGGCGGGTTGGCACAGCCACCGGCGAGGTTATGGTGGTATTAATAACGGCAACCGAGCGTCTGCCGCAGCGCGGTGCATTGATTGAACGCCTCAAAAGCAAAATTCCCGGACTTGTCAGCATTGTTCAAAATGTTAACCCCCGGCGAACCAATATCATCATGGGGGATAAGACAATTACCCTATGGGGGCAGGATACCATAACCGATAAGCTGGGTGAATTTACTTTTGCCATATCGGCCAGGTCGTTTTTCCAGGTAAATACCGCTCAGGCTGAAGTCTTATACAGCCAAGCCGTTAAATACGCCCAGCTGACAGGCAGCGAAACCGTCATTGACGCCTATTGCGGCACAGGTACCATAACCTTATTCCTGGCCCGGCAGGCAGCCAAAGTGTATGGCATCGAGATTGTCAAGCCTGCCATCATCGACGCCCGGCAAAATGCTGTTAATAACAAGGTGGACAATGTAGAATTCCTTGTTGGCGATGCCGTCGATATTATGCCAGACCTGTTTAAACAAGGCATACGGCCTGATGTCATCGTGGTCGATCCCCCTCGCGCCGGCTGCGAGCAAAAAGTGCTGGAGACTTTTGTAAAGATGGAGCCTCAGCGTATTGTGTATGTATCATGCAACCCGGCTTCCTTAGCGCGTGACTTGGCTGTTCTGGACGGCTTGGGGTATATAACGCAGGAGATTCAGCCGGTGGATATGTTTGCACAGACGAGTCACGTGGAGTGTTGCGTTTGGCTGAAAAGAAAACCCAGCCTTGATGAAGCCAGGCGGGGACTGGGTTCAAGGGCTGTGGGGAATTATGGAATATATTCTCGCAGACAAAGGAAGAAAACATCATAAAAATGCAAATATAGGCGTTGGGGAAAACCTACGGTACGATTACCAAAGCACATATCACAACTTCCAGTAGAAAATTTGATATGTTTGATGATTGGGTCTTCGTAATAAAACCGCAAATACTTTTTGCCTATCATAACGGTAGAAATCGAAAGTGTTCAGATGAATTTTATTATGATATAAAACGGTAGGTGCATGACTGTACGTGCGGAAAAAGAGAAACTAAATGAGGCTATTTATTCAAGAGATTCGCGGGAACCCTGTCGTTTGGTACCGTCAAGATAGTTTCGCAAAATTGTTTGCAATCCACATTAAATAAAGTCAGGTTTTCTCTCTTTTTAATATCCGCTCCTCCGTAGAAATTAATTTCGAAATCTCGAAGTTACCCTTGCTGGATACCACCCATAACATATAATATCTTCCAATCAAATTTCAGAGAATTGCACATGTAAAAAAATTCTAAGATATTCCCTGATGGGGAATATCTTTTTTTTTGACAGAAGCCGATACTTTATAGAAAAGGATAAGTATTTTACAGAGCATGTTTGATAAAGGAGGGCTAACGATAAAAAACAACTAGAAACTCTGCCACATAACTTGAAATGCAGCAAGTAAATGTACCATTGTTTTGACAACGAAGATGAAGGAGTGAAGTTGACATGGGTTTTTTTTCTAAAATAAAAATCAGCACGAAACTAGCGATTGGCTATTTAATTTTATGTTTATTGTTGGTCGGCATCGGAACCATGGGCTTGCGCAAAATAGACAATATGGTCACCAACACGAATGCGCTGTATGATGATTCTTTATTGGGAATTAGCAATTTGAAAGATCTTGTTACTGAAATAGTAGAAGTGCGCTTGGCATTGCAGCGGATTGTCCTGCCAGAATACAAAGATCAGATTTCCACACTAATTGCTGATGTTGACAAACGTGCAGAACGCGCCAATCAATTGCTTATAGCGTATGAAAGTGCGATGACAGATCCGGATGACCGGGCGATGTTTCAAACGCTCAAACAAATTTTGGGCGACTATCGCAAAGTGCGCGTGCAAGCCATTGACGCGGCTGTAAGCGGTGACTACGTAATGGCGAACCAATTCTATCAAAACAACGTGCTGCCGACTATCGGCGAATTGTCGACCCACACGCACAAAATGGTTGAATGGAATGATCGTACAGGCAGGCAATATATCGAAACCTGTAAAAAGGACTATGAAAATGCACGATTGGAACTGTTCGTCCTAATGGGTGTCAGTCTTGTACTGGCAATTCTGGCAGCCATTCTCATCACTCGTTCTATCGTCAAACCATTGGGGGATTTGGTCAAGGTATCCAACCGCATCGCTAAGGGAGACCTTTCCGGTCAACTTATCGTCAAACGGCAGGATGAAATCGGCGAATTGGAAACAGCAGTAGGCAACATGTTGACCAACTTGCGTACCGTAATTCTTGGCGTGCAAAACGGTGCTGATAATGTAGCGGCTTCCTCGGAAGAACTCACCGCCAGCGCGGATCAGTCTTCACAAACTGCCAACAGTATTGCCGTTTCCATCATAGATGTCGCGCAGGGCATGGAAAGACAACGCAGCATTGTTGGCGATTCGGTTGACACTGCACAAAAAATATCGGCGGAAGCGAATCAAATCGCCGCCAACGCCAAGTCGGTTGAAGCAACTTCAGATAAGACGGCACAGTCCACAAAAGAAGGCTTGAAAGCGGTAGAGACAGCTACAAACCAAATGACTTCCATTCAAAAGACAGTCAAAAACCTGGAACACGAAATTACCGGTTTGGGTGTACGTTCCAATGAAATCGGCCAGATTGTCGAAACCATTTCCGGCATTGCCGGCCAGACTAACTTACTGGCATTGAATGCCGCCATCGAAGCGGCCAGAGCCGGAGAACAAGGGCGCGGTTTTGCCGTAGTTGCCGAAGAAGTGCGGAAATTGGCCGAGCAATCGCAAGAAGCTGCTAAGCAAATAGCAACTTTGGTGGGCGATATTCAACAAGACACCAATAAGGCGGTACAGGCGATGCAAGCCGGTACAAGAGAAGTAACGGTAGGAGCGGAACTGGTGGGCAGTGCCGGATCTGCCTTTAGAGAAATTGCGGAACTTGTCGGTCAGACCTCAAGTCAGGTCAGGGAAATCTCCGTACTGATTAGGGCGATGGCGACAGGCAGTCAGGAAATTGTCGTTGGAGCAGAAATCGTGAACACCGTCATCCAAGAGACAGCCGGCCAGACGCAGAGCGTTTCAGCGGCGACTGAACAACAATTGGCATCCATGCAGGAAATTGCTGCTGCTAGTCAGGCACTGGCCAAACGCGCAGAAGAATTGCAGGCAATTGTGCAAAAGTTTATTTTGTAGCGAAACGCAGATACATACATATTAAAAAATAAGGGGCTGCTCTGAAAACATAGCTCAACAAGAAAGTTACGAGAGTACACCAAAGACGGAGGAACCGTCCTGGCATCTTCCGGCGTCATTCCGCCAAGCTGGATTTCTGTGGCTGGTGGAACCTTCCTTGAACGGGTGGATTATGTGGGCGGACATAAAAGGAAAAGTGAATGATGTAAAAAGGACCGATTGCCTGACTCTCATCAGCACGATCATGTGACTTGAAAGAAATAAAGTGGAATAGCCTATGCCTTTGCACATGTAAAAAAACTCTAAGATATTCCCCGATGGGGAATATCTTTTTTCGACAGAAGCCGATACTTTATAGTGGGGATAAGTATTTTTACGGAGCAAAAACAGTGAGGATGATGTAAAAGTCTGTGTTGAGCTTTTTTCCGGCTTTGGGAAAGAAGCCTTTTATAAGAATTTTCGATTTTATAAAAAACTGGATGGGTTTGTAGTCTATTGGATGATGAATTTAGAATCAGGAGAGAAAAATGGAGTATAAACTATAGTCTAAATTTTATTTAGGAGAGTGTCTCATGAATAATAAAGCATTTGAGGTATTGCAAAAAGAGGCTCCAGAGGTAAGTGAAGTATGGCAGCAATTTCTGCTGAAAGCCAGTGCCTTAGATGAAAAAACACAGAATCTTGTATATCTTTCGGTGTTATCGGCATTTCACTTGGAGAATAGAATTCCCTTTCATGTAAAGATGGCTAAAATGCACGGAGCTACCAGAGATGAAGTCATTTCGGCGGTTCTTGTCGGGTTACCTGCTTTGGGCAATATTGTCACAACCGCATTATCTGTCGCAATTGAGGCGTTTGATAAAGACTAATGATTATCAAACTTGGTATGCCAGTCGATAAACACATGATATTTTTGTTCTCACACAAAGAGGTATCCGATAAAAATCCTGATTATTGCTGGAAACCCTCTATGGCAGAATAAGAACGCTCGCCGGTGTGATGGTTGAGGCGGTCAAAATGCCCTGCAAGCCATATCCACAAGTATAGGCAGAATAGGCAAGTTGGCAAATTTCCTGATGGGGGTAGTTCGTTGGTCTTTACGGCGGGCGCGTTCTACCACAAGCTAAAGACGAAAAACCGTGCGGTCATTGGCTGCATCATTGGCAGCGTGACTATAGATTAACTCAATATCAGAGCAAGGAAAAGAACCGGCCTGTGAAAACCACATGGCCAGTTCTTTTCTTTGGGATCATCCAGTGTGGGACAGAACTAAAAATCGATGTATTGTAGCTGAATGCGCGATGTCAGATTAAGCTTAGTAAATATATGTTTCATAAACTTTTTTACAGTTTCATCACCAATGGATAGCAGTTCCGCTATCTGGTGGTTGGATAACCCTTCCTTTGCCAATAATGCAACCTCCCGTTCTCTTTTGGTGAGCTCCGGGAAGCTTTCAAGGGAGAGTTTTTTGATTGTAGCGATTCCACTTCCAAGTGTCTGGGAGAGAGTTCGTATTTTTTGGATATCCTCTTTGTAGATCGCCTCAATTCCCTCCGTCAGCAGAGGGGTTATAACATCCCCATGCTCGGCAAAAGGCATGTATACTTTATCGGGGACTGCTAGAGCCAGCGCTTTCTGCAAAGCATCTTTCGCCTCCGCTCTCCGATTCAGCCGATTCAGGGATACTGCCCGGAAAATAGCGAAGTAGATGTTTGCGAGCTGAAAACGATCCGGCCTGGTGGCTGCCTCGCTAAAGATATCCAGCAGGCCAAGCAGCTCGGTATATCTTTTCTGTAAGAGCATCCATTTAGAATAGATGACAAACGCAAAGGGAATGGAAATAGCAGATACATTAGCCTTTATTTCCTCAACAGACATGAGACGCCGAATGACCTCGTCGTCTCCGAGCAATGTCATAATAAAAGAATGAGCCATTCTATAAACAACCTTATGCTTCTGTGTGTCATGTGCAAGCTGATACTTCTCCATATTTTTCAGAGATTGAGTCAGCATGGCGTAATCTCCCCTTAATATGGCGATCCGTGACAAGGTCAGCTCGGCCGCATAATAAACGTAGCTGCTGTCGGTAGAACCTGCATAATAAAAACATCTGTGACAGAGGATTTCTGCATCGACGTCATTTCCAAACAATAGTTGAGCTTCGGCCTGTATTGCAAAGTTTGCGCCCAAAGCCCTGTGGGGCAGCAAATTTTGAATGGCAGGGTTTGCACACTCATAGCCTCTCAGCGTATGCTGAAGCTCTCCAGGTTTTGCCCAATACAGATACAGCACCGAGGGCTGCTTGAAGACCCCCAACTGTTCGACGTACTTCAGTGGCAAAGGTCCCTTCAAAAGCTCATAGGCTTTTTTATACCCCTCTCCAATCTTATAGATGTCATTGAAACCCATGTATGCCCGCAGCACTGCGGTCACGGCTTTGATTTCATTCGTATCCGGAGCATCGTCATTCCACCGGGCGGTGTTTTGAAGCGCCAAGTCTATCACACGAAATATTTTGTCCGCTATCTTACGAAAATTTCTGCTGACCAACAAATGAAATGAAATTGAAAGCACCAGCAGAGGTTTCTCTGACAATATTTCTTCCGGACAGCCGATGATGATCTCCCGAATCAGATCGCCCGTTTCAGTACTGCTGTAGAGATTGAGATCGTCTTTTTCAAAGGGCAAGGCGAGAATAGAGGGATAATCCGGTATGCGGAAAAAGCATTGTGCTGCACGGAAGAACTTTTTTTCCTGTGCGAAAGCAGCGCCAGCCCGCTTCCACAACCTATCGGTCAAATTGGAGGACTGTTCCGCAAAAACGCTTTGGATGAAGTTGCATAGCAAATGATGCATCACATAGGTATCCGCATCGGACATATACCGGATGAAGCTATTTTCCCGGAGCATTGTTTGGATTTTGTCGGGAAGCGTGTCACAGCCGGATAAAATCTTCGCTTGGCTGGAGGTAAAGCCCTCCATCAAAGAAGCCGCCATCAAAAATTCCTGCTGCTGAGAATCAATCCGGCTCCAGATCATGGATTGGATCAGGGGGCCTACGGCTTTTGTTCCCAGCAGTTCTCTCGTTTCCGAATAGTGGATTCGCTCAAGCTTTAGCGCGGAAATCCAGCCCTTTGAGGTGTGGAGCAGATACTCCAGCTGCTCATCCCTGAGCTTTATATCTATCTTTTGAAAGTATAGATTGATGTCATTCTTGTTGAATGAAAAATAATTCTCCGGGATAAAATATATTTTTTCATTTTGCGGGGTACGGTTCGGTATAACATCATCCTGGCTGATGATAATTGTATGCAAATTGGTGGGGTGATATAGGGAAATCATATCTATGACCTTACCGGATATTTCTCTGATCACATATTGGTAGTTATCGATAATCATAAAGGTTTCTTTTTTACATACACAATCCTTGAAAATACAGGCGATCTCCCCAAGATTATCCATTTCAGGAGGCCCCAGCTTCGCTAATCGTTCAGCCGTTTTCTCGTTGAACTGCTTATACATATGACATAGCCCCTGCCAGAACTGTGTAAAAGGCTCGCCTAGGCAGGTATACCAATAGATATTGGCCTTGGGTGTGATCGTCTTGCAGTATTCCTCGACTGCGGTCGTCTTTCCAATCCCGGAAGGGCCGGTAACGATGGTGAGTGGATACATTGTGATTGCCTGCAACTGCTTTTTCAGTGCGGTGGGGATGTGGAGCGTCTCCTGCGCCTTTTTTATCGGCTGCCTGACGGTTGTCTGCAACTTGCGCCTCATCCCAGACGGCGGTTCAGCGTCAGCGGGAATCAGCCATAGGTTTCCCTTTTTGAATGCGCCTTTGATTTTGCTTGCCTGGCAATAATAGCTTACCATTCGGTCGCTGATTCCCCATTTGTGTCCTGCTTCTTTTAAAGTAATGTAGTCCAATAATAGACTCCTCCGGTGGAAATTAATTTCGAAATTTCGAAGTTACCCCTTCGATGTTACTATATGTGGGATAATTTCCAATCAAGAATTTCAGAGAATTACCCATATAAAAAAAAAAACAAAATATCCCCCGATGGGGAATTCTTTTTTTCGACAGAAACCGATACCTTATATTAAGGACAAGTATTTTTCAAGCAATAATTTGAATTGGACACAATACATATCTTCGATGATAGGGCTTAAAACGGAAGAAAATAAAATAGGCAGGTTTTGGGAGATGAAAAAGAACTGAGAGATCCCCGCTTTTGACAAACGCTCAGTTGGAGCTTACCCATCAGGTTCTGATTGCTCAAATGCGTAATTTGCAGGAGCTTTCTGCAATTTACGCAGCTTAGAATCACAGATTATAGCGATGGGACTATTTCAAACAATCCAAGCAGGGTCCAATTGATATGCTTTAATCTCAATGTGCGTGGAGACAAAGGAAGAAAACATCACTGGCTTTTTTAAATATTTTTGGAAGCATACCCCCGCTTTGTGTGCTTATGTAACAACCGATTTGTTTTCCCTAATCTATTTTATCTTCGCAAAAGAATTTATCATAGTCTGGAGAGTATTGATATGCCCTTCCTGTTGTTTCCTGAATCTTTCCGGGTCCATCCCGCTAGAGTTTCCTTGGCGTAGCATCTCTTTTTGCTCATCTAGTAATTCAATCAAAAGATCCTGACAAGAACTCGCGGAAGCCGAAAAAGAAGTGAAAGCCCGTGCTAGGCTGGTAAAATCCTCTATTGAAAGACCATTTTGTTCCCGCATTTGATGAATGACGCTCCATTTTAGGCCAGGTATTTCACTTTCTTTACCTTCGATCTCTAATTGCTTCAGCCCGTCGATCCACGCCTTCTTTACCGCATAAGGAGCGCTTTGAGGCGGAAAATATAAATCTGTTCCATCCGGCAAAGTCGCAATTCCACAATATTTTTCATATTCTGCCTGGCTGATTGCCTCTTCATTTTGATTAGAACAGGATTCTGGGGTCAAAGACACGTTTGTTTTCATATAGTAATCTTGCCGCTGTACGCCTGTGGTATTTTCCGCCTTTACCTGATTAGCAGACTGATACGTATTTTGGGGTGCTACTCTAAGCAGATAATTTAAACCATTAAAATATGGAATCATGGAAAACCATCCTTTTTACTTGATTTTATTTAATCATGCTTCTTCTATCAGCGTAGGGGAATAAAAATAACAATTACCGCTTTTAACGAAAAGCATTTAGTAATTGATTTTTTCAAACAAGACATTACAAACAACTTTATTTTACTATATTTCAGTAATTACTTATTTTCAATTGATCATTTGGTATAAAGTGGAAGGCTCAAAATTATATCAAGAGGTTATGTACACAAGCTATCTTGCCCTCTTGTTTTCGGAGTTAATACCAACGCTCACATATTTGCGCTTACTAAGCTGATAGTAGAGCGAATGAACAAAGAGAATTGAACACAAAGAATAGTAGGTTGAACGATATATTTTATATCAGACAGCAAATTGTAAATTAGGGCATTGTTCATTACAATGGCTAAATAGATTTTATGATGTATACAATTGTTCAGAGCCTGTCTGATAAAGGAGGGTTAATGATAAAAAAACAACTAGAAACTCTGTCATATAACTTGAAATACAGCAAGTAAAATGTACTCATTGTTTTGACAACGAAGATGAAGGAGTGGAGTTGACATGGATTTTTTTTCTAACAATGGCAAATGAAATTTATCAAAACAACGTGCGGCCAAATTAAATGCAAACGCAGGTGATTATTAGTTTGCTTGATGGTGATTGAGTGTAAAAGAAAAGCCGCCTAAGGTGGTTTTTCTGACCATCTTAGGCAGCTTTATTTTCATTCCAATTGGAATAAACTACCGCTTCCATCGGTATTTACACGGGACATATGTTCTGATAATGTGCAAGTGGCGGTGAATAGCGGTGAGTGAGCACACTCGATTGTACTCTGACCAGCAGCCCGAGGGTTAAATTGGAATATAATATTAACACTGGAAATCGACTCTTTGAAATTCCTAAGCCTTTGCCGATTATGGTAGTAGAGCCAAATATGGCACTATATATCAGCGTGAACCAGGAAATACAGATATATTCCGCCGATTCGTAACAAATGAAGAGCTACACGTTATAGCATAGACAGTATTGCGACACGTACCAAGGAGTAAGGAGAAATGTAAGGTGGAGAACATACAGGAAAAGCACAAGGCAGCAGTAGGGTACAAAGTTGAGAAAAATCAGACCATCGACTTTCTGACAAACCTGCCCAATCGCTACGCTTTTGTGCGAGAGATGGAAAAAGCGTTATATGAAGCGGAAACCGAATGTTTCGGTTATGTTATTCTCGTTGATATTGCAGACTTTAGGGCGATTAATCAAGGATATGGATATGAAACCGGAGATGATCTGATCATTGCTCTCGCGCAGTTTCTTATACACAATTTTTCTGCTGAAAACTATTCCATATATCGCATGAACAGCGATGATTTCATCGTGCTGTGTCATAACCCGGATCATCCCGGACAGCTCAATCAGGATATAGAGGCCATCATCAAGCGATTCCAGTTTTTGTGGGCAATTCAAGGCAGGGCCATTTACTGTTCCGTCAACATCGCGGCCGTCTATTATCCTGTCGACGGAAAATCAACCGAGGATATTTTTCGTAACCTGGATAGTGCCCTTTATCAGGCCAAAGAGAACGGGAAAAATGGATTTACGATTTATTGCGAGGAAATTGAAAATGTTTCCCATATTGTTTTGAAGAACCGGGAAATTGAGAAAATGCTCCGCATTGCGGTAAAAGAGAATTTTGAGGGGCTGGTGGTCCACTACCAGCCGATCTACAGTTCTGTTGCAAATAGTATGATTGCCTCGGAAGCCCTCCTGCGTTATATCACAGAAGAAGGGAGAATGATTTCGCCCGCTCAGTTTATTCCGATTGCGGAAAGGTCCGGCTTGATCATACCCATTGGCGAATTTGTATTGAGATCTTCCGCCCAGTTCTGTAAGGAAATGATTGAGGCTGGGAATCCAGATTTCCGTGTCTCAGTGAATGTGTCCATTCACCAATGGAAAATGCCCGGTTTTGATGAAGCAGTTATGCGGATTCTGGACGAGGTGAATGTCCCCTGTAAAAACATTGTCCTGGAAATTACGGAGGGGATGGCCGCAACCAACATCAATCGGATTTACGATGCCTGTAGGAAGCTGCGTGAGCAGGGCGTGAAAATTGCCCTGGATGATTTCGGAACCGGTTATTCTTCTCTGAATATGATACGCACCATGCCTATCGACCTTATAAAAATAGATCAGACATTTACAAACGACGTAGCGACGGACGAGTACACGCATCTGTTTATGCGGTTGATCACGATGCTGGGGCACCAGTTGGGAATCGCCGTCTGCGTGGAAGGCGTGGAGGAAGAGGATCAACTGGCAAGCTGCAAAGACATGGGGGTAGATTACATTCAGGGGTATCTGTATCACAAGCCGGTTCCAGCTTATGTGCTGATGGAAATGATACACAAAGAGCGAGGGCTAAACCTGGTACATATCTCCGATGATAGAAAGGGCTTAAAACGGAAGAAAAAAAGCAGGTAGGTTTTGGGAGATAAAAAAGAACTGAGAGAACCCTGCTTTTGACAAACGCTCAGTTGGAGCTTACTCATCAGGTTCTAAGTGCTCAAATGCGTAAATTGCAGGAGCTGTTTCTGCAATTTACGCGGCTTGAAATCACGGATTATAGCGAGGGGAACTATTTCAAACAATCCAAGCAGGGTCCAAACGCCGCTGAATGAGGATGTGGTGCATCTGAGGAAAGGAGGGGATTATCCTATTGAACAATACATGGAAGCTTAAAAAAATATCCAAACGGATAGTGTTGATGTTTTTTCTTACCGTAACGCTTTGTTCGACCATCATCATTATTTCGGTCAACAACCGGTACAGCGCAGACAAAATACTAATGGATCAACTGATACAGGAAAAGAGCAACCAGGTAAATACGGTGATAACGAGGCTATTGTATAAAACGGAAACTCTTTCGGCCTTGGTTGTTCAGGCTGATGGTAACACTCAAAATTTTGATAAAGTTGCGGCTATCATTTTTGACAGTCCTGCGCTTGTAAACGTCTTGCTTGCTCCAGACGGGATAGTGCGCGACGTATATCCACAAAAAGGAAACGAAGGCGTGATTGGTTATAACCTGTTTGGCGAAGGAGAAGGTAACATTGAAGCGACCATGGCAAAGGAAAGCGGAAATCTCGTATTCGGCGGTCCATTTAATCTCATGCAGGGCGGTCAAGCTTTGGTGGGCAGGCTGCCAGTCTATTTGGATGAACCTGATGGCAATAAACGTTTTTGGGGACTTGTATCCGTTACATTGGGATACCCCCAATTATTGGACGAGGTTCGTTTAAGCGAGTTTGAATCAGCGGGTTTTTTGTATGAAATATGGAGAATCAGTGCCGACACGAACGACAAGCAAATCATCGCCAAGAGCGCAGGAAGCATCGGTGAACATATCCATTATATTGAGAAATATGTGCCTATTCTGAATGCACAATGGTATTTTCGTATTGCGCCGGCTCGTCAATGGTATGATTATCCAGAAATATGGTTAATGATTATTGCGGGAATCAGTATTAGTTTTTTAGTAGCACTTACCTCGCAACAAAACGTAGAATTAAAACTGATGGGTACTGAATTGGAAAATATGTCAAGGATTGATGCAGTAACTCAGGTTTATAATAGACGCTACTTTATGGATATTGCTGCTATACAAGCGCAAAGATCAATGAGACTGAAAAATAGCTGTTTCATTGTCATGATGGACATTGATTACTTCAAAAAAGTAAACGATACATACGGACATACAGCAGGAGATAAAGTTTTAGAAACCGTTGCGCAAAGGATGAAACATTTAACCAGGCCCTATGATTTAATTGGCCGATATGGCGGCGAAGAATTTATCATGCTTATTTCGGATTTAGATAAACAAGCTTTGTTAAATGTTGTAGAGCGCATTCGGCTCAGTATAAGCGAAAACCCGATGGAAATTGAGGGGAACTATATAAACATTTCTGCAAGCTTTGGAGTTGCTGATGTCACGACGTTAAATGATCTTGATAATGGAATAAAGCTTGCCGATTCGGCACTATATACTGCCAAAGAAAGTGGAAGAAATGCAGTGATTTTTTACAAAGACGAATAGGAGTCGGTTGGTCCTTTCAACTGTAGACAAAAGGCCCTTCATTGTTTGCCCAGGCGGAAATCTGGCACAAGGATGATAAGACTGCATCACCTTTTCGGCTATGTATTTCTATTTTCAACATAATAGTTAGACGCTTGACAAAGGAAAAGTATACAAATTAGATAGGATGAGTCGGTTATTAGACAAATGCTGCAAAACGAAAAGCTCACCGGGGAAATGCTGTCGTTAGTTTGCCTATGGACCCTTGATTTATAAGGGCTATAGGCTTTTATATTTACGGGAAAGAAAACACATCAGACCAGGATTTGGCAAAGGTGCCGGCTGCTCTGCGTAAGCGGTCCTGCTTGCTCGCGTCAGTAAGGAGGTGCACCGCCACGGCGCCTGAACCCGCGCCGCCGACTGTACTCCTAACGCGTAACCCCTCTTCAACTAGTAGAATATACCAGGAAGTGCTATACTGAGCTTAATTAGCAAATTTGGGGAGGCATTTAGAGTGAAAAAGATATTTCTGGCGTTAATGATTACGGCGTTCTTTTTTATGAGTGGTGTAGCCAGTGTGGATGCGGCTGATTTCGTGGAGCGCCGCGACTTTGAAAAGTATGCTTCAGGCTTTACCGGTACGTTTATCCTGTATGATGAAGTGCAAGACCAATACACCGTGTTTAACCAAGTGCAAAGCACAGTCCGCTTATCCCCGTGTTCCACCTTCAAAATTTACAATTCCTTGATTGGCCTGGAAACGGGTGTCTTGGATATGGAAGATGTATACACCTTGTTTCCCTGGAATGGCAAGCAATATTCCTTTCCCTCCTGGAACCGTGACCAAACCCTTGCATCAGCCACGCGAGATTCTGTTGTCTGGTATTTCCAGGAGCTCGCCTCCCGTATTGGCGAACAAAGAATGCAGGAATATCTGGATAAGATTGAATATGGCAATCGGGATATTTCCGGCGGACTGACTACCTTCTGGCTACGTTCCTCGCTTCAAATTTCAGCGCGTGAGCAAGTGGAGCTATTACGTAAATTGTATGCTGGCGAATTGCCCTTTTTACCGGAACATATTGAGGTTGTCAAGAGAAATATCACGGTATCGGACAACAAGGAGATACGCTTGCTGGGCAAGACCGGATCGGGTTTTGAAGATGGAAAATGGGAGTTGGGCTGGTTTGTCGGTTGTGTGGAAAAACCAGAAAACCGGTATTTCTTTGCAATCAATATTCAAGCGCCCGATGGTGCAACCGGTGGTAAGGCCAGGGAAATCGCCAAAGCTATTTTAAGAGACCTGGAAATTTTATAATGCCCATATCAGAGTTAACATGGCGATTCAGCCCGTGAACCAGGCGGGGTCTGGGTTCAAGGGATGTGGGAAAAAATGGTTTATGTTTTTTCCGCAGACAAAGGAAGAAACCATCAGGTTAGAATCTTAAAAATACAATATGGTAATACCTTGTCAATCGCGAAAGAGTTATTACACAGCATTTGAGCAAGTTAGAAAAACATTCGTAAGGGTTTGGTCTTCGCCCATGATATGCTTTTTGCCCATCGGGGACTTGCCCAGAATTTCAGCATGGAAGGAATTACGAACGAAACCGATACCGCCAAACGTATTTATCCACCAGAGCATCCCTATTTAGAAAACACCATTGCGTCAATGGAAGCCGAAATTATGGACCGGGCAAATGCAGCCGAACAGCAGATCTGATATTACGAACCCCTGTCCGTACATTCTCTTCCCACCAACCGTCGAATACTGCTAGAGCAGGCGGAATATATTGCCATCCGCTCAAAATCAGTAAAGAAGAAAGCAATTGAGATAAACTCTAAGCCAATAAACGCCCTTTTATGAGCGGGCAAAAGTATTCAAAAGCCAAGGTGATATAAGAGGAGGCCGACTTAGCCGAGTGGTTACTATTGCATTGAACCGGGATGTGGGAAAAAGTATATGTTTCCTGACGAAAAACTAGAAACCATAAGGGAGGAAGAGAAATAATGTCCGGCAATACCGCTCTGCCAAGGAAAAAATACTTTGATAATATCCGTTCCGCAACAATTGTACTTGTGATCATTTATCATGTGATTTATATTTTTAACAGCGCGGGGGTTGTCAGCAATATTCCCATACAGGGAATCCAGGCGCTGGACAGTATATGTTATTTTCTTTATCCCTGGTTCATGTGCCTGCTGTTTGTGGTTGCCGGCATCAGCGCCAGGTATTCCCTGCTGACACGCAGCACCAGGCAATTTGCGCGGGAAAGGGTGCAAAAACTGATCGTTCCGTATTTAGGCGGCGCGTTTTTACTCGGCTGGCTCAACGGATGGGTCACGGCGCATTATGTGGATATGTTCGGCGGGCATGTGGTTCCGGGTTTTGTAAAATATCTGGTGTATAGCCTGAATATAGGCCCGCTGTGGTTTCTGTTGGAGCTGTTCGTGATTTCCATGATTTTGCTGCTTATCCGCAGGATTGACCGCCGGGACAGGCTTTGGACACTGGCGGGGAAAGCCGGCCTGCCGCTTATCATTTTGCTCGTCCTGCCGGTATGGGGTTCTTCGTTTGTGCTCAATCTACCTGTTGTCGTTGTCTTCCGCAACGGAATTTACTGGCTGATGTTCCTGCTCGGTTACTATGTATTTTCCCATGACACCGTTTTGGCGAAGCTTAAGCAACACGCCGTTCTTTTCTTCATCATTGCTGTCGGGTTAGGAATCGTTGAAGTCTGGTATTTCTTCGGGCAGAACTATGCATCCGATGCCTGCCTGCAGCATCCGTTCACAAACCTGTACCTGTGGATGATGATCCTCGCTGTTCTGGGATGTGCGCAGAGGTGGCTTGATTTCAGCAATTCCTTAACAAAGTATCTGCAAAAACGCAGTTTCGCGCTTTATGTGTTCCATTATCCGCTTCTGGTCACGGCGGCGTATTGGATCACGACTTATGCCGAGCTGCCCATGGCGGTAGTTTATCTGATTTTGCTGCCGTTCACTTTCGTTGCGACTATACTCTTCTATGAAATCATCAGTAGAATACCGGTCATCCGCTATCTTTTATTGGGAATATGAGGGCCCACTATGGCCGCATTTTCAAAGGCCATCAGCGCGGGCTGCACAGAGCTTCAACCAGTGACTACCCAGTGATTAACATTGATGTGCGGGGCCATGGAAATTCAAGACCCACAAGTGAATTTAGCGTGAAACTGGCGGCAGAGGATATTCATACCATCATAAATTCAGAAAAGCCTGGGCAATATTTACTGTGCGGGCTGTCCATGGGTGCCTTTGTCGTACAGGAATACGCCTTCCTTTTCGGGGGGGGGGCCGTTGGTTATATGCTGACAGGGGTTACGCCGTTATTCATACCTTACCCCAAGTGGGAAAAGATGCTGCTCGCATACTCCGGGGTAATGATGAAGTATCTTTACACCTGGAAGGGGCTGAAAAAAGCTATGGCCAAAGGCAGCACCTATACAAAACTGGCGTTGCTGCGTGTTACGCAGATGTTTGAGGAAATAGACCGGCAGGAGTTTCTAATTTCGTGGAAGGGTTTTACAACCTGCCTGCATGAAGAATCGTTCCAGTTCGACGCGCCTTTTCTGGTTGTTGCCGGTGAGCAGGATACGCGAGGAACCAAGGTATTACAGGAGGAACATGGCGATTAATCTCGGCTTTGTGACCGGGTTGTTAAACACAGATGGTTTCCGTATCGATTGACCGTGTGCCGTTAATTAGAGTTAAAGTGATACAATCCTTCTGAAACTAGATCAGGATGTGTACGGCTAGAATAGCAGCTTTTTGTTTAAAGGTCATTTGTTTTAGTCATAATTAGCAAGCTTTGGAAATAACATTAAATAAGAATGATACTATTTAGTATTTTTCTTATTTAATGTTATTTTTTAGGAGGAAAACCATGGGGCATAAAATACCATTAGATATTGTATCAGGATTTTTAGGAGCTGGTAAAACGACTTTGATATTAAAAATGTTAAAGGAACGTAAAGGGAATGAAAAAATATTCATTTTGGAAAATGAATATGGGAAGGCGGGCATTGACGGGAGTTTGCTGTCCGGCAACAAAGCCGAAATCAAAGAAATTTATTCCGGATGCATATGCTGCTCATTAAAAGGTGAATTTACACAGGTTTTAAAGCAGGCTATTTCTAGCATAAAGCCAGGGAGAATTTTGATTGAGCCAACCGGCATCGGCAAGTTGTCCGAGATATTGCAAATTGTCCAACAACCTTGCTTTCACGGAACGATCGTTACTGACCATGTGATAACCGTAGTGGATGTACACGAAGTACATAATTATTTGAAAAATTTTGGTGAGTTTTATAAAGACCAAATTTATCATGCCAAAATCATAGTGCTTAGCAAAACTCAGGAATTTCCATATCCTAAAATTCAAGAAATCGTAAATTTGATTCGGGAACATAATTCAACGGCTAAGATAGTAACCAGTCCCTGGGATCAGTTAGATATCCAGGAGATTTTACAAGAAGACAAACCATATGAGAAACTAAGCAAGAACGAGGATGTTATTTCCCCTAAAAAACTGAATTACACCAGAAAACAACCTGCATCTTCCCGAACTTGCCATCACCATTCAGGAGCGGATATATTCGATAATGTTTCATGGAAAGGGCTGCGCGTTTTTTCTATTTCCTCGCTAAATGCCGTGCTCTCGGCTGTTAGCACAGGACAATATGGTAAGATTTTGCGGGCCAAGGGGATCGTTGCCGGAAAAAAAGAATGGATTCATTTTGAGTATGTGAATGGACAATGGAAATGCAGTACTACGGAACCATTAAAGCTCGGCCAAGCGGTGTTCATAGGGCAAAATTTGCTTTCTGAGAAACTATTGGAGCTGGTTGAAGGGGCCAATGCCAAAAGTTGTTGATATTGTTCAGGGCTTTATTGGATCGGGAAAAACTTCACTGATAAACAGTCTTATTGAAAACGTTTTTCCGAATGAGAGCATTCTTGTTGTTTTAACTGAGTGGGGGAACACTCAGGTGGTCCAAATGGATTCACGGATTACGACGTACTCATGGAATTATGAAAAAGGGTTTTCTCCGGACGCAGTGCGGCAAATTGTTAGAACTGGATCCTACCAAAGGATAATCTTTGAGGTAAATAGACTGGCTACGGGGAATGAGCTCATTGATGTTTTACTGCAGCTAGCCCATGAGGGCCATATTTGTCTGGGCGCAAAGATGGCGGTTTTTGACGGGAGAAAACATGATCTATTAGGTGAATCTCTAAAAGATATTCTTTATCAAGCCGCAGTAACTAGTGATGGCTTTTGGATCAATCATGCCAATAAGAATATATGTAAGTGGTTGGCCTCAATTAACCCAGGGGCTCATCAAAGCACTGGAGATGACTTAACTAAGTGGTACGATCAAGTTGCAAACGCGGGACCTAAAAGTAGCATAAAGGAGCTTGCCTTATGTATTATTGTCCCTGTGGTAGTGTATTTAATTATTTACCTGTTAATCTTTAAATAAAAAGCAACTGTTGGCCTCCATGATAAATGTTAAATAAGATTACTATTAAGTATAAAAAAACAAGAATTGCTCGAAAGCGCATCTTGTTTTTTTATTATATTAGGAGGAGATTGCACTTGTGACAAGCTGGTCATAATAGATAGCCAGCGATCAGATAACCGCCTGCTGAAACAATAAATGCGAGCATTCCATAAGGAACACAGTAGCGTATATGATCGATCACGGGAATATCGATCGTGCTCGCCACTAAGATAGGGTCTTCCCCCAAAGGAGATATGTTGTCACCCACAGAACCACCGGCCATAACGGAGCCAAGTATTAACGGTAGATTAACGTCAGCGGCAACTGCGGTTGACAGTGCAACCGGTAAGAAGAGAGCCCACGTTGCCCATGAAGAACCGATAAAATACGATGTGATCCCCGTTGCCAAAAAGAATAAAACAGGTAGAAGTTGGCGGGGTAAATAAGAGTTAAACAAATTAGAGGCGATATCATAAAACTCCAAGTCGCGGGACACCAGAATCATTGCCCAGGCCAGGCTGATGATAATGATTGGCGGCAGCATTTCCACGCCGCCGGCAAAAAAGGCTTTTTGCAGCGACTTTGCCGGGACTTTTTGCATCAGATACAATAAAATAGTCAGGCTGAGGGTGATTATTGTGGCGTTTAAGACGGCCAGTTCGTAGTCGGCAAATATCAGGGCTTGACTTAAGGAGGTGCCTCCCCGGCTAACGCCGGAACGCCATACCAGGTAAAACAGGGCCGAAATCATAATCAGGAGTGGCAGGACGAGATTGAAAAGACGCGGTGGGAGTTTTTCTTCAAAGGTATGCTGATGCTCGGCTTCGCCTTGAGTATGTTTACCTTGTTCCGACAGCATTGGTTTATAGGCGGGTCGAAAAAGTTGCAGCGGTTTAATCTCCGTAAAAGTCAGCATTCCGCTGAAAAGAACCATAATGATGGAATAAAAATTATAGGGGATAGCCTGAAGATACAGTGTATAAGGGCTGGTGTTCACATTTAATTGCAGCAGCATTGGCAATAGCAACCCCAAAATATAGCCAATATACGTAGTGGCAAACGGAATCAGCGGGATTAGCTGGGACGAGCTGTTGATGATGAAGGCCAGCCGGTCTTTTGAACCGTTGGTTCTTTCCAAGACGGCCTTGGAAATAATGCCGCTGGAAATTATGCGAAAACAACAGTCGAGGAAGGTGAGGGGAGTTATCAGCCAAACGCTGAGGTAGGCGCTCCGCTCGGATTGCAGTCGTTTTTCTGCAAGTCTGGCAAAGGCTGAAATTCCTCCGCCTAGCTTGAATATTTCCGACAGAGCACCAAACCCGAATAAAAAGACCAGAATAATGGCATTGGATTCATCCGTAATAGCGCCGGTAATATATGAACTAAATAAGTCAAGTGCTTCCAACAGACTGTTGTCGGATCTTAAAAACGCCCCGATCATTAGTCCAATGATAATTGAAGGGATGATCCATCTAGTTAAAATGGCAAAAACTATAATGAATAAAAAAGGCATAAGGCTTAGGATAATTTCCATATAGTGCCCCCTAAATAAGAATATTCCTAGTTTGTACCAGACTATAGAAAACAATGTACAGACCTAGGTGAGGTGTACATGAAAAAATCCTGGGGTCTCAAACTATATGACTTTTATTGGCATACTGGTTTTTTAACCTAGTAATCGCGGTTTGTCGGTGTCAATAAGCTTAGAGTTATATGAATTTACATAAAACAAAAGCGACATACCAGGCTTTTTTAGCTGGTATGTCACTTTTGTTACTGGCCAGCAGGCAGTCATTTGCCTGTTTTTTTTATTGCCTCAGCCGTAAAGATGTGCCAACATGTTTGCATAACATGTTGGATTCGGCCTAAAAGGTGTATATTGAGCAAGTGGATAGAATAGCTGCGAGGGAGGGGCTGGCTTGCTCGAACCTCAATTTTTAAATTTCAGCTCCGGTGTCACCATGATGGACCAGCAGCCAACCAGATAGTAACGCAGTAAATGGAGCAACAAGCACGACTCCAAGGCTGCCGACAAGAGTGTGGAGAACCTCTGCTGCAATATAAGTCAGATTTAAAATGTTTATGACCGGTGTTCCTTGAGCCAGGAATACCATCATCAATGCAGTAAATGATCCGGAATACGCCAATAGCAATGTTGTCGTCATGGTTCCGACTACTGCCCGGCCCACATTCATACCTGAAGCAACAGCTTCTTTACGGGTAATATCCGGTCTTTTTTCTACCAGCTCGGCAACCGAGACAGCAATATCCACAGCCACATCCATCATTGCGCCTGAAGAGGCCAGGAATATTCCGGCTAAGAAAACCTTTGTTAAGTCGATTTGACTAAAACCTACATGGAGCAGTGTCTCCGCATAGGGAACTACCGCACCGTGTACCTTAAACAGTTTGCCGAATATGACGGCCATAATACATGCGGTAATTGCGCCGCTCATCGTGCCAAGAAAAGCGGCGAGCCCTTGCCGTGTAAGTCCGGTGACAAGAAAGATAACACAAGCGACAATTGCGCACACAGCAAGCAGTGAAACAATAATTGGGTCCCAGCCTTTTAAAAACAGTGGCCACAGTACTTTCCACAGTACTAAGATGGTAAAGATAAATGACAATAATGATTTTACGCCCGTCCAGCCGGCATACCAAAATAGCAAAAATGCAAACAACGCAAACAGGATTGCCTCAATATCCAGACGGTAATGATCAAGAAGATTGGCAGCTTCAATTTGTCCGGACTGTCCTTTTATTACCACTAAGGCTGTATCACCTGCTTGAAAGATTTTGTCAAGTTCAAGTTTGCCAAGCAGGGGATTGGTAGTTTCAATCTGCTGATCACGAAACGGTCCGTTGACTACTACCAATTGTACTACCTGTACTCCGGTTTTGACTACGCCGCGCTGATGGACATTGGCATTATCCACTGCCAGTACTCTGGCTTTACTGCGGACGTAATCGTCATTCTGATCAGGAAAACCGGTGGGGAGAAAATACAGGAGCATGGAAAGGATTGTTACCACTAAAACTAAAGTTTTATCGCGCGCAGTTTGCTGTATCATGGCAAGTTCCTTTCTGACCTATTATACAGATAAGAGTAGAGCGGAACAATCTTCCGCTCTACCTTACCTAATGTGAGAGTTGAATATTTTAAACTGTTATTACTGGAATTTAACACCCATAATACTCATCATTTTTTTTGCAATATCTGTATTGTCATAGTATCCCTGGAACATTTCTCCACCAGTGCCTTGAGCAAAAACCGGAATCGCAACGCCCGTGTGGGCATAAGTCGTCCAGCCAATGCCGGCTTTTTGGTTAAGAATATGGGTCACGGTCATCGAGAATGGTTCATAGCCGCCATATAAGAGATAACTTTTTTCGTCTTTGGTGCGTTTTTTTGCGTCCAGCATGCTTTGAGCAAGGGCATCGGCTAAGCGCTGCTGATCATAGGCAGTCAATTCGGTCAGTCCAAAATCCTTAGCGAGAATCGGCAGCCAATCTTGAAGGTTTGCGCCGTTTTCGCCAACAATTCCGCGATAGGCTTTGATTTTCTTGTCAAGTTCTTCGAAAGACATGGTTTGCTTGTTGATTTTATTATAAAAGGTTTCATATTTTGTACCGGAGAAACCTACAGACATACCACCTGTTTCATGGTCACCGGTAACGACAATAAGCGTTTCATTTGGATGTTTCGCATAGAACTTAAGAGCTTCAGCAATGGCATTGTCAAAAGCCATTACATCCCGGATGGTTGTTGCAGCATCATTGGCATGGCAAGCCCAGTCCACTTTACCGCCTTCGACCATCATAAAAAAGCCGTTAGGGTTATCTAGCAGCTCAATCCCTTTTTTAGTAAAGTCTGCTAACGACAATTGGTGGGTGCGGTCGATTTCATATTGCATAGCCTCCTCGTTTGCCAAGCCAGGCTGAATAGCAATTACTTTACCATCATTGCGGCTGAGATTCATAATCTCATTTTGATTATTGACTACCTTATATCCTTTTTGTTTAGCGATCTCCAACGCATCCGGGCGGTCTTTCTTCTTTCCGGTAGGTGCTAATAAGCCGCCGCCGGCAAAATAATCGAAACCGCTGTCGCTCATTGATAATGCAATTTCGTAAAAGTTATTGCGACTGGCTTCATGAGCATAGAATACGGCAGGAGTTGCATGGTCGAGAGATACACTGGAAACAATGCCAACTTTCATGCCTTTTTCTTTCGCCATTTCAGCCATTGATTTATATTTTATTTTGTTGGCAGGATCTACACCTAGCACGTCGTTGGCTGTTTTGTGCCCACTTGCCAGAGCGGTGCCGGCAGCTGCAGAGTCAGTGATGAAACTGCTGGTAGAGTGGGTTGTCTGCATCCCCTGGTGGGGAAAAACAGTAAAACTCAGTTTTTCTTTGTACATAGGGTCACTGCTGGAAAGAGTACCTTTGAAAATTTCAGTTGAATTAATCTGCGGCATCGCCATACCATCACCAATGAAATAAAATACGTACTTTGCTTTTTTCCCATAGTAGCCATTCTCTTCACCGGCAACTGCAGATGTAGGATTGGGTACTGCAAAACTTACCATTGCTACAACGAGAGCACCAACAACTGCAGCCAGGAAATACCAGCTCTTTTTCTTACTCACTTCAACAATTCCTCCTTACAATTTTTAAATATGTACAAATTCATTATCAAGTAAAAAACGCAGTTTATTGTTATCTTAATATTAAAATTGGGTTAATTTTACATACGGAGAAGAAATGAAGAACTTGTATCGTGCATTGTCAGCCTGTTCTGAATAAAGTAAACGGGGGTGTATCAATGTTATTGAGACACCCCCGTTCTTATTAACTGCGTATCAACAAGCGCTTCTAGAGAACTGAAGAGGGATGAGGAGGGAAAACATCAGCATCAATAGTAGAGCCAAGCAAAAGTCTTGTATCCGGTGATACACCGGATACAAGACTTTTGCTTGGCTCGTAATGTTATAACAGGGAATAGAGTATAGCCGACCCAATCGTAACCAGGAAGATTCCTCCGATTGCAGGAAAGACGTGGGTGACCACATGGTGAAATCCGGAAAGCTTTTTTGGCGTTATTTTTTCTTTACACGACCATACCAGAAAAGCAATGGTGATAAGACTTATTCCCATACCGGCAGCGAAAGAAAGGACTAGTAAGAGCCCCTGCCAAATGAGACCTAACGTCAGGCAGAATATTAGCACTACACTTGTAACGGGGCAAGGTACAACCCCAATAGAGAGAGCAACAACAGATGGACTTTCCCAGGGGCTGGGCAATGCTTGTCCCAGATCAGACCGGCTTTGGCTGAAACGTCCATGAACCAGGCGAATCAGCATTGCCAAACCCATCCCAATTATCAGGATGGCTGCAGCGATTTGCAAATAGACATTTAACTTTTGTGTACTTACTGTTGCAAATTTGCCCAATAGTACGTAAGTGCCACCCACGATCAGAGTGGCCGATAGTGCATGCGCGGCAGCGGCCAAGCCCGAAACAAAGATCACCGTACTTAATTTTCGCTGCTGTGCAATAATCCAGCTCGAAATAATGGATTTGCCATGACCAGGGCCGATAGCATGAACAATACCGTAGATAAAGGACATGAATAAAAGGGAAACAAGCAGCAACGGATCTTCTTGCTGTTTTAGTTCCTTTATTTTCATGGCAATATCTTTATTTAAACTCTGTTGTAACTTGGTAAGCTGAACAAGCAAGGCGTTATGCTGGAATACATCGCTTACTTGCTGTGAAATTGTGTCGACGTGCGGTTTGGCTTCCGCCTGGGAGAATAACGCAGGCGTTGCAATGACCAGGCAATAGATAAAAAAAACCAGTAAAAGAATAGAGGTTATTCGTAGTTTCATAATTTCTCATGCTACCATGACAGTAAAATTTTATCAATATAGTTTTCAGTCTGCTTTTCCAACACAGGAATGGCTCCATTTTGGGCAAGAACCTGAAAATTTCCTCTTTGTATATCGAAATCATTATAGTTTGTAGGATCGCTAAAACCAAGTTTCATTGTATTCCCGACCGTTTGGTTTATGTTGAGCGTGAATCGACAGCGTAAAACTTCATCGATAAATTCCGCTGTAAAACCAGTCGGAACTAAATTATCAATGATTCTCCCATCTATTTCGACATAGGCATAATATCCGGTTCGAGCCGTTTGACCGCCATTTGCCAGCAATTGTGTTTCGGGAAAGACTAGATTCCATATTTCTGTAGTGTTAGAACCAACACTTTCTAAAAACAGTGATGAAGACATAGCATCAAACTCCCATTCCACATTGATCTGTGAAACAAAATGATCATTTGTGATCAACGTTGCTTTCGGGGTAATGAACACGTGTGGGTGGGCTTGGGCGTGAGGAGTAATGAATAAGATTGTAAAAAAAACAGCAATTAGCCATGCTTTCAATAAAGTAGTCTCCAATCAATCGTTTTTTTATAAATCTGTCAGCTAATAAATAGGAATGTTACTATTTAAAAATTATACGCTAATAGTTTAGAACTGACAATATAAGAAAATACCAATTCAATTAAGTACTCGGCACAAATTGTATCGAACTATTCAAGTTAAAAGAAATTACCAAATACGTTGACGCATTTCCACAATGCGGAACATATTTTCTGGCATTGTGGAAATGGAGGTAGATACTCGGCAAAACCTTGTAAGGGTATGATGGCATGGGATAATTGAAGGACAAATGAAAAGAAAATACATCCCGTTAACAGGTATTAGTAAATTTATGTATCTTAGTGAACTGAATAGATGAATAAACAGGCACGCCGGAATTTATCCGGCGTGCCTGTTTATTCATCTTATTTCAGATACTGGGAAAAGAAGGAGGTAAGCTTATCAAAGGGGATAAGATTCACCCGGTCGTACAAATCTACATGACCTGCGCCAGGAACATAATATAATTCTTTGGGCTCAGCCGCACGCTTGTAAGCATCTTCGCTGAACTCCTTGGAATGGGCCTGATCGCCGGTGATGAACAGCATCGGACGGGGAGAAATGGTTTCTATGTCATTGAACGGATAGAAATTCATGAATTTGATGTTGCTGGTCAGTGTGGGGTGTGTCGTGAGTTTAGGTGACGAGCCTTTGGGAGTGAACTCACCCCTTGGGGTGCGGTAGAAATCAAAAAACTCTCGCTGGATGGGGTGGGTGTCTTCGTTCAGTTCATGCACAGTGCCGCTGGTGTATTTGGTTTCACCGCCTTTGAATTCCACATAGCGCTGCTCGGCTGCTTCGGCGATGATAGCTCTGCGCTGTTCAAGGGTTAAAGAATGGTTAAGAGCATTACGGTTGGCAGAACCCATATCATACATGCTGACTGTGGCAATGGCTTTCATGCGCGGGTCGATCTTGGCTGCGCTGATAGCGAAGCTGCCACTGCCGCAGATCCCGATAACACCAATTCGCTCTTTGTCAACAAACGGCTGGGTGCCCAGGAAGTCTACCGCAGCACTGAAATCTTCGGCATAGATGTCTGGCGAAACAACATTGCGAGGCTGTCCCGCACTTTCTCCCCAGAAAGACAAGTCCAAGGACAAAGTAACGAAACCTTGTTCAGCCATTTTCGTGGCATATAGATTGGCGCTTTGTTCTTTTACTGCACCCATGGGATGGCCGACAATGATTGTAGGATTTTTGGTGTTCTTACTCATAGCCTTAGGAATAAAAAGATTCCCTGCAACCTTCATATTGTATTGGTTTTTAAATGTAACTTTTTGCACAGTCACCTTGTCGCTTTTGTAAAAGTTATCTGCGCCATTTAACATGTCTGCAGCAGCTGCAATGCCAATGCTGGCAGTGGATAAAACCAAGCCCAGTGTCATTGCTGTGAGCATTTTGAACCCACGAGTAATCATTTTTTTCATTTTTATAGGACCCCTTTCCACGTTTTTGTGATTGT
Source organism: Sporomusa sphaeroides DSM 2875 (assembly GCF_001941975.2). Taxonomy (NCBI): domain Bacteria; kingdom Bacillati; phylum Bacillota; class Negativicutes; order Selenomonadales; family Sporomusaceae; genus Sporomusa; species Sporomusa sphaeroides. The sequence goes on along the minus strand of NZ_CP146991.1, from coordinate 2,784,412 downwards.
AATTATGCTTTTCTGAATTACATAATTTTTTACAAAAGGTATGTACAGGCATTCCCCCCTTTCAAGACAAACCTTTGCTTGTCTATATAAAATATATCTACTAAGTCTGGCATCTACGGTGCGCTAAAAGTTACCTGTACACTCCCACTGCCAAGCGCAGCCGCTAACCCGTTGGCATCTTCAACATACCCAAGCCTTGTATAGCTGTACGAAGTGGAAAAATTCTTATAGAACAGCACCAAACAGTCAGAACCATAGAGCATTAAATCACCGGTTTTGATACTTCCTCCTTGCTCGCTATTGGTAGGAAATTTTTCCGGAAAAAAGTAGAATTTTTCATTGCCATTCAGTTCGTCCATGTTCAAGGTCAGGGGCAGCTTCGCCGTGAGCGCCCGTGTAGAATCATTGTCATATAGGGTTGCTCTAAAATTTTTATTACCAACCCGTATAGTTATAGTCCGCATGGTATTACCTTTTGCTTGTGAAGTCTGCCCGGAGGGCAGCGGGTTTTTCAATATGCCCGGTTCTGGCGGAGGAGAAGAGGGCGCTAAAGGAGTGGTTGAACAGCCAGCCAAAGCAATCACACATAGAATGGAAAGCAATATAGATATTGTTTTTTCATTTCCTTCAGCCACTCCTTTACAGATTAAAGTGCCGTTCCTAATACATAGGCTTCCTGGAGAGCCGGTTTTTCGGCAATATCCCCGACATCTGTTACTCCGATGCTGCGCACAACACCTTTTAAGCTTGTTTTTGCAAAGCAATCAATCCAACCCGTGAGGCCCTTAATGGCACCGTCCATTGCACTTTCTTCATCCTCCGCCGCAGTTGCCAGCAAATAGATATCACGGAAAGCATAGTCGGCGGGGAATAGCGGATTGGAGCGATCCAGCATGGTTTTCATCTGCCCGCTCATTTCGTAAAAATAAATGGGTGTGGCAAAGGCAATGACCTCAGCGGTCAGCATTTTTTGTGCGATGATGTCGGCATCGTCATGGATGACACAACGCTGTGTTTTTTGGCAAGCAAAGCAGCCGATGCAAAAGCCAATAGTTTTATCATGCAGGCAAACTATCTCTACCTTGTGTCCTGCTGCTTCGGCACCGTTGGCAAACTCCTTTGCCAAGGTTTCAGAATTGCCGCCCTTACGGGGGCTTGTTGAAATAATCAAAACTTTTTTACTCACTGTTTTTCCTCCCATATCTTTATTGTTAACCGGCAAGCGGTTTTGCAGAACTCATGTGGACTTTTAGGAAGCTGAATACAGCGCCTACCAGTAAAAATAGAAGTCCCCCCAACAAGATGTATTGCATACCCATTTCTGATATGAATAATCCGCATACCGCCGCGCCAATGGTTGTTCCTAAGTTAACGGCTGTTAAAAATAAGCCGTTAGCAAAATCTGGAGCCTCCGGTGCTGCCGACATAATCAAATATTGTGTAACATTGGCGTTTATACCGGCTAAAATTCCCCAAACCAGGATAATTACGCCCATAGGCAGAGCGGTGAACGTCCCCATTAATAACAGGATGTAAACTGCTCCCAAGGCTAAAGGAATGAGCATTATCGTTTTCGCAGCACGTTTTACGAGCAGCTTTCCGGCGATAATATTACCAATAATATTTGAGCTGCCATATATTAGCAGCAGCAAACTAATGATATTCCAGGAAAGTTTCGTAACACTTTCAAGATACCCGGCAAGATAACTAAACACCCCAAATACTGCACCATTCATCAAAAGGGCAGCGGCGATGGAAACCCAGGTAATTGATTTTCTTAAAACACGCACTTGTTCTCCGTAAGAGAGTCTTTCGTGAACAGGCATAGACGGTACAAAAATAAGGGTAGCAATGAATGCTACAGCATTCACAGCCGCAAAGAATAACATCGCCATTCCCAAGGAAGTTGTACTGGCAATAAAGCTGCTGACCGGCACTCCCAGCACCATACCTGCTGATACGCCAATAAACACCTTGGAAACAGCTTTAGGAGCTTCTTCTTTATTGACTGACGCAGCAGCTACCGTAAAAGCCAAGGAAACATAGATTGGGTGAAAAAAGGCCGGAACCACGCGGGCAATTACTGCGATGGTAAAATCCGATGTAAATATTGAGACGGTGTTGCCTATAAGGAAGCCCCCCAACGCAAGCAGCATTACCTGTTTCCGGTTTATACCGGAAAACAACAACGGCAAAGTTGGGCCAGATATGGCAACCGCAAGGGCAAAGAGACTCACCAGGAGTCCTGCCTGGGATATACTGACATAAAAATGTTCAGCAACCAAAGGCAATACCCCAATAATCCCCATCTCAGTATTCAAAATACTGAAAACTCCTAACATCAGTATCATTATCAGTAAATTATTTTGCTTATCCACAGCATATATATATCCAATTCTGTTATAAATTTGATGCGATCACTCCTTTTGATTTATTATAGGTTGGCAGAATATAAATAACAAATACCTATAAAGAATACACTTCTATAGTTTTTAGGAATGGATTAAGATTGTATACTCTTACTAAGAACTATTGGGGGCGGATTTATGGAGCTCAGAGTTTTACGATATTTTTTGACGGCGGCAAGAGAAGAAATAATCTGATTTACAATGCCGCACTTATCATTTTTCCCGTAAGGATAATTGAGCTGCTCTATGAAGCGAAAAGTGACCAGCAGATTGGCGAAGAGCTATATAAACATTTGGGAATCTTATTCTCAGTATCTTGCCAGTTTCGGAAAGAACTATTTACTGATGGTTAAATGAAAAGGTAACTTCAAGAATCGATCAAAGCATTGAGAATGCAAGGCTAAGGTCAATTCAGTTTATTTACGAAAGAGAAAAAAATCTGGTATAATGCCATTAAAGAGATTAATTTTCCTGTTTTTACACAGGGAAAACAGACATCTGAAACAGCGTGCAAAACTCAGTTCCACATGTCGTTTTCGTGCAAGACTAAATTCGGCAGTGGATTTTCCTGTATGATGAGTGTTATTTTAAGAGTGAGGGTTTTAGAGTAACCTCGTCCGGAGGAATTGCAACTAGTTTCAGAAGTTCATGCAATTTTGGATTTAACAGCAAAAGAGACAGCCTGAACGGAGTGCAACCGTTCAGGCTGTCTCTTGCTTCACTGTTGATGTGGTTCATTAAACGAGTAGCATCACGCTGGTTATAAGTATCTAGGCTTTGCCCTTTGGGAATGACATAGCGCAGGTATTCATGGTTCTTCTCAAGCATCCCTTTCTGCCAGGAACTGTTTGGATTACAGTAAAAGATGCTTGTCCGACTTACGCCGTGACGATCGCATTCTAAGCGTTGCGGATTTTGAAACTCAGTTCCGTTGTCGGTAAGGATGAGCGGGAAAAGTTCCTGAAAGATTTGGATCCCCAGCTTTTCTGAAAGGGTATCAAAGACTTCGATGACGCATTCCTGCGTTTTTTCTGGGATAACAAAGATAAGCATCAGGGAACAGTTCCGGAAAAATAAAGTTAAAAAAGCCTGCTTACTATTCCCGCGTCCGCCCTCCACAGTGTCCATCTCGACCACCAGAGAAGAAGGAGCTTTTTTCAATAGGGCACAGAAATCGTCATACGTACGGTTGATGCAGAATTCTCTGGCCGAGAGGCTCACTCGGGTTGCTTTCTTCCGTTCTTTGCATTGATAACGGACGCGGCGTCTTAAATCAATATTTCTTGCGGTAAAGACTCCTTGATCGATGTAATTGTAAAGTGTTCTGCGGCAGCAAGGAATCTCATGTCCGTGATGGGCATAAATGTGAGCCAGAGATTGCCCTTGCTTTAATAAAGGTGAAATGAGGTCATTGAGCAGGGCGATGTCGGCCGGAGACTGGTTAATTCCACTGCGGCAGGAAACCAGAAGATCCTGGGCTGCTTCATCTGCCTGCTGAGCGGAATAGAAGGCATGCTGAAGCGAGCAGCGTTTAACCTTAGAGCAAGCATTACAGACATAAGGTGCTTTCTGGATTTTAGAGCAGACGGTAGCTGCGTAATCGGGGCAGATTTCATGACAATCAGCCTCACGCGAGGGATCATAACAGGTCTTGCAGAGTTTAACACAGTCCTTTTTGTCACAGAGAAAACGAAGCTGACAGCTTTTTTTAAAAAGGCAGGGAAGCTTTTTGGCAGAACATTCCCTCTCGGGAAAGTAGCGGTATTTTTTGATTTCCTTAGCCACAGTACTGGGATGTTTAGTGATTTTTCTAGCAATAGAAGCTAGAGATTCACCGTCCAATAACCCTTTCTCAATCTTAATGCGATGGGTGGTTGTCAAATGTTTGCCATCATAATTAGTTTTAGCCATAATGACCTCCTAGCTTGAGGAGGAATCCACTGCCTATTCATTGTACCAAAAAGTAGTGCAAGACTAACATCATGAAACACGAATTTACCCTTACAATCATGAAGTTACCTTTTCATTTTACGAACTATTTACTGATAAAAGCTTGACATGGAGTTAACACTAGGGATTAAAATAATGCATGAGAAGAAAGTAGCAAAAGGAGCAAATTAAAATGGAAAAAGCACAGGTTTATTTTACCGATTTCCGTACAGTGGCTTTCGGAGACGGACTGCCTGCCAAACTAAAAAAGCTAATCAAGCAAGCCGGTATCGGACAAATTGATATGGAGGGCAAGTTTGCCGCTATCAAGCTGCATTTTGGCGAGCTGGGCAATATCAGCTATCTTCGTCCCAATTATGCCAAGGCCGTGGCAGACGTAGTAAAGGAGTTGGGCGGCAAGCCATTTTTGACTGACTGCAACACTATGTACCCTGGCAAACGAAAAAATGCCCTGGAGCATTTGGAATGTGCATGGGAAAATGGGTTTACTCCGCTGACAGTAGGCTGTCCTATTCTGATCGGAGACGGGCTGAAAGGCACTGATGATGTCGCGGTACCTGTTGTGGGGGGAGAATACGTGAAGGAGGCCAAAATTGGCCGGGCCGTTATGGATGCAGATGTGTTCATCAGCCTGACCCATTTCAAGGGCCATGAGATGACCGGTTTTGGCGGTGCGATTAAAAACATTGGCATGGGCAGCGGCTCCCGCGCCGGAAAAACCGAACAGCACAGCAGCGGCAAACCCTACATAAAAGAGGATTTGTGCCGGGGCTGCAATAAATGTCATAAGGAGTGTGCCAACTCAGGTCTGCTGTTTGACACCTCCAGCAAAAAGATGACAGTTAATCCAGAAAACTGTGTTGGCTGTGCCCGCTGCCTGGGGTCGTGTAATTTTGATGCCATCAGGTTCAATCTCGACAATGCCAACGAACTCTTAAACTGCCGCATGGCAGAGTATACTAAGGCGGTAGTGGACGGACGTCCTTGCTTCCATATTTCTTTGGTGGTGGATGTGTCTCCCAATTGCGATTGCCACGGGGAGAACGATGCACCGATTCTGCCTAATCTGGGGATGTTTGCCTCTTTTGACCCGCTGGCATTGGATCAAGCCTGTGTAGATGCTTGTCTGAAGTCTGAACCGCTTCCGGGTAGCCAATTGAGCGATAACATAACAAAACCAGGCTTTGTTGACCGGCATAACCATTTCAATAACTCTTCACCTGAGTCCGAATGGCGTACCTGTTTGGAGCATGCGGAGAAAATCGGTTTGGGTACTCGGGACTATGAGCTGATTGTTGTTAAGTGAATTGAATATATAAAAAAACAAACAGGCACACGGGAATTTGTCCTGCGTGCCTTTCAACCCGCGAAGTTCGCGGGTTTTTTGATGACAATAGCGATTGCAATGGATTGGTCTATTCTACCCAGTGTATTGTAAAGAGCTTGGACTGAACAGTTTGACCTCTCTTTGCAGAACCAGGTTCATAGAATTGAAGCAATATAAATTTGAGCCGGTTGGTGGATGAAAATCATCTTGACCGGCTCAAATTTATACATTTTATTTAGGTATCCAGGATTACTAATAGGAGAATAGTATTACAGTGAGAATAGTCAACCTTTACAGAATAGAGGGTGTGGCTATTCTTGTGAAACAAGATGCCTTATAATTCTTTTAAGATATTAATTTTTAAGTCCACTATTGTAAGAAAGGAGTGCTAGCATGAATCAGTATGTGCTTTATTTCTCGGAAACGGATAAATCAAGTCTTGCCCTGGTTGGCGGAAAGGGAGCCAATCTTGGTGAATTGTGCCATATTCCAGGGGTTAATGTGCCTACAGGCTTTTGCATTACTACTCAGGCTTATACCGATTTTGTGAACCGAAGCGAGGAGTTCGCCAGACTACTAGAGGCTTTGCGGGACATAGAGGCTGAAGCGCTGGAAACCATCAAGGAAGCAGGCCGGCGTATAAGGACGTATCTGGAAAACCTTGATATTCCTTCCCCTATCAGCCAGGAGATTATTCAAGCTTGGCAGAAAACGGGCAGTCAGCATGCCTATGCCGTCCGCTCCAGCGCGACAGCGGAAGACCTGCCGGGAGCATCCTTTGCCGGGCAGCAAGATACCTATCTGAACATCAAGGGAGAAAATGAGCTGCTTGTCCATGTCCGCAAATGCTGGGCATCACTATTTACCGACCGGGCCATCACCTACCGGGCGAAAAACGGCTTCGATCATCGCAAGGTGCTGCTGTCGGTAGTCGTGCAGCAGATGGTTTTTCCCGAGGTGTCCGGCATTATGTTTACCGCTGATCCGGTGACAGGCAATCGCAAGGTGATTTCCATCGACGCCGCTTTTGGTTTGGGAGAGGCATTGGTATCGGGGCTGGTCAATGCCGACCTTTACAAAGTGCGGGCCGAGCGGATTGTTAAAAGACAGATTGCCGTCAAAAAACTGGCCATCTATCCTTTAGCCGGTGGCGGTACGGAAGAGCGGGACATCCCTTCGCAAGAGCAAAGCAAGCAAGCATTGCCAGATGAGGCCATTCTGGCGCTGGCCCAGGTTGGAAGGCGAATCGAGGAGCATTTCGGCAGGCCGCAAGATATCGAGTGGGGCTATACTGACGGTAGGATTTATGTCGTTCAGAGTCGTCCGATAACCACCTTATATCCTTTGCCGGAATTGCCCGACGCAACGTCGGGAGTATACGTTTCCTTTGGGCACGTGCAGATGATGACCGACCCGATCAAACCGTTAGGGATGTCTATTTGGGCGAAAACGATGGCGACGATCGACAGCCAGTACAGTATAGTGCCGGCAGGGGGACATCTGTACTTCGATATAACCGATACGCTGGCCTCGTGGCTAGGGCGGAAGACAGCGCCGGCCCTGTATAGCAAGTCGGACGTGCTACTCAGCAGCGCTATCGCCGAGGTCATCCGCCGTCGCGATTTCATCGCCACACTAAAGCCGCGCAAACGGGCCGCAGGTACGAAGTCGTATATGAGAAAAAGCATGGGTACGATGGCCGGAGGAATGTATGAGATGCTGTTCAGGGAGAAGCTCGAAGCTCCTGACGTGACGGCAATCAGCAGCCAAATCCTCAGCGAGTTGCAGAGTGAGCTATCCCGGCGCTCGGGCCGGGATAGGCTGGAGTTTCTTGCCAATCATTTCGGCAAGGTTTTTATGGTCTTTATGGACACGATAGGCAAGCCGGTGTTTGTGGCCTGGCTGGCGTCGCTATTGATCGGCCGGCTGGCGCGCCGCTGGCTGGGTGAATCCTCAGTACTGGACGAACTGACCAAGTCGGCGCCGGGCAACGTGTCGACAGAAATGGGCCTGGAACTGGGTGACCTGGCTGATGTTATCCGGCCTTATCCGGCCGCGCTGGAGTACATGAAGGGAGCGGATGACGCCACTTTCCTGGACGGCCTGGAGCGAGTCGAGGGGGGCGCGGCGATCCGGCCGGCATTCACAGCCTTTTTAGCTAAATACGGCATGCGTTGTCCGGGTGAAATTGACATCACCCGGCCCAGATGGCGGGAAAAGCCAACCCAATTGGTGCCATCCATCATAAGTCATATCCAGAGCACAGAGCCGGGCGAACATCGACTCAAGTTTGCTCAAGGAAGGGTGGAAGCCGAACAGGCAGCGCAAACGTTGCTGCTGCGGCTGCAACGGAAGCTGGGGGGCAGCTTCAAGGCCCGGCTTATGGGGAAACTCGTCAGAACGTATCGCGAGTTCATCGGTCTTAGGGAATACCCCAAATATCTGATGGTAAGTCTGCTCGATGAGTATAAGCGGGTCATCATGGAAGAAGCGGCAAGGCTGGTAGAGCGAGGCACGGTGGACCGGGCAGAGGATGTTTTCTACCTGACGCTGGAGGAACTGACGGCTGCGGTAGCCACCGGTCGGGCTGATCGGGATAAGATCACCGCGTTGAAGGAGAAGTATGCAAAATATGAGAAACTGAAGCCGCCGCGAGTACTGACCAGCGAGGGTGAGGCGATTGTCGGCTCGTACGCTCAGCGTGACTTACCTGAAGGAGCCCTGGCGGGAGCTCCTGTTTCAGCCGGGGTTGTGGAAGGACGGGCACGGGTTGTCACCAAGCTGGAAGAAGCCGTCTTAGAAAAAGGCGATATTCTGGTAGCCCCTTTCACCGATCCCGGGTGGACACCCTTATTCGTTTCGGCCAGCGGTTTGGTTACGGAAATCGGCGGGCTTATGACCCATGGTGCTGTAGTAGCCAGAGAATACGGTCTTCCGGCAGTCGTAGGCGTGGAAAATGCTACTAAGCTGATTAAAGACGGTCAAAAAATCCGGGTGAACGGAACGGACGGGTATGTAGAAATTCTGTAACAAGGCATTTTCCTGCGGCTGGAAGCATGGGGACGTTTTTTTGCTTGAATAGATGCATAATACAAAGTCACAATAGAACCTATATTAGGACAACTCTATTTAGATATTTGAGGATGTGAAGGCGGATGGGGAAAACCAAAGAACGAGTAATGGATATCATGGAGAACTATAAAATAAAACTAAAAGATGACACGCTGGTATTTAACGAATCAGGTCTTGATTTTCAGGTTGTGTTTGCCACTGACCATCTCGGAGATGAGTGGGTATTACGCTTTCCCAGGCGGCAGGATGTCATTCCACGGACCAAGATAGAGAAGAAGGTATTAGATATTGTAAATCAATGTATCAGTATTTTTCAGTCTCCACACTGGTCGATTTATACAGAGGAACTAATTGCCTACAAGAAGTTAAAGGGTGTTCCCGCAGGCACAATAGATACTGAAAAGCAGGCATATGTATGGGAGATTGATATAAATAATGTTCCAGCGGTTTTCCATCAGACACTGGGAAAAGCACTGGCAGCTTTACACCGCATTCCCAAGGAAAGAGCCATTGAAGCGGGATTGGTTGTTCATACACCGGCAGAAGCGCGTCAATCAATGAAAATGCGTATGGATACCGTGAAAGAAAAGTATGGAGTGGGTGAAGCCTTGTGGCATCGATGGCAGACTTGGCTGAATGATCATGAGGTTTGGCCTAAAGAAACCGGTTTTATTCATGGAGATGTTCATGCTGGTCATATTTTGATTGATAAAAAGGCAAGGGTAACGGGATTGATAGATTGGACAGAAGCAAAAGTAACCGATATATCGAATGACTTTGTTGCTCATTACAGGACATTTGGTGAAGAGGGGCTTGATTCGCTTATTGAGGCATATAAGCAATCAGGTGGATATGTTTGGCCCAGGATGAAAGAACATATCCTTGAGCTTGCAACCGCTTACCCAGTTGCGATCGCTGAGTTTGCTGCAATATCGGGGCTCGATGAATATGAGCAAATGGCAAGAAAAGTATTATTTGAATAATAACAAAGTTAAGATGATGCATGTAAAAAGGGTTATGCTGAGACGCAGTTTGACATAACTCTGATTTTTTTGTGGGGCTTAGATGTGTGTATATTGTAAACCGAAACGAAGAAATATATAGATGAATAAGCTATTAATTGAATAGGCCATATTGACAAATCCTGATTGGCCGTTGGCGAATATGCTTGATACGATTGCCTGATATAATGAAATTCGGAAGAATCCATGAAGCAGCAAGAAAGTGAATTGGAGGGAAATATGGAAATAAAAACAATAAAAAAGAATGATGTAGAAATTGCCATTGTAAATAGTAACGAGATACTTATAACTGATGTGCAGTCAGCACTAGACTTTATTGCAACAGTAAATTTTGAAACAGGTTGCAATTCTATAATTTTGAATAAATCGGCAATCTGTGAGGATTTCTTTCACTTGAAAACACGACTGGCAGGAGAAATTTTACAAAAGTTCATTAATTATCGCATGAAACTTGCGATAGTGGGTGATTTTTCTATGTATTCGAGTAAGAGTTTGAAAGATTTCATTTACGAAAGTAATAAAGGGAAAGCTATATTCTTCATGTTCAATGAAAAAGAAGCTGTTGAAAAACTAATATTGGCTAGCTGATAAGAGTGGGGCGGGAAGCGCGGGGACGTTCTTTTTGCTTCTTTTTTTATTGCATTTTGCGAAGCAAAATGTACGTCCCGTGCGCCAAGAAGCGCACGGAGTAAAGCGGGTGGAAATCCCGTCTGGGAAGGTCTAGCCAACCACCCAGTATCCAGCCTTGGGACTGAAGCGGTAACGCCAGGTCTAAGCGTAGGCAGGAAAGGTAGTAGGCCGAAAGCACAAGCTGAAGATGTAGAATCCCGAAATCATCAATGGTCAAGGTCGATGCATGGGACGAGCAGAAGACAACACCGCAGTTAGCGATACAGGCGAGCTAATCGCGGCAGCCCGGGATCGTAGGTCTTGGCATGCTACACACTGTTACTCCGTGTGAACTTGGGAGACCCTGCCGCTCTCAAAGGAGTATGGCGGACAAGTCGAAGATGAGGAAGCCAAATAAGCGACAGGGAGTCGGATTACGTCGTAGTACCGAAGAAGCCGGGTAATGCCAGCGGAGGGAAGGACGTAACATAGTAGTGGCCTTGGAAAAAGAAACAATGCTGCACTGGAGGCAGAGAACCCATTGGAAACAAAGCTGACAAGGATAGCTGAATTAGCCAAACAAAGACCGAGAGTCAAGTTGCAAACCCTTATCCATGCTATTGACGAGGAAAGCCTGAACGCGGCCCATAGTATTCTGTCAGCAGACAAGGCAGTAGGCGTTGATGGTGTAACCAAAGAAGAATACGGTGAAAAGCTACAGGAAAACATCAAGAATCTCCTGGAAAGAATGAAGCGGCAAGCGTACAAGCCGCAGCCAGTAAAGAGAGTCTACATCCCCAAAACGGATAAGAAGAAACGCCCACTAGGGATACCTGCCTATGAGGACAAACTGGTGCAGAAAGTACTTAATGAAGTCCTGACAGCCATCTACGAACCGGAATTTCTGGACTGCTCCTACGGTTTCAGACCAGAGAGAAATTGCCATGAAGCGCTGAAGGAAATCACCAAGATTCTCGAAAGCAAGAAGGTCAGCTATGTAGTGGATGCGGACATTAAAGGATTCTTTGACAACGTAGAACACGGGTGGATGGTGAAGTTTCTACAAGAACGAATCCAAGACCCGAATCTATTGAGACTGATAGTACGATTTCTTAAAGCAGGTGTCATGGAACAGGGGAAACTAGAAGAGGCGGACACCGGAACGCCGCAAGGGGGAATCATATCCCCAACCCTGGCGAACATATACCTGCACTATGTGCTCGACCTGTGGTTTATGGTAAAGATAAAGCGGGAATGCAGAGGCGAGGCCTATTTAATTCGGTACTGTGACGACTTTGTATGCTTCTTTCAATACCAAGAAGATGCCGAAGATTTCTACGGTAAGTTGATAGAACGATTGAGGAAATTCAACCTAGAAATAGCAGAGGAGAAAACAAAGACTATCGAATTCGGGCGCTTTGCTGAGGAAAGACGGAATAACCAAGGGGCCAGCAAACCGGAGACATTCGACTTTCTTGGGTTCACGCACTACTGTAGCAAGAGCAAGAAGGGAAAATTCCGCGTCAAAAGGAAAACCAGCCGGAAGAAATTGAGAGCAAAGCTAAAACATTTCGCTGGATGGCTCTATCAAAATATGCATACAGAGATAGGAAAATTGATTAAGCAGATAAACATCAAGCTGGTTGGTCACTTCCGCTACTATGGAGTAACCGACAACAGCAGCGCTATCAATACATTTGGATACTATATACGGCGTAAATTGTTTGAAGTACTTAATCGAAGAAGCCAAAAGAAGAGCTTGACCTGGGAAGGATTTGCAAAACTCAAAGATAGATTCCCGCTAGCTAAAGCGAGGATCTATGTAAATATCTATGGCTAAACGTAAGTAAATGCTGCTATGAAGAGCCGGATGCCTTAATAGGGCACGTCCGGTTCTGTGAGGGGGGCGTGCCGCGAGGCGCGCTTCTACTCGACTATGCTTCCGTCCCTTTGCTTCCGCGGACGGATAACAGGGTGCTGTGTTAATCGATAACACGGCACCTTCTTTTATATCCGGCAAGATTATGGTTCCTGTAGCTTTGGATATTTATTGCTAGATAAAGCAACAATTGGAATAGAAGAAACATAAAACGATAGAAAAAAAGATATGTTAAATCAAATTTGCAATAATAAATAGGCATTTTTTAATTATCAGTCGTCGTGACAACTATATAGTTATTGTAAATAGGCATATCCCATTGTTCCTATTATTGGTCAGAATATTTTTTAAACACGAGATAATACTACATTTACAGCTTCAGGTAGTATTGCAAATCGAAAGCTAAAATTGCACCTTAATTAAAGAGCGGATTGTGGTCACTATTGGCAGCTTTGGAAGTATATCTTAAAAGATAAATTGGTATTGGGAATAAAAGCCGAACGTCAAAGTCATTGGGGTTGAACCATGTTAAGAGATCGGTTCCGGTTGGCATCATAATTGTCAATACTTAAACAGGTGAGCATTGTATTAGGGTAGTATCAAATAATTGACTTTTACAATCATAATTGTCATGACAATTATGATTGTTGCTGTATAAGTGATTTACTACAGCGGCTGATATCATTCCTACATCCAGGCTTGGCGAAGGCATGGGGTATTATGGATTAACTAATACGCTTCCATAGCACTGGCACTTACATGGTTTGTTCCAAAGCTCGCATGTAAGCAACTGGCTGCGGGATTACTACATTAGGAGACGTGATTATGAAGCGAGCACAAATTATTGCCTTGGTTTTAGCAGGCGGTGCGGGTACTCGCCTAGCGCAATTAACAAAGAGCATTGCCAAACCGGCGGTACCGTTCGCCGGTAGTTATCGCTTAATTGATTTTACCTTAAGCAACTGTTGCAATTCGCAGCTTGATACAATTGGCGTGCTAATGCCGCGTAACCCATTTTCCTTGCCTGACACCATCGGACAGTCGACGTTTCAGGCCCAGATATATCCTTTGCATCCCGTTTCTTGGGAACAGGGCGGCTATAGCGGAACGGCAAACGCAGTGTATGCGAACATCCCATTTATCGAACAATTCAATCCGGACTATGTTTTAATCACATCAGGCGATCATGTCTACAAAATGGACTACCGGAACTTGCTGTTGTTTCACCGTGAGCGAAATGCGGATGCAACCATCGCGGTTTCTCCCGTGCCCTGGTCTCAGACCTCTCGTTTCGGCATTGTATCCGCCGCCGCCGATGGAGCGATCAAGGAATTTAATGAGAAGCCGCTTCATGCAGGCAGCAACCTGGCTTCCATGGGAGTCTATGTATTTTCCTGGCCTCAATTAAAGCAACAGCTTGAGGCTGACGCGGTAGACGGAAATTCCTGCCATGACTTTGGCAGAAATATCATCCCCGCTATGATGAGTCAAGCAAAGCGTCTGTTCGTTTATTCGTTTTCCGGCTATTGGCGGGATGTCGGCACAGTCGAGGCACTGTATTCAGCCCAGATGGATTTGCTGCAAAATCCGGAATTGTTATCTCTGCAAGATCCACAATGGCCGATATATTCTCTCGAAACCGCACCGACTAACAAATCATCGGTATATAGTAATGTCAACCGTTCAATAATCTTTGCCGGCGCGCATATTAGTTCACAAGCAACGATTAAAGACGCTATAGTCATGACTGGAGCCCGTATTGGGCCGGGAAGCTTCGTTGAACGGGCAATTATTGGACCCTACGCTGTTCTCGAAACCGGCAGTATTGTCCGTGGCGGAGAACCCGGATATCCGCCGGTTGCAGTTATCGGAGAAAACCTGGTTGTTTCAGCAAACATGGTCCATAGTTATTGAACGGGAGAGGTGCAAACATGCAGAGAGAAAGTCAGATAACCGGTACTAATTTCGATTTTGTTGATGCGATGTCAGGAGAAGAAGACTTTGCAATAGCTTTTACGGCTAATGTGATGAAACTGCACGGCAAATCGCTGGATTCAGCAAGCAACCGCGAGAAATATCTCGCTCTCGCCGATTTAGTGCGCACTTTTCTCAGCAAACGGCTGGCCGATACTGAAGCAGCCTATCGGCAGGAACAAAAAAAGCAGGTTTACTATCTTTCGCTAGAGTTTTTGCCTGGCAGACTGTTGGCAGCCAATCTGCTAAACCTCGGCTTGCAGCAAGTTTGCGAGCAAGGCTTGCGCCGCCTGAACATCAACCTTGCCGAATTAATTGACCAGGAAGAAGATCCGGCGCTCGGCAACGGCGGATTAGGGCGGTTAGCTGCCTGCTATTTAGATTCTATGGCTTCGCTGGGCCTGGCGGGTCACGGCTGCGGGATTCGTTACCGTTACGGATTATTTGAGCAAAGGGTGACCGACGGTTATCAGCGCGAGTTTCCGGATAATTGGCTAAAGGAAGGCCGGAATGAATGGGAGTATCGCCGTCCAGAGGAAACGATGAACGTCCGGTTTGGCGGCCGGGTAAGAACAATCGCCAACGGCAAGCTGCATTTCATCCATGAAAACTATCAGCAAATCTCCGCCGTTCCTTATGACATACCGATTGCCGGCTATCAAAATGAGATTGTCAATACCCTGCGGCTATGGAGTGCGGAAGTTGATGTCACATACCAGGCGTGCACATTTGACAGGCATGGCAAAGGCTGCATTAATGTTATCGCCGATAAGCATGCAACAGAATCGCTTACCGATACCCTCTACCCGGATGACAGCGTGTACGAAGGGAAGCTTCTCAGGCTAAAACAGCAGTATTTCCTTGTTTCAGCCAGCCTGCAGAGTATCTTGCGCAAACACGTTGTCAACAAAGCCGATTTGCGATTGTTGCCGGAAAAGCTGTCGATTCACATCAATGACACTCATCCGTCTCTGGCGGTAGCGGAATTGATGCGTCTATTACTTGACGAATACGGGCTTGGCTGGGCGGAGAGCTGGGACATTACAACCAGGACAATTAGTTACACGAATCATACTGTTTTGCCCGAAGCGCTTGAAAAGTGGCCGATAGATCTGTTTCAAACCCTGTTGCCGCGCATTTACATGATTGTTCAGGAAATCAATGAGCGGTTTTGCCGCGAGTTATGGGACATGTACCCTGGCGACTGGCAGAAGATTAAAGCCATGGCGATTATTGCCGACGGCACTGTTCATATGGCGGCGTTGGCTATTGCCGGCAGCCATCGTGTAAACGGCGTATCAGCGATTCATACGCAGATTCTCAAACAGAAGACGATGAGCGATTTCTACCAGCTGACGCCGCAAAAGTTTCTCAATATCACCAATGGAGTAACCCACCGCCGCTGGATGCTGCTGGCTAACCCGGATCTGGCGCAGCTCATCTGTGAGGCGATTGGCGACCGCTGGATCGCCAACCCTGACGAACTGCAGCATTTGTTGAATTTTGCTCATGATAATTCATTTTGTTGCGCTATGGCAAAGGTTAAGTTTGCCAACAAGCTGCGATTGGCAAAGTACATTCAAGCCAAGTACGGCATTGCGATAGATACTTGTTCGCTCATTGATTCACACATCAAGCGGATTCATGCCTATAAACGGCAGTCGATGAATGTCCTGCATATCATGGACTTGTACAACCGCATCCTGGACAACCCCCATGCCGATATCGTACCGCGAACGTTTATTTTTGCAGGCAAGGCGGCACCGGGATACTATAAGGCGAAGCAGACTATCAAACTAATCCATGCCCTGGCGGAAAAGATTAATCATGATCCGTTGGTAAAGAACAGAATCAAGGTTGTCTTTCTGCAAAACTATAATGTATCCCATGCCGAATTGATCATTCCCGGCAGCGATGTCAGCGAGCAAATCCCGACCGCCAGCATGGAAGCCTGCGGGACAGGCAACATGAAGTTCATGATGAACGGGGCAGTGACGATTGGTACGTTGGACGGTGCTAATATAGCGATATGGGAAGCGGTCGGCGACGACAATATTTTCACTTTCGGCCTGACGGCTGATCAAGTGCTGGCATATTACCGCAACGGCGGTTATAATCCTTGGGACATCTATCATCAGGACTTGCGGGTGAAGACCGTGATGGAGCAACTAGTCAATGGCTTTTTCCCTTACCCTGAGGAATTTCGGGCGCACTATGACGCATTTCTCAATCAGGGCGATCATTACTTCGTCCTGAAGGATTTCGCGCAATATGTGGAAGTGCAGAATAAGCTGGCCAATGAATTCATCAACACCGAACTGTGGCAAAAAAAGTGCATTGCCAATGTAGCTCATTCCGGCATTTTTGCCGGTGACCGGGCGTTTGCCGAATATGCGCTATCTGTATGGGATCTTGCAGAGCGACCGCCGTGTTTGAGACAACACTAGTAAAGAGCTAATTGGACCAAGGGGCTGTGCTTTCACACAGCCTCTTATACTTGTGTGCCCGGCATGAGTGCTTACTAGTCGGTGAAAGTTCGGTACGGATTGATAAGTACCAGCCGTTAGCTGAAGGCAAGAGTATCCTTCGTGAAGGTGGGATCTGCAGGAATCCGGCGGCAAAGCCTCGGTCTGAGGAACACGAACTTTGTTTTATTGCATTTTGAGAAGCAAAATATACGTCCCTTTGCTTCTGTTGGTGGCTTTTTTCATTTGGCCTGTGCTTTTGCATTGCGGAATGCTGGGTTTCCAGTTGGAAACCCAGCATTCCGCAATGCGTAAACCGTAGTTTCCGGAAAATAATAATCCTGCTGAAAATTAAGTGCTCGTGCTTTTGGCATAGATTTTGCAATGATAAAGGACAGAAGCTTAATTTAATTCTGGAGGGGATAATGCATGATTATTGGAGTGGTAAAAGAAATTAAGAATAACGAAAACAGGGTGGGACTTACTCCGGCGGGAACCGACGCTTTGTGTAAAGCCGGTCACACCGTGCTGGTTGAAAAAAGCGCCGGTATTGGCAGCGGCTTTGCTGATGAGGATTATCGCAAAGTTGGCGGTCTGATTGTGAGTGATAAAAAAGCGCTGTTTGCCGAAGCCGATATGATTATCAAGGTCAAAGAACCTTTGCCGGAGGAGTATGATTTATTTCACGAAGGCCAGATCCTATATACTTATCTCCATTTGGCTCCGGAACCGGCGCTGGCTAAAGCATTACTGGATAAAAAGGTAATCGGCATTGCCTATGAAACGATTGAAGGCCCCAACCATTCGCTGCCGCTGTTGTCACCAATGAGTGAAGTTGCCGGCCGTATGGCGGTGCAAATCGGCGCGCAATTTCTTGAAAAGCCTTATGGCGGGAAAGGCTCCCTGCTGGGCGGTATTCCGGGCGTTGAGGCTGCGCAGGTGGTCATTATCGGCGGTGGAATTGTTGGCACCAATGCAGCTAAGATGGCCATCGGCCTGCGGGCTAGAGTAACCATTATTGATTGTTCACTGGAACGTCTGCGGTATTTGGATGATATTTTTGGCAGCAGCGTGGTAACCGTGATGTCCAACAGCTATAATATCGCCCACTGGGTACGCAAAGCAGATCTGCTGATCGGTGCGGTACTGATACCCGGCGCCAAGGCGCCTAAGCTGGTAAGCGAAGATATGGTCCGGAGCATGGAGGACGGCTCGGTGATTGTGGATGTAGCCATTGATCAGGGCGGCTCCATCGAAACAGTTGACCGGGTCACCACTCACAGTGAACCCACTTATACCCGGCATGGCGTTATCCACTATTCGGTGGCCAATATGCCTGGCGCTGTGGCCCGTACGTCAACCTTCGGCCTGACTAATGCCACCTTGAACTATGCGCTGCAAATCGCCAATAAGGGTTGGAAAAAGGCTATTCTGGACAATCCGGGCCTGGATAAAGGGGTCAACGTTTTTGATGGGAAAATCACTTATAAAAGTGTTGCCGATGCACTGAACACATCCTACTATCCATTGTATGAACTGTTATAAGTACGCGGCAGGGGCGTCTATTTATGGCAAAGTCCTGTGTCAGTGGAAAGAACGCTGATCTGTCGATTGACATAGGATGAAATTTAGTCTTAAATAATTAAGGGAGAGTCTGCACGATCGATTAAACTGTTTTAGGGCTGAGACTCGCCGGCGCTGTACCGCAGCAGTGGCAGCTATGGCCGGCATGGCTGCTGCGGTACCGGCCCGGTTAAATTAAAACTAAATAATGAGGAGAATGTGTATGGACTTATTCAGAACAAAAAGTATTGAAACGTTAAGGTCGATGGCTGAAGTGTCCGGGATGAAAAAAAGCCTGGGCGCAACTGATCTGGTGCTTCTAGGTATCGGCTGTGTCATTGGAACCGGCATTTTCGTACTTACGGGAGTTGCTGCTGCCAAGTACGCCGGGCCGGCGGTTATGTTATCCTTTGTGCTTTCCGGTCTGGCTTGCACGTTTGCCGCGCTGGCCTATGCGGAATTTGCATCGATCGTTCCATCAGCCGGCAGTGCTTATACCTATACTTATGCTTCGCTTGGTGAGTTTGTGGCGTTTATTGTCGGGTGGAACCTGATTCTGGAATATACCGTAACATCCAGCGCGGTAGCGGCCGGCTGGTCGGGTTATGTGGTCGGGTTATTAAAAGCCGGCGGTATTGATTTACCCACAGCATATACACTGGTGCCGGCAGACGGCGGCATCATCAATATCCCGGCAATTTTAATCGTTATGTTTTTAAGTTTTCTGCTGGTGCGCGGCACCAAGGAAAGCGTCACATTGAATAAGGTTCTGGTTATCATTAAGCTGGCTGCCGTATTCATCTTCCTGTTCCTGGCCGGGCCTAAAGTCAACCCGATGAACTGGGAACCGTTCATGCCTTTTGGTTTCGCCGGGGTGGCCGGCGGGGCGGCTATTGTCTTCTTTGCCTACATCGGCTTTGATGCAGTCGCTACATCAGCGGAAGAATGCCGTAATCCGGGCCGGGATCTGCCCATCGGGATTGTCGGTTCGCTGCTTATCTGCACCATTTTATATGTAGCCGTTTCCGCTGTGCTGACCGGTGTTGTTCCTTATGCCCAGCTCAACAACCCGGAACCGGTGGCCTATGCTCTGCGCTATATCGGTTATAATATCGGATCAGCCCTGGTGGGGGTTGGCGCTATTTGCGGCATTACCACTGTATTGCTGGTGCTGTTGTACGGGCAGGCCCGCGTGTTCTTTGCGATGTCCCGGGATGGTATGGTTCCGGCATCCGTCTGTAAGATTCACCCGGTTTATAAAACACCGTATATGGTCACTATTGTTGGCGCCATTCTGGTTGCAGCTATTGCCGGCTTTGCGCCGATCGGCTTAATTGCTGAAATGGCCAATATTGGGACGTTAAGCGCCTTTCTCATTGCTTCTGTTGGTGTGCTGGTACTCAGGTACACCAAGCCGGATATTCCGCGCACGTTCAGATGTCCGGCTCTGATTGTCGTAGCGCCGCTGGCAGTGTTATCCTGCGGTTTTCTGATGTATAACCTGCCGCTGGATACCTGGATTCGCTTTGTTGTCTGGTGTCTGGTTGGTTTTGCGGTATACTTTGGCTACAGTTATAAAAACAGTACATTGAATAAGGATGAAGCTGCGCATGCCGAAGATTAAGCTGGGGTGAAATGATTGAGTGACAGGCCGTGCTTACGCAGTTTTTTGAGTACTGTGGTATGAGACAGTCCCAGCATTTTACCAATTTGGCGGGAGGTGTGGAACTGCCGCATCGCCCGGCACAATAGTTCGCGCTCCGTTTCCTCCAGCGCCTCCTCCAGCGTATGGTGCAGGACCGGCAAGTGTACTTTGGCGGCAGGTGCACTGTGCTGCAAAATAATATGATCAGTCAGCAGCGTCGGGCCGGTAACAATATTAACGGCGCGCTCAATTACGTTTTCCAGTTCGCGAATGTTGCCGGGCCAGGTGTAGGCACATAATTTTTGCAGGGCTGTTTCGCTTACCGTATCCACCTGCTTATGCAGCTTGGTCGAGAAGCGGCGCAGGAAAAAATCAACAAGCAGGGGAATATCCTCCCGGCGCTCACGCAGCGGCGGTAAAAACAAAGGAATAACATTAAGGCGGTAATATAAATCTTCACGGAAGGTGCCTCCGGCGATCATATCCTCCAGATTGCGGTTGGTTGCCGCCAGGATGCGGACATCGACCGCTATTTCCCGGCTGCTGCCAATCCGTCTTACTTTGCGATCCTGGAGTACGCGCAGCAGTTTGGCTTGCAAATGCGAAGAGGTTTCGCCGATCTCGTCCAGAAACAGCGTTCCGCTGTTGGCGAGTTCAAACAGCCCTTGTTTGCCACCCTTGACAGCCCCGGTAAAGGCACCTTCCTCATAACCGAACAACTCGCTTTCGAGCAGCGTGTCCGGGATGGCAGCGCAGTTTACCGGTACGAATATATTATCGGCCCGCGGCGAGGCCGCGTGCAGTGCCCGGGCGAACAGCTCCTTGCCTGTACCGGTTTCCCCCCGGATTAATACAGTTGAACCGCCCCGGGCGTAAGCTTTGGCCAGCGCGATCACCTGCCGCATCGATTTACTGCGATGGAGTATTTCCTGAAAAGTCATGGCCGGCTGTTCGGTAAGCTGCTGAAAGAGCTTGCGTACATCCCGGATGTCTTTCAGGATTGCCATTGCCCCGGTTATCTCACCGGATTGATCAAGCAGGGGGCGGCTGCTGACCAGATAATGGCTGTTGGTTTCTTCGACAAACATTTCACGGTTGGTATAACTTAATCCTTTTTTCATTGATTCCATCAGCGAGTGGCAGTAGGGGAATACAGTAAGCAGCTCCCGGCCAAGAGCCTCAGCACAGGGAATATGCATGATTTTTGCGGCGGCGGGGTTATACTGGGTAATTCGTCCATGACGGTCAATAGCCAAAATTCCGTCATTGGCGGCAGCAAGTACTGCGGCAAGTTGCTCGGCTTTTTCCTGGTGGGGCATCAGATCAACCGGAACAATATCCAAAATGTCGGGAATTGTGCGAAGCTTGTCAAAAAGAGTCAAGATATTTTCTTCTGACAACGGCGCGGTTTCCAAATAAACTATTTCTAAGTCGACCTCCATGGAGATAATGTTGATGTGCTGAGCAGCAAGTACCCGGGCAATATCAAACACCAGCCCCACGCGGTCAATATTGGGAATTTTAATGCGCATTTTTGTCCACCCTTTTCTTAAAGAATATTCGCATAATTCAAGTTTAACATAAATATACATTTTGTTCTATATTATTACAATACTAGGATCAGGGCATGTTCATGAAAAAAGAGAAGGATTGCCGTCGCGCAAAACGAAAGTCGCTCCGTCGGAGCCGGTAAGTTGGCGTACCGAATGACGGACAATATCCATAACAGATTGCAAATCGTGTGTGGCGGAGAGCTGCTGTACAACCTTGAGCAGTTTTTCCATCACCCGGATTGACGGAGGGCAGGCGTCCATTCCGGCAAGCATCGGATTACGGTTCATCATATCAATAAAACTAGCTCCTTTCGGTAGTTTTTATAGCGGTTGCCGCCACTTGCCGCAGCAGGCAGACCGGATAAGATGGATTGTTGGCTTGTCAAAGTTTACAAGTTAAGTATACCATTAATTGCTTGGAACCAATAGTCTTGTTGAGTGTAATTGAAAGTTTAGGATTTGACAAGTATACTCTCATCTTTGACAGATATTAAGACAAAAAGAGCCTATCAAGCCTTGAAAAAAAATCAAGGCTCGGTAGGCCTTTTATATTTTCGAAAAAAGTGAGTAATGTTTTGAGTCATTTGGAATCTTTAAAAATTTTTTTCATTTGTTTCAAATGGACAATCTGATAGTCAGTGCGAAAGGCAAAATTATCATGAAGATCATCAGTAAAATCAGTTCTAGTGTAAGTGGGAATGTATCCTTCCCCATTGACTTCAAAAAAATTCATGCCTCTAAGTCCAGATACAATCTCGCTCACGGTATATTGATCTGAAAGCTTTTTTTCCAGCAGGCGGTAAATCATCAAAGAAATAAAGCATGTTGCAAAATGAGCCTTAATCCTATCATCTCTCTGCAAAAATACGGGTCTTGCTTTGAACTCTGCCTTCATAATACGGAAAGATTCTTCAATTTCCCAGCGTCGTCTATTAATATTAATAATACTAGAGGCATCCTCTTGCAGATTGGTGCATACGGCATAAAAACCATCATAAATAGCTTTTTTTTCAATTAAATCATTGTCAATATCATAGACCTCTTTGTCAGCCATTTCGCCGTCAATGGTAGAAGAGAACGTAGCAATGAAGCGCTTGTAATCATTGGCATTGCATTTTTTTAGTTTTGGAGAGAAGCGTGGGGACGTTCTTTTTGCTCCTTTTTGCGTTTTGCGAAGCAAAATGTACGTCCCCACGCTTCCCCGCGCTTCTGTCCGTCCCTACGCTTCTGTCCTAAATAAATATTTTTTAATTATAGCCGTAGTGGCAACTATATATATTGTAATAGGTATACCCCATTGTTCCTATTATTGGTCAGAATATTTTTTAAACACGAGATAATACTACATTTACAGCTTCAGGTAGTATTGCAAATCGAAAGCTAAAATTGCACCTTAATTAAAGATCGGATTGTGGTCACTATTGGCAGCTTTGGAAGTATATCTTAAAAGATAAATTAGTTCATTCCGGCATTTTTGCTGGTGACCGGGCGTTTGCCGAATATGCGCTATCTGTATGGGATCTTGCAGAGCGACCGCCGTGTTTGAGACAACACTAGTAAAGAGCTAATTGGACCAAGGGGCTGTGCTTTCACACAGCCTCTTATACTTGTGTGCCCGGCATGAGCGCTTACTAGTCGGTGAAAGTTCGGTACGGGTTGATAAGTACCAGACGTTAGCTAAAGGTAAGGGTGTCCCTCGTGAAGGTGGAATCTGCAGGAATCCGGCGGCAAAGCCTCGGTCTGAGGAACACGAACTTTGTTTCCATTGCATTTTGAGAAGCAAAATCTACGTCCCTTTGCTTCGTCCATTTGCTTCTTCGAGTATGGTTCGCTGTCACACGAATGGAAAGTAAAAATGATCTTCACAAAGTTAAATGCCCAACCTTATTGCTAATTGGTGATCATGATAATATGACTAATTATCAGCAACCGTATATGCATAAGCATATATACCTAATTCAAAAATGAAAATTATTGCCAATGCTCATCACGGAACAAACTTTGATAATCCTAAAGCTGTAAATCAAGCAATATTTGAATTTATCAATAAAATCAATTGATAAGGAGAATTTATTGCTATCAATCGAAAGAATTTACGGAGTGTTATTGTTTTTTATTGTGTCGACATGTTTTGCTAAAAAGCGTCCGCCGTGGATTGTAAAATGGACGTATAAAATGGTGCCGCAAACAGTATGGAAACTACGGACGCTGACCGCGTTGGGGGTATATCCAAAGGGTACAATGATGATAGCAATGTTTAAATTTTAAAATGAGTGCATAAAATGAACTGTACTATATAAAACTGCCCAATCAGTAAATTTATTTAAATGTAGTTTTAACAATATAGATTTCTGTACAGAAGCAAATATTAGACAGATTTTTAAGATTGTAGGGGGGGAACTTTATGATTGAGATTCCACAAGACTCATTTCGTTTGTATTTTCGGGATGTGTGCGGTGTGTTCAAATGGCAGAAGTTGTTCCAAGGAGATATTATCTGCGATAAGAATTTGCTGTTTGAATTCCTCGGCAATGCGATAACCCATAATTTAATTTGGACAATGGATCATTTCGATATATTCTATGAAAACTGTAGTTCCTTTACTTTTGATACCCCAACCGAAGATCAAATTTCCTATGCTATAAGGACGGCAACTACAGATACCATTCAGGAGATTGGTAAGGCAGGGATGCCGTTTCAGGTGCTTTTTCGTCCGGTTGGTGAAAATAAGTGGATTTGGATGCCTAAATACAATTCGATTGTGTGTGATCTCAATCATATAACAGAACTCACTTTATATGGCCTGATGAACGGCGTGTTAAGTAATCTGGACCGGTTTGACATTTACTACAAAGACAGCCCAACATTACCTGAAAAAGTAAATGTGGATACTTTAGTGGCGGCAATTCAAAAAGAAGCAGAAAAAAGTTAATCGTTTTCTGCTTCTTTTTTTATGGGCGGGAAAGGAGGCAGCGACCTATGGCAAACGAGTGGGGCTGCTTTGACGCTTACGGTAATCCTGACAAGTCTTCATAATTGACTGGGTAAGTGTATATAATAAAATCACGATTCTTGCTCTTTTTTGTCCGGAGTTAACAATGAATGATGAGAGTGCTTTTGAAAATAATAGCGTAATCACTTTCTGTCTACGGAGCGTGGATTGCGGAAAGTATGGTTTGCTCCTACAATGAGAAAGTGAGGTGAATGAAATGGATACAGCAAGAAAGAAACAACTCCTTGAGGAGTATAAAAACAGAAAACCCGAAATGGGTGTAATTTCAGTTCGTTGTATTATGACTGGAGAAGCCTTCTTGGGCATTTCTAAAGATACTAAGACGGATTTCAACAGCACTCGTTGTAAACTGGCGACCAGCTGGCATCCGAATAAACGTCTGCAAGAGCTTTGGAACCAATACGGTGAAAAAAGTTTTGAATTTTCAGTATTAAAGGTTTTGAAATATGAAGACCCCGCCGCGGATCATACAGACGAGCTGGAAGCATTATGCGAACAGTGTCTGGCGGCAGATAAAGGAGCAAGGAGGATTTGGCGATGAATGAAAACATTGTCATGACTGTGGACGGCTATGACCGCATTGACGGCAGAAACGCCTACCGGTCTGACATTAAAAGATTGACTCTGGGTGCGCCCCTGCTGGAAGAAAATAAAAAGATGCAGATTGCCGCGCAAATCTGGAAAGCAAACGCTGACGGCCAGCCGGAAATTCATATGGAATTACCCATTCATCAAATACTTGATCTGATGATTTTTCTCAGCCGTACCTTATTGTATTTCCGGGAAGCCTACCGGCTGCCGCTGTTATATGATCCGGACAAGCCCACGGTAGAGCGTATCGGTGTACAGGGCGGCGTTATGCCGGTGGCTGTCTGTACGGATAATCCGAATATTAACGAGGCTATTCAGACTTTTTCCCAGGCGCTTAACGATTTGGGCGAAATAAACGGTGAGCGCCTGCGTGTGCTCACCCGGATTTTGCAGGAAATGGAGTAGCATTAGACATGGAAAATCAATGGCTTCTGTCTCCGCACAGACAGTTGACAGAGGCAGAGAAAATGCTTGTCTGGAAAAAAACGCCGTCGCATATCGAGAGTGAAGCAGAACGCCGGATTTGCGCTGAAGTGAAGCGGAACTGGCAGCGGGGAGAAATGCGGATTACCAACATTTTATTGGAGGGGGATGCCGGATCAGGCAAGACGCAGCTGGCAAAGGCGCTCTCGGCTGACTTTGGCCTACCCTACACCAAGATCACTTGCTTTGCGGATATGGATAAATCGGATGTGCTTGGCTCTATCCTGCCAGTCTTATCAGAGGATGGCCATGACGCAAAGGAAGTACGCTATCAGTTCTATCCATCGGAAATTGTCCGCGCTTACGAAAACGGCTGGCTGCTGGAAATACAGGAGCCTACCGTTATTCGTGACGCCGCGGTGCTGATGGCGCTGAACTCTGCGCTGGAGCCGGACGGCAGCATCAACCTTCCTACCCGCATTGTCCATCGGCACCCGGACTTTATTGTTGTCATCACCACCAACCGGGGATACAATGGCTGGCGCCCGCTGAATGAGGCTCTGCGGGACAGGGTCCAGCACAGCGAAAAAATGGATTTGCCGCCCAAGGCGGTCATGATGGAGCGAGCCGCCGCGAAAACCGGCTATGGCGATGAAGCGGTGCTGTCCCTGCTGGCAGATACTATTATCACGCTGGATGCAACAGCTAAAGCGAACGCCATAAAGGGCGTGGCCGGTATGCGTTCCTATTTGTTCTGGGCGGACGCGGTTGCAAACGGCGCTGCCCTCCGGGCTTCCATGTATCACAAGGTGATTTATAAAATCACAACCGAGCCGGAAGAGATCACTATTTTAGAGCAAGCTCTTACCGCGAAGGGTCTTATGAAACAGCTGGAACAGGCAGAAACACACAGGTGCGAAAGTCAAAATTCCGCTGTGATGGAATTGCACCTTGCCGACGACGGCAAATACTTTGCGGGTGAAGAGCGACCTGGGGATCAAAATGCTGTACGTTTACGCAAATCCGCCGACAGCGAGGGGCATTCAGATCAAGCCTCTGACAGCGCGATCGAAACGCAAAGCAGCGATAACGGCGACGATGGAGCTCCCATGTATCACGAAATGGCGCTGGAAAACCCTACGGAACAGCAAAAGCAGGCATTCCGCAAACAGTTAAATCAACAAGCCAGAGAAAGTGTCAAGGGCAGTTTGCATCGACAAGTAAAGCTGATTGTCCACCGTCCGGAAGCCACCGGGGAAAACAGGGCGGAATACCTGCAGCAGGCTTCTGTATTGATGCCTGTCATCCGGGAACTGGTGCAAAAAACCATGCCCCTGCTGGAGCATGAAACCACCAGTGAATTTGCCCGGGGACAGTTATATGGCACAACGTTTTGTGCCGATAGAGTCGCGGCCCAGGACTTTCGCTATTTTGCCCGTAAGCGCCCGCCGGCAGAAAATCCGACTCTTGCCGTGGCGCTTCGGATTGACGAGTCGGCTTCCATGACTGCATTTGGCCGGCTGGAAGCGGCACGGCAGGCGGCAATTGCTTTGTATGAATTTTGCACCGGCTGCGGCATTCCTGTGCTGATTTATGGCGATACAGCCGACCGCTCCCGTATCGAGCAGATGTCGCTCTACTCCTACGTGGATTTTGCCAGTAAAGACCCAGATGAAAAATATTCTTTGATGGGCATTCAAGGCAGGAGTAATAACCGTGACGGCATGGCATTGCGGATCATCGCCGATCGCTTGCTGCAAGCAGCCCAGCAAACCAAGCTGTTTATCAGCATCAGCGACGGACAGCCCAAAGCCATGCCTGATTATACAGGCGATCTGGCAGTCGCCGATATGAAGCAGACTTTGCAGGAATATCGCCGCAAGGGTATCCTTTTTCTTGCTGCCGCTATCGGCCAGGACAAAGAGGTAATCAGTGATATTTACGGGAAAGAAAACACATTGGATATCACTGATCTCAAACTGCTTCCCGCCCGGTTGGTGCAAATTATCGCCAGATACCTGTGATATTGGCAAGACAGGTAACAATCAGCCTAACGGCGGTTTGAAATAATTCAAGCCGCCGTTTATTTTTGAAAAGAGACTGCTCAAAAAATGTAGGAAGCATAGGGACATTAGAAACCACTGAAAAAGTCAATAAATAGAGCAACATCCCTCTATTATGGTAAAATATAACTGTAGATATTTGCCGGAAAGGAGAGGGATTTGCTTTGCTTAGACATGTGCCTCACCAATTAAGTATATATAGCGTGTTATATGACAGAATTCCCAATGACCATATTCTGAAGACAATTGGAGCCCATGTTGATTTTAGTTTCATTAACGATTTACTGAAAGATTCATACTGTAAGCACCTGGGGCGGCCTGCTAAAGAGCCGGAAATGCTAGCAAAGTTACTTATTTTGCAATATCTATATAACTTATCCGATGTTAGAGTCATTGAAGAAGCTAAACTAAACTTAGCCTATATGTGGTTTTTGGGACTAAATCCCGAAGATGATTTGCCAGAAGCCAGTCTACTTACCAAGTTTAGGAGACAACGATTAAAAGAAACAAGTGTGGATGATATTATTCAGGAAGTAGTCCGCCAGTGTATAGAAAAAGGCATTATAAAAGGGACCGGACTGAGCATGGACGCTACTCACACCCATGCCAATACAATAAAAAAAGTACCAGAAAGAATCATGAAGCATCTAGCCAGAAAAATCATAAAGGCTATTGAGGAAGAAAACGGAGAAATCCCATCTGAGCTAATTGGCGAAGTTCCTAACTACAAGCTCATAGAGGACCACAACGAAGCGAAGCAGATTATGAAGACATATTTAGAAACCATAATCAGTAAAGCGGAAAACCATGTAGATCTCTCCATTCTGCCCAGCAGCCAAAAAGCTGTTAACGAAGCAAAGGAAGTATTACAAGATCCTAAATTTATCGCGCAAAAAGGAATCCGGTCACTTGTAGATAAAGATGCTCGTGTGGGGTACAAATCGCAAACAGACAGTTTTTACGGATATAAAGTAGAATTTGCAATGATTCCAGAAGCGAGGATTATTACCGCAGTAACAGTTGATAACGGTGCCTATGTAGATGGTAGCAAATTTGATGAACTCTATCAGCGAAGTAAAGCATGTGGATTGACCATACAAGAGGTGTATGGAGATAAAGCTTATTTTCGAAAAACAATTTTAGATACCCTACAAATCGATTCAGTTAAAGCTATCATTCCAGTAAATCCTTGCGTCTACAAAATAGACGAGGGCAGATTTACTTACAATAAAGACAGTGATCAATGGTTTTGTGAGATGGGTAATAACACCTATAAAAAGGTGTATCAAAAATATAAAAATAGAAGTAACATTTATAAATATCATTTTGATAAATCACAGTGTATTCAATGCCCCAAACTACTCGAATGTGCAGGCAAAAACGTTAAGAAAAAAGTACTAGGCGTCGGTGAACATAATGCTCAATATTATGAACATAGTCAAATGACTAAGACTACTCAGTTCAAGCTTAAGTACAAAAAACGAGCCAGTCATGAGTGGAAAAATGGGGAAATGAAGCGTTTCCACGGATTAGATCGTGCCCGAGGGTACGGTCTAAAAAGCATGTCAATGCAAGCCAAATTAACGGCCTTAGCCGTGAATCTTAAAAGGATAGCAGCACTACTATCCTTTTGTGACCATGTATTTTGGAAGCAAATAGCCAATTTTATAGCATATCACAGATTAACTCCGCTATTTATGCAGATAAGCTAAAAAACATGGATATATCAGTGGTTTCGGACATTATTTTTGTTTCCTTGTTTTATTGTATTTTGCGAAGCAAAAAGTGCGTCCCCTTGCTTCCGTCTGGGTGATAATCATAAAATACTGAAAGAAAAGCGGGATAGTGCTGTATTGGCACCATTCCGCTTTTTGCTTGGTTACATTATATCAAAAGGTATGTCAATCATTATGGTGGTTAACTGAATACATCAGGGAGGGAAACTGAACGGTTGCCGATTAAACAGGGAAATATCGCTTAGATCAGGCTAGCAGGAGACTCAGACGGCCGGATGTGCCAGATCGCATCAGCATATTCCGTAACAGTGCGGTCACTAGAAAACCGGCCGGAGTGAGCGATATTTGTGGTTGCCACCTGCCAGCGGGCGCGGTCGTTGCGGAACAGGCGGTCCAGCCGTTCCTGGGCTTCCAGATAGGCGGCAAAATCCTGCAGTTCCAGAAAAGCGCCGCCCGGATGCAGTAAATAGTCGTACAGCGGTTTGAATTCATCGCCAATGACAGGCAGACTCCCGTCGATTAGTTGATTCACACAATGCCGTATCCGTTCGTTCTGGTTATAGACGGTTAAGGGATTGCACCGGCCCGTTTGATAGCAGGCCGCCACCTCCTCGGCGGTGAGGCCGAAGATGACGATGTTTTCATCACCTACGGCTTCGCGGATTTCCACATTGGCGCCGTCTAAAGTGCCGACGGTAACCGCGCCGTTCATCATGAATTTCATGTTGCCGGTGCCGGAGGCTTCCTTGCCGGCGGTGGAAATCTGCTCGCTGATATCGGCGGCGGGAATAATCAGTTCCGCCAGCGACACATTATAGTTTTCCAGAAATATAACTTTAAGCTTATCCTGAATGGCGGTATCGCTGTTGATTTGTTTGGCTAGGGTGACAATCAGTTGAATTACTTTTTTTGCCAGGTAGTAGCCTGGCGCCGCTTTGCCGGCGAAGATAAAGGTACGGGGCAGGATGTCAAGTTGGGGGTTATCCTTTAACAAGCGGTAGAGATCCATAATCCGGAGCGCGTTGAGGAGCTGGCGCTTGTAGGCATGAATGCGTTTGACCTGGATGTCGAAAAGAGAACGGGTGTCAAGGGCAAGGTGATACCTGTCAAAGATAAATTTGGCCAGGGCCTCCTTCCGGTCCTGTTTCACGGCTGCCAGTTTTTGCTGGAAAGTGGTACTTGTCGCAAAAGGCAGTAACTCTGTCAAGTGATCCGGCCGGTGCAGCCAAGTGGGACCGATGGTGCCGGTGATTAAGCCGGCCAAGCCGGGATTGGCGGTGAGCAGCCAGCGGCGGTGGGTAATGCCGTTGGTTTTGTTATTGAATTTTTGCGGCGCATGCTGATAAAACAGGTTCAATAGATCGTTTTTGAGGATATCGCTGTGCAGTGCGGCCACGCCGTTGACGCTGTAGCTACCAGCTACAGCCAGGTGGGCCATCTTGACGAAGCCGTCGGCGATGACGGCCATGGCGGCAATGCGGTCCCAGTCGCCGGGGTAGCGCTGCCACAGCTCGGCGCAGAACCGTTCGTTGATCTCGTGGATGATTTCATAGATGCGGGGCAGCAGGCTTTGCAGTTGGCCGACCGGCCATTTTTCCAAAGCTTCCGGCAGGACGGTGTGATTGGTATAGGAAATGGTATGAATGGTAATGTCCCAGGCCTCGTCCCAGCCCAGGCCTTCTTCATCCATGAGAATGCGCATCAATTCGGGGATGGCTAAAGCCGGATGGGTGTCATTGATGTGCACGGCGATCTGGTCGGCCAGGCGCCTTAGATCCGAGCCCTGCTTGCGCTTGATATGGCGAATAATGCTTTTAAGTCCGGCCGACACCAGGAAATACTCCTGGACGAGGCGCAGCTGGCGTCCTTCCTCATAGCGGTCGTCCGGATAGAGGATTTGCGAAATGGCTTCCACCCCGTTCTTGTATTCCAGCAGTTTGCGGTAATCCTCAGGGCCTAAGCTGGAATAATTGACGCAGAATTCGTCCCGCACTTCGGCGCTCCATAACCGTAAGGTATTGACGGTCCGGTTGTCAAAGCCAATGACGGGGATGTCATAGGGGACGGCTTTGACAATCCCCAGGGGCGGGGCAAACTCTACCAAAACGGCTTTGCCGGTTTTGCGGTACTCCCAGATATTGAGGTCTTTCAGCCAGGAATCCGGTTTTTCCACCTGAACGCCGTCGACAATAGCCTGTTCAAACAGGCCGTAGGTATAGCGGATGCCGCAGCCGTGGCCGGGCAGGCCGAGGGCTGCCAGGGAATCGAGAAAGCAGGCGGCCAGCCGCCCCAGGCCGCCGTTGCCAAGGCCGGCGTCGTGTTCGGCGCTCAGTAGCTCGGTGTAGTCGATGTCGAGTTCGGCCAGGGCTTCCCGCCAGACATCGCGGATGCCGAGATTCGAGAGATTAGTGTCCAGCAGGCGCCCCGGTAAAAATTCCATGGAGAAATAGTACACCTGCTTTTGCCGTTGGTCATCGTAGCGGCGGGTGGTGTCCACCCAGCGCTGGCCGATGTAGTCGCGGACCAGGCTGGCCAGTGCGGCGTATTTGTCCGAGGCCGAGGCTTCATCCAGGCTTGTGCCCGCCAGCGCCAGCAACCGCTCCTGAAGGGCCGTCTTGCAGTGTTCTTTGGTTAACAATTATCTCGCCTCCCTTAGAAATGCTCAAATTCTTTTACTCCCTATGCTTGCAGGCGGGCGGTAGACAGCCGATAGCCGTCCACCGAACGCTGCCAGCTATGGTCGGACTTCATGGCGCTTTAAGCAGCAAGAGTAAGCAGGTAACACTTCGGGGGTTATTGGGTCATGACACTGTTCAGATGGTCGCTAATTCCCCGGAAAGCATGAACAAAGGCCTCCAACGGAGTCAGACTGTAAGTGCCGGTAGAAAAAACGGCGGTACTGGCGACAGCGCCGGTTTGCGTGTCATAGATAGTCTGATGCACGGTGATGTAATAGGTGTTTTTTTGTTCTTTAACGAGGCTGGCACTTACTTCGGATACAATGGCCCAGCGGCAGCCGGCGGCAAGGGCTGCCTGCTGCCAATCTTCCGTCCGGGTATTTGCAGCGACATACTCCGCAAGAGTATTCTGGTATACATCCTGTAATGCTTCCTGCATATACCAAAATTCAGCGGTCAAATTTGTCGGCAACTGGTTGGCCAGCGGCAGAATGTAGACGCGCTGCTTATGATCTGTCTGCTTTTTTGCAGGCTGAGCAGGCAGCTGTATGCCAGCTTCTACAGCCAGGCGGCGTTTATCATAATAATTTTTCAGGGCCGAATCGATATAACCGGTTAATTGGTGGGCATCGCGCACAGTAGTGCCAGGTTTCCATTTTATTTCCCGGCCAAACTGCCGGTAACCGCCGACCAGGGTTTGCAGAACGCCGGTAATCGGGTCGCCAGTATGAACAATCCGGGTGAGGGGCAGGCTGGGTTCGTATTTGGCGGCAAAAGCCGCATTGCCGACGGCGGGAGCGCCGAAGGTAATGACTTCCAACTGGTCCGGGCTGACTCCCGAGCTTAGCAGTCTTGCCCCAGCCAACGTGGCAGCGGCACCGCCGAGACTGTGGCCGGTCAGGAGCAGCTTGCGGGTTTGGTCGGCGTGGAGCAGATCGGGAAGGGAAAGACTGACCTGCCGGGGATTACGTAAGACGGCCGACGGACCGGCCTGGACAAACTCGTCGAAGCCCTGGTGAACCTTGGGTTCAGTGTTGGGAATATTCTTTTTGGCGGCATTGGCGGCGAATTCGGCGGGATTACTGCCAGCGAAATAGACTTTGCTGACTTTCAAGTCGGTTTTTATGTCCCGTTTATTTTCTGTGCCGACAATGGCGACAAGGTAAAATGGAACACCGGCTTTCCGGGCCACCAGGTAGCGGGCGCCGGTACGGCCTTGAGCTTGCCGATAATGATCGATTTGCCAGCCGTCCTGCTCCAGATAGCGGTTGGCCAGTTCGCCCAGGCGCCCGCTATAGGCGGCTGCGCTGGCGCCGGCGGTCAGATACAGCTTGTAAGCCTCCTCGTAGTCTTCCTGGGGACCGGCTAAGCTGATGATTGGTATACATAGCAGCAACCCGGCGGTCAGCCATACCAGCAGGAAGCGTTTCAACAGATATCACCCCGCTTTCGTTTTGGGCGACTGGATGGTTACCTGGATGTTTTAAAGAACCTTTAAGGCAGCTAATCAATTCAAGCTGGAGAATAAAGGATTTAGTACCGAATTTTCTTTCTGGGTACTGACGGTCGAAGGAGGTATATTAAAATCGCGTGTGAGCCCGCGATTTTAACGAAGTCCACTTATTCTTTTTTGGGCAGTAATCCGTTGACTAGAATATCTGACATGGCGGTCAAGGCATCCGGGATGGTCATATTGCTTTCAGAGAGAAACCGGTAAGAGAATAAATCATCGAGAGTGCTGGCAATGATTTGGCGAAGTACTTTGGTATTGATCGGCCGGAGCGCTTTGGTTTCGATACCCTGAACAATCAGGGATAAAAAGCGCTCTTGGCGTTCCTCATTAAATTTTTGGGTGATCTGAAATTCGTTGGGATAATAGAGCTGGAGGTCGTCTTTCAGCCGAAAATTGTTAATAGATCCCAACATTGTTGGCGCAACTTTAAGTATGGCTGCTATTTTTTCAGCAAAAGTCAATGTGGCGTTATTACAGATCGCTTGTTCCTGCTGCTGAATATCTTGAGTTACTGATATTAAAATACTGTGAATCAGCTCGCTTTTCGAAGAAAAGTGTTCATATATGGATGTTTTACTGACACTCAGCCGTTTGGCAAGATCATTCATTGTAAACCGGACGCCATGGTAATTTATTTCTTCAATAGCTGCCATCAAAATACGGTCACGCAAAAAAAACACCTCGGTTTTGTTTAGTACTAATTTGACAAAATTAGTACTGCTGGTTTTATAATGTTATATTATTCCACTTTTTTTTCTTTGTCAATAATCGTTTGTGGTTTGAAATGGAAACAGAAAAGAAAACACAGCCCTTGAGACCAGGCCTGGCCTCAAGGGCTGTGGGAGAATGTGTATATGTTTCCTCAGACAAAGGAAGAGGAAAACTATAGAAATCAATTCAAACCTGGGAGGAAGACTAATATGATTAAAGTGACCTTGAAAAATGGCGATATATTGGAATTCAACGGAGCATGTGTAGAAGCGCAGGGACGCTCTTTTTGCTTCTTTGTTGCATTGTATTTTTGCGAAGCAAAATGTCCGTCCCCTTGATTCCGTCCCTTGAGAAGGAATGGATGGAAAAGCCGCCTCAGGCGGTAGACCGTAAGGAACTAGCATTATCAAGGTAGAAAAATCTATCTAAATCAAAAAACATGGCAAGAAGAAAAGGTACCGAATTGCGGTGCCTCAGCTTGTAGACAAAGTCCAGGCTGTTCAAAAACGAGCTCTGAGGAGCAACGAAACTAGGCGATTACAGCCTGAAGCTCCCTGCAATCAGGGAGCTTTTTCTTGTGCGCCCAGCATGGGCGCTTACTAGTTGGTGAAAGTCCAATGCGGGGGTTGATAGTGCCAACCGCTAGCCTAAGACAAGGGTGTCCACCGTGAGGTGGAATCTGAAGGAAGTCGGCGGCAAAGCTCCGGTCTGAGGAACACGAACCACATAAAAGGCATATGTTCGCTGGGCGAGTTTGCAAGACAAAACAAAGCCCTAAACTATCCGAAGTGAACGATGTAAATGTGGCAGATAGATGGAGTGAAAGTAAGCGTTCTTACCTGGGGAGATCTGACAGTAGGCAGTGGACATGAACTTGAAAGCAGCAAGCCTTGCAGCGATGCATGGCTAAACTGTCAGAAGTCAGCAGAGGCCATACTACCAGGATGGATATATACACCCTGGGAAGGGCCGAACAATAGGAGGTTTCTGAATTTTGCAAGGTACGAGGAAATGCGTAGAAAGCAGACAACTTCATAATGAAGACTACCTGCAGGAGGAAAGGGTGGAACCCGGAAGTATTGCAGGAGTGCCGAGCATCTCTTCTATGCCTGAAGAAGGAAGAAACGATGGCGATGAATACACCAGTGAACTGTTGGAGGATATCCTTCACCGGGACAACCTTAATCTAGCCTATAAGCGAGTGAAGGACAACAAAGGGAGCCATGGAATCGACGGGATGACAGTAAATGAACTTTTGCAATTTCTGAAGGAAAATGGCGCCCAACTCCGACAGTCTATACTGGAGGGGACGTATACGCCCCAACCCGTCAGACGAGTAGAAATACCAAAACCCGATGGCGGTAAGCGACTGCTTGGGATACCTACTGTAGTCGACCGTGTGATACAACAAGCCATCGCCCAAGTACTAACCCCGATCTATGAGATGCAATTTTCAGTGAACAGCTATGGATTCAGACCCGGAAGGGACGCTAAACAAGCGATTCGGAGATGCAAGGAATATATCGAAGCCGGGTATACCTGGGCGGTTGATATTGATCTAGCAAAATACTTCGATACAGTGAATCACGATAAACTCATGCGCCTGCTGTCAGTGACAATTGAGGATAACCGAGTACTATCGTTAATTCGTAAATATCTTCAATCTGGGATCATGGTTAATGGCGTGGTAGCAGAAACCGAGGCGGGTGTCCCGCAGGGCGGCAACCTCTCGCCGCTGCTTAGCAATGTTATGCTGAACGAACTGGATATTGAACTCACTAAACGGGGGCTGAGCTTTTGCCGTTACGCCGATGATGCGAATATTTATGTCAGAAGCGAAAAGGCGGCAAAGCGAGTTATGGCAAGTGTCACGCGCTTTCTTGAAGAAGAGCTAAAGCTCAAGGTCAATAAAGAAAAGAGTGCGGTAAACAGACCCTGGAAGCTGAAATTTCTAGGATTCTCGTTCTACCCTAAGAAAGGTGGAATGGGAATACGAGTACACCCAAAACCTGTGAAGAAATTCAAGCAAAAGCTGAAAGAAATAACAGGGAGAAGCAACGCCATGAGCGTGGAAGAACGCAGAGAAAAGCTCAGGCAGTGCATCGTTGGCTGGGTGAACTACTTTGGCATGGCAGACATGAAGGCCACTGCCAAAGCATTGGATGAGTGGTTGCGTAGAAGAATACGGATGTGCTACTGGAAGCAGTGGAAGAAAATATCCGCAAAGCGTGATAATCTTGTGAAACTTGGCATGGACGAGCGAACAGCACGGAAATATGCTAATACGAGAAAGAGCTATTGGCACACAGCCAACAGCCCTATTCTTACAAGAATACTTACTAATGAGCGCCTAAGGAAGATTGGCTTTATAACAGTCAGCGAAAGGTATTCGATAACCCATTCATCCTGTTGAACCGCCGTATACCGAACGGTACGTACGGTGGTGTGAGAGGTCGGCTACTCAAATAATGGGTAGCCTCCTACTCGATTTTCCAGAACTCCCATTGCTTTGTCACAGCCCCGGCGATAAAAGGCGATAAAACCCCGGGAAAGTAAAAAAGTAATGGACAACGTGACATAGGTGGTGAGCCAGCTCCACTGAATATAGCGAATCAAGTTGGTATGAAGCTCCAAAAAATACTCGATTACGGTGATGCCGGCGCTGAATAGCAGGGCATAACCCAGGATGACGCTCAGCCCTTTATCCCGTGTTATTTGATTGTAGAGGATGCACAGCACCGGAAACACCCACAATTCAAACAGCAGGCTGGTATCGTACAAGTTTGGCAGCAGCCGGTCGGGATATTCGAGCAGACGGAGTTCCACGGTCGGACTGCTGACAACAAAGTCCAGCAGGCTTTTAAACAGATACACCACCACCCAGTCCCGGAAATACCGCCAGTCGACCGCAAAGATCAGCAACAACAAAGTGATCACTGCTGCGGCCAGGGAAATAAACATTTCTACGCTAATGCTCATGATACACCCTTCCTGCGTCGGCAACGACGCTTAGGCTTCCGGGTAAAGCCGGTTCCTTGAAGCACTCTAATCCTGGTGAATACAAGCGGTCTATTGTCCGTAACCCTGTGTTGTCGTCAAACGGCATATGGCCGGTATGCCTCATGCCTCTGCTGTGTTACGGGAAATAGTCGTCATAATTCTCCCGTTTTAAGGTTGTGAAGGTACAGGGACTTTTATTCCGGACGAGAAAAGGACTTGTCACTTTCTCACCTTATAGCAGAGTCTGGCAAAGGTGGCATGTTTAGTTTGTAGGGCCTAGCGAAACCGAAAATGTACCGAGAGATACGGAGCATGCGTGGGCCGATGGTAGCGGATAGAAGTGTACTAGGTTGTATGCTGCTGAGCATCAGAGTTGGAAGGGCAACAGTGAAGTCAGTCGCCTCACTCTTATACAAATATAAAGAGGCTGCCGTGATGACGGTAGCCTCTTTGTATAAGAAAGTTTCACGCTAGGCGTTGGGAACAGCCGCTTACCGCTGGTTGCTTGACATTACTGTATCATAATTACCGGTGTACCGATTTCCACCTTTTCAAATAGTTCCTCAATATCTTGATTATACATTCTAATGCAGCCACCGGAGACATATCCCTCTACCGGTCCGTTCCATGACCCATGCAAACAGGATTTATCCGTTGACAAAACCAGCCTGCGAGAACCAAAATCAAATTCGCCTTGCTTTTCATAACGAATTTTTTCAATGACTTCGTAGCTGCCTGGCGGAGTAGGTGTTTCCGGCCTGCCGCTGCCGATATAATACTCTTTGATCAATTTGTTGTCTTCTAGATAGCCGGCCCGGTGGGCAGTCAGATTTACAATGATTTGTTTTTTCATCATTATCCTCCTCAAACATAATATTATATATATAATATTATGATGTTTCACCAATGGTGGCTATTTGGATCAATGAGGGGGAAAAGAATTCTACCCCGGATTGCTATATCGATGGGATTAAAAAATGCAGCGACATCTACCTTTAGAGCATCCGCAATATTACTTGCTTTATCGTTGATTTAAGAGAGAGGATTAAACGAGTTTACCAATGATATTTTTCCGATAGCCTTACCGGCTTCCAAATACTCATGAGCCTTAGTAATCTCTTCAAAAGTAAACTGTTGTTTATCTCTCTTGATACGCAATTTTCCCTGTTCGATTAAATTACTTATATGGTCCAGTATCCTGCCATGTCGCTCACGCTCAATATTGAAAAGCATAGGTACGGTCATCAATAGAGCATGTAAAGTCAGGGCTTTCGCATGCATCGGTCCAATATCCAGAGTGGCTCTGGCGTTAGTAGTGCAGATTACACCCTTTAATTTTGCTGCTTTGAAACTGTTAGTTAAATTATTTCCCCCTACTGGATCGAATATCGCATCAAATCCTCTACCGTCTGTATATTTCTCTACATAGTTTTCAACAGACTCAGTATTAGAAAAAATAACATGGTCCGCACCAAAGGCTTTCGCTACATCGGCTTGCTCTTGATTTAAAACCGTACCATAAACAATTGCACCTTGTTGCTTTGCTAATTGTACAGCTATATGTCCAACTCCTCCGGCAGCACCATGTATCAATAATTTTTCTCCTGGTTTCGCCAAGGATTTTTCCATAATTCCTTCCCAGGCAGTTATAGTGACTAACGGAAATAATGCTGCCGTGTAGTGATCAATGCAAGTAGGCTTTTTCGCAATTAAATTAGCATCTGCTAGCATAAATTCAGCCAATGCTCCTTGTAAATTCCCAACTCCACCAGTACAGCCGAATACTTGATCACCAACTTTCCATTGACCTGCTGCTTCGCCAACAGCTACAATCTCACCTGAAACATCCGCATTAAGAATAGCGGGTAATTGAGGTCCGATAGCAGCAGCCAAACCTGAGCGAATTTTCGTTTCTAGCGGGTTAATACTACTAGCAGCTACCTTCAATACTACATGCCCCGGGATTGGTTCAGGCTTGTCCACCTCTGCGACTTCAAATACTTCCGGACCGCCATACTTACGAATTATCATTGCTTTCATTTAAAACACCTCCAATGCTTAATTCATTATACTAAGTATTTTTGACACATTGGATTATCCGTAACCCGTCTCGCAGTGAACGCTACTGCGGGGGTTGGTAGTTTTTCTCCTTGATCAGCCGTACCAGGGCGGCGACAGCAGCGGCATCGTACAGCGTGCCGCTATGGCGGGTAAGCTCATCGAGAGCAGCCTCCAGACCCAGTGACGGACGGTAGGGCCGGTGAGAAGTCATTGCCTCAAACACATCAGCGACAGTCACGATCCTGGCCTCTGGCAGGATATGCTCCGCGGTCAGGCCGTGCGGATAGCCGCTGCCGTCCAGGCGCTCGTGATGTTGGCAGATAATTTCTGCTATCGGCAGCAGAAGCTTAATTTCCTTCAATATATCATAGCTCATTTGAGCATGCGTTTGGATCAAGGCAAATTCCGGTGCGGTCAATTTGGCCGGTTTGGCAAGCAGTTCGCCGGGAATGCCGATTTTGCCGATATCGTGGACAATGGCTGCACGGCGCAAGGCTTCACAACGTTTGATGTCCCAGCCCATCTCGCGGGCGATGTCAAAGGCAATAATGCCTACACGCCGCTGATGGCCGGACGTATAGGGATCTTTCAGTTCCACCATACTAGCTACGGCAAGCAGTGTTCCGTCAATGGCTTCTTCCAATTGCCGGGCCTGACTGGCGATATTTTCACGATAGCCGATGTTATCAATGGCAATGGCTGCTGTGTCGGCCAGCACCTGCAGCACTTCGACTTCCTCCAGCGTAGGAGTGCGGGATTCCGACCAATAGCAGCCGATAGCCCCGACAGGATCATTGGACTTAATCGGAACCATGGCCAGGCTGCGCACGAACGTTTTTTGGTATACGCCGATAGGTATGCGTTTGTCTTCAAAAATATCCTCAATAATAGCGGGCTGACGGTTTTGCATAACCCAGCCGCTGATGCAGATTTCCATTGGAAAGCGTAGGCCCTTCCACAGCGGACTGATCGCGTCTTCCTCCGCGTAATAACAAAAATTGCCGTCGCGCAAAACGAAAGTCGCTCCGTCGGAGCCGGTAAGTTGGCGTACCGAATGACGGACAATATCCATAACAGATTGCAAATCGTGTGTGGCGGAGAGCTGCTGTACAACCTTGAGCAGTTTTTCCATCACCCGGATTGACGGAGGGCAGGCGTCCATTCCGGCAAGCATCGGATTACGGTTCATCATATCAATAAAACTAGCTCCTTTCGGTAGTTTTTATAGCGGTTGCCGCCACTTGCCGCAGCAGGCAGACCGGATAAGATGGATTGTTGGCTTGTCAAAGTTTACAAGTTAAGTATACCATTAATTGCTTGGAACCAATAGTCTTGTTGAGTGTAATTGAAGGTTTGGCGATTTGACAAGTATAACTGGATATGCTATTATTAGAATAATTTAACATTCCTAAAGGGGAGTAGCTAGCGAGATAGGGTCAACACACTGGCAATAGCCTGGCCTTATTGTTGGTACAAGCCAATTAGCGAGACCTTTAGTATAGTTTGCAACTATACTAGAAGTGTCTCCTTTTTTATTTCTATGAAGACCTTCGGTATAGTTGTATCGAAGTTTTTTGTATGTAAAAAAGGAGGATAAGCATGGAGGCTTTTATCACAGCATCGCTCTTTGTTGTACTGGCGGAAATGGGCGATAAAACACAATTACTGGGGATGGCCTTTGCGACAAGATACCGCTGGCAGACGGTATTGTGTGGTGTTTTTGTTGCGACAGTATTGAACCATTTATTTGCTGTAGTAGTAGGAAGCTATATTACCAACTACGTTCCGATGAGCACTGTCCAAATTATCGCCTCACTATCATTTATTGTGTTTGGGCTTTGGACAATCAGGGGAGATCAACTTGAAGGAGAAGACCGGGAACGTTCAATGAGTCCGTTTTGGACGGTTACCGTAGCCTTCTTTATCGCAGAGATGGGAGATAAGACACAACTGGCAACTATTGCGTTGGCGGCTAAATTCCCCAATGAGATAGTTCCGGTATGGATGGGAACAACAATTGGGATGATGATTGCAAATGCAATAGGTATTCTCATCGGCGTTGTACTTGGCAAACAAATTCCTGAGCGCATAGTAAAATGGGGAGCTTCGTTAATTTTTATTTTCTTTGGGATACTCGGGCTTTATGATGCCCTGCCGAGAGAATATTTAAGTGTTACGCGGGTTAGCTTATTTATTGCTGTACTCATAGCCCTAATTTATTTTGTTGCGAAATGGGGCAATCAATCCTCTAAGCCTACTCCGGAAGCTGAGTAATAGCGTTTCCTATGTGGTACATAGCCGGGCGCAACTGTTCGGCAATAAACGTCAGGAGAGCATGAGCATGGAACACAAATGTAAGATAACCGTACTGCGCAAGGAATGCTATCAAGATTTGCAGGAACAGTATTTGGCTGATCCCCGGTCGGGAAAATGTCCTTTTTTTGAAGAAGGTCAAGAGTTTCTGCTGGAAGGCAATGATTTCTTCCGGATGCTGCATGGAAAATTCTGCTCAGAGGCATGGGATGCCATCAGCCGTTATGTATATGCAGCATTGCAGGGCGGGTCGATTATGAAAGGCTGGACAAATGACGAAAAGATGATGATTGCCTGTTGTAACGACGGCACTCGTCCCGTCATTTTTAAAATTGAACGTATTGATGTAGAGGAGTGATGAGCATGTATTGGAAATCTGCAGGTGACGCCCATACTGAGAAAACGGTGGAATTGGCCTTGAGTAAAGCAAAAGAGTATGGCATCAAGTCCGTTGTTGTAGCCTCCAACACCGGCAAAACCGCTCAATTGCTGGCAGGAAAAGTTGAAAACGTGGTCTGCGTTACCCATGCCAATGGCTTTAAGGAGCCGGGTGTTAATGAATTGTCTGCCGAGCAGCGTGAACTATTAGTGAGTAAAAATGTAAAAGTACTAACAACCACCCATGTACTGTCCGGGGCGGAACGGGGTATTAGCCGGAAGTTCGGCGGGGCATATCCAGTGGAAATTATGGCCAATACGCTGAGAATGTTTGGGCAGGGAGTTAAAGTTACTGTAGAGATTGCTGTTATGGCGCTGGATGCCGGACTGATCCCCTATGGTGAAGATATCATTGCCATTGGCGGTACCGGACGAGGCGCTGATGCAGCGGTGGTCATACGTCCGGCCCATGCCGCCAATATCTTTGATACCTATATCGCCGAAATTATTTGCAAGCCGTAAGCAGTAACTATAACGAACAGGCACGCAGGAATTTGTCCTGCGTGCCTGTTCGTTATAGACAATAGAGACAATAGGGGACGCTCCTTTTTTGTCATCTACACTTTGTCAGGGGGAAAATAACTTTGATTTCCATTATTACCTTGAGTGGCGGCAGTCTGCTGGATGGATTCATCTGAATGGAAACAAAACGGAGCACAAATACTTATACGTACAAAATCGCAGCACATGCTGACGATAAGACGGATGAAGGCCTTTCAGTAAGGTTGTGGCGTTAATCGAAAGGAGATTGAGACTATTTATGGCAAAGAAAATCCGTAAAATGCGATACAAAATTCTGCCGCTGACCATAACTATGCCATTTGGCGATACTCAAAACACGATACACCCCACTCTGCTGTGGGATCAGCAGAATATTATATTGGTTGATGGCGGATTCATTGGTTCGTGCCCCATGCTTGATCAGGAATTGCTGTTACATGGAATTTCGCTACAGCAACTGACAGGACTTGTCCTGACCCATCATGACCACGACCATATAGGAGCGGCTGCCGCATTGAAAAGAGTGAATCCAAACTGCAAATATACAGTTCAGCGGAGGAAGCACTCTTTATTTCCGCACAGGAAAAACCGCTGCGGTTGTGTCAGGCAGAAGAAATGCAAATGACCCTTCC
The DNA here is from genome assembly GCF_001941975.2 of Sporomusa sphaeroides DSM 2875. Lineage (NCBI taxonomy): Bacteria > Bacillati > Bacillota > Negativicutes > Selenomonadales > Sporomusaceae > Sporomusa > Sporomusa sphaeroides. Next base: position 2,741,272 of record NZ_CP146991.1, on the reverse strand, counting down.
ACCCGACCAGCAGGCGTTTGGAAAGGCATTTTGTAAGATGCTTCGCAGGGTTGAGCCGGTTCATGTAGACAGAATGTTACATGATGGGGAGTACTTGAATTGGTGCGGAGGTTGCCAAGTTATTGCAACCCCAGGGCATACGCCCGGACATATTTCGCTGTTCATGGAAGAAGCTTCGATTGTTATAACCGGTGATGCCATTGCTTTAGAGAATGGCTTGCCTGTTATCGCAAACCCTCAATTTACATTGGATATTGAACAGGCCGCAGAATCAATGGAGAAATTACTTGCAATGAAAGCCAAGACCTATTATTGCTATCATGGAGGCATTTATTCACTGACATAACCAAACTGCTCGTAATGCGGCCAGGTAAGAGGGGAATAAAGCCTATGAAGCAGGTGGCACCTAACTTCATAGGCTTTGAACAATGAGGAACTGGCATCGGCATCAACAGGAGGTTTCAGACTTTTTGCCTATATTCCAGGAAAGCAGTTTTCCCCATAGTCCATATCCAACCAGATTAGCCACCAAAGCCAAATAAATAAGCGAGCCAATGCCTGTCCAGGTAGGTGCCTGCCAGGCTGACAGCCAGGAATCGTAGCCTTCCAGCAGCAACGACAATACCGCTAACGGAAGAATAGCTAAAAAACCCATCCAAACAATCAGCGACAGCATAGGAAAAGCCGGTACACCTTGAGTAGCCCGGCGCATGATGACATTGCCCACACCCCAGCAAGCAGCGGCGGCTGTAACCAGCCAAAATCCGGCTGTCGTCATCTCACCGCCCTGTTGAGAAGCGATAATTGCCATCCCGATGCCTGCTACTAAAAGCCCTGCCAGATGGTTCCAGCGCCATTTTCCCCCGAGCCATACAACGCCTACCAATAGGGCCCATCACGAAGTTACCTTTTCATTTTACGGTAAAATTTCTATAAAATGCTTGACTTGGTGCTAACTCCAAGTGCTATCCTATCACCATAAGGCGGTGAAACCACATGCCGATTATAGTACAGAACACGCAAGAGCAGGAGGAGAACCCAATAAGATGAAACCAGCAGAGTTGAGCGTATTTCCTATGGGGGAAAAGAATGAAGCGTATGCCCGGTATTTTGTTGGACAGAGTTATTTGAATATGCTGTCCACAAGCGATGTTGTGATCGGCAATGTGACCTTTGAGCCGGGCTGTCGCAACAACTGGCATATTCATCGGGCTGCAAAAGGCGGCGGACAGATTTTGCTTTGCACTGCCGGCAGAGGCTGGTATCAGGAGTGGGGGAAGCCGGCGCAGGAACTAGGGCCCGGAGATGTAGTAAACATCCGTGTCAGTGTCAAACACTGGCATGGCGCGGCCAAAGATAGCTGGTTTGCCCATCTTGCAGTGGAAGTGCCGGGAGATGAGACCGCCAATGAATGGCTGGAAGCGGTCAGTGATGAAGAATATAGTCACTTGAAATAGGAGACAGAATAAGAAAGAATGGGATGTGCAGACCGGTTACACGGTTGGGGATTTGGCACTCTGGACGCCGGGTGATTTATTCGCCATGTATTTTGCCAAACCGATAAAGACTTTGTTTAACTTTTTAGTTAGGATCACTTCAGCGGTTCGAATCTTTTTTCTTGCTATCCGTATTCGTGATTTTTAGTTTCCCAAGCATTTTGTTGCTGCGATAAATCGTTGCCCCTATCAAACCGGCAGTTACGGCAATTAATAAGACTATTTCCTCTATACTCACGTAGATACCTCCATTTATGAAATCTGTGTGTTTACTGACAGGTTAAGCGCCAGCGCCATTACGGCAGTCAATAACAATCGTCGTTCTTAACTTTTTAGACAGTTCTTCCAGGATATGCTCATAATAAGGACAGGCATTTTTATCCGCGGTGGTACTGCTCATGCAAGAGGACATCGCAATTATATCGGCGCCACATTTTATCAATAATTTAGCTCTATTTACTACTTGCTTGCCTGGACACCCAGCGCAGGCAATACAGCCAACTACTGCAGCCGGGCCTAAATTTCTAAATGCACCCGCTCCTGTTTTTACTGCTGCAAACTCTTTTGTTTCCCAAGTCATGTCGCTACAGTGCGGACAAATGATAAATCCCACTTTAACCAAAGATGTTCTCTCCCTTTCAATTTAAATTTCCGCTAAGTTTGCGCTAGCATTGATAATTCGTTCTGTCGTGATATAGTATTCACAGTAACTAGCCAAAGTGACTGTATTTCGCCAAAAACACATGTTATCTTTAAATTACTCTCTTTTTCGTTTCGTTTTTTTGTTTAACTAATATATATATAATGGATAATAAAACACGAAACATTGTATATACAAAACCAACGTGCGACATACCGGGTAACATAGTAAACAAAATGATATGCAGTAGTTTCTAAAACAAGAAACTACTGCATATCATTTTGCATAATAGCAGTTAATCGCTTTATTCGTGTCATAGAGAAGGTTATATGGAATATATTTTTAATTAGGGGCCGTCTAACACCCGGTGTGTATCTACAGACTGGTTCCCCAAAACAAATAGGGATTTTATTCTGTTTTGTGCCTGGAACGGAGCGAAAGGAATGGATATAATCATGGAATATAACAAGGAAACCATACAAACGATCATCGAAAGTCTTGGCCTGACCGAAGATATTCAGGTGGACGATATCCCTGATATAAATCTTTATATGGACCAGCTATTAGAGTTTCTTAACAATAGGCTTTATTGGCTAAAAAGAGAGTCAGCTGACAAGGGTCTAACAAAAACCATGATCAACAATTATACCAAAGATCAACTGTTGATACCGCCTCAAAATCGAAAATATGGAAGACAGCATATTATGCTTCTAATATTGATTTCCCAATTAAAAAGCATTCTTTCAATTAGTGATATCAAAAAAATCTTTGCCCCTATTTTGAACGATATTAATACCCCTGATGATGATGTTATTCCTCTCCAAGAGATATACATAACCTTCCTGGAGTTAAGAAAGGAACAGTTCGCAGAATTCTACGATACTTTTGAGGAAAAAGTCAAATATATAGAGAGCAAAACAGCTGCTATAGAAACAACTAACCGGAATGCGGCTGAGCTTCTTTTAATCATCTTGATGCTGGTTGCTCAGGCCAATGCTTCGAAACGTCTGGCAGAGAAAATGATTGATACCTTTTTTACCGATAAGGAAGAATAAAAGCGGCATGTCAACAACAACGTGTCCAAGGCGTGCCGGTGCGGCAGTATAGCGCGGACAAGCTGTAGCGCATCATCAGCTCTCATAGCTGGAAATTAGGTACATGTTGACTAAAAATTGTTAAATAAGTATAATATAGTTGTCACAACAATCATAATGGTGGTATAAATGGAATTTAAATTGAATGACTCCTTGGGGTTTATCTTAAATAAGACGAATGCAAAACTCAAAAATGAATTGCTGCAACGACTCAAAGAATATGATGTTACACCAGAGCAATGGGCCATACTTAATTGTTTATGGGAACAAGAAGGTGTTACCCCTAAAGAGTTGTCAGACAGAATCGACAAAGATAAACCCAATACAAATCGCATTTTAGAGAAATTACAAATGAAAGAATTGATTGTCCGAAAACCTCATCCTGTAGATAAAAGGGCTTTTCAAATATTTCTGACTGACAAAGGGTGGGCAGTGAGGGAACAATTAATTCCCAGGGCTAAAGAACTATTAGATAAAGCAACAACAGGAATCGATGAACATAAAGTGACAGAATTGAAAAATATGTTAAATCAAATTTACTATAATATTAAATAGGTTTTTTTTGCAGTTATAGTTGTCATGACAACTATAACTGCAAATAGTATATTCATTATAATGTATGAATTTTAATATGCTATTTTGTGTTATTTGAAGTTGCAGCTAAATAGAAAGGGGATGATAGGATGCACTGTGCAAAACGGTTCGAATAAAAAGGGAGGAAGGGAGAAATAATTCTTAGAAGGTCAGGACAGCCCTGCGAAAGAGTATGCATAATGTTAGGAGGAAAACAGACTATGAAAAGTGAACTGGCAAGTAGGCTAAAGCTTCGTTATTCGCCTGTAGCTGTTTTATTTACCAATGAAAAGCCTGAGAAAGCACTCGAATTTGCCGAGCAAAAATGGGGTTGTGTAGCGGCAATGCTTACAGCAGCGACTAAAGGCAGGACAGTTGTATTTAGCCGTAAAACTTTTGGATGTCTAGGTGGTGGAGTTGGACTAGGGTTGGGGAATCTTTACAGTGGCTTTCCAGGCGGTATTACTAATTTTCTTTCTACAGGAAGTGGGGAGGGATACCCGCCTGGCGAGGCCTATAAAAAGACACCGGCAATGGCTCAAAGCTTTGTAGATCACCTGCCGATAACTGATATACCTGAACAGTATGTGGTATTTAAGCCGCTGGCAGAAGTAGACGAAGATAAGGAAAAACCAGAGGTTATTGTATTTTATGTGAATCCCGATCAGTTATCTGCCATGGTGGTCTTGGCTAATTATGGCCGATCAGAAAGTAGCGTCAAAATTCCGTTTGCGGCAGGCTGCCACTCAACCTGCTTATTACCTTGGAGTGAAGCGGCCCAAGAGAAACCTAATGCAATAGTAGGAATGATTGATATTTCCGCTCGTCCTGTTATTGATGCCGATTTGCTCTCTTTTAGTATGCCTTTAAGTCTATTTAAAGAGATGGAAAGCAATGCTCATGGTAGTTTTCTCGATAAAGAAGCTTGGAATAAAGTCGCCAAGCGTCTCTAGTACCTGCTGGAATATTATCATTGCAAAACAGTTCGCTTGTTGCAGGCTAAAGATTATGATTATCAAGCTAACGGGCTGCCTCGTATATGGTAGTATAAAATAGGTTACTCTTACAACTGTGGTTGTTGTGACAACTACAGTTGTAAGAGTATTATGAGGGTTGTTATCTAAGTGATTTATTATACAGCCTTGCTTGGCTATCGTGAGCCGGAACAAGGGTGTAGTAGCTTGTAGGTCATGACGCCGGCAAAGAGGCTTGCGTTTCTATTGTGAGATATGATATAATTATCTAAAAGTAAATATTGATTGGGGTTCTAGGAGGAGTCTGTTCAACAACAGGCTCCTTATTATTTTTTTTCTGGAAAATAATAACAGAGGTGAGCGGCTATGCTAGAATTTTTATGGTGGGCATTAATTACTGCTATTGGTATTGGTATAGGAGTTTACGTTCTCGGCTTTCGGGGAGCGCTATTGATGGCATTGGTAGGAGTGCTTGGAGGAGCCTTTATGTGGTTTGAGAGGAAGAATCATCCATGATTAAATTGCCTTTGATGTGCTATTCATTATACATTATGATATAGTATATATTAGAAAATTAAATATCTTTTGGATTTTTGGAGGAGCCTGTTCACAATGGGGTTCCTTTTTGTTTTTGGGGGATGATAACAATGAGACAGGAGGATGAATTATGGAAAAACAAGCAATCTTGGCAATTAGTGTATTTTTATTGACTTATGCATTTATTATTTCTGAGAAGGTACACCGCACTATTGTAGCAATGATCGGTGGCATAATCATGTTGGCCTTGGGGGTTGTTAGTCAGGAAACTGCACTTCATCATATCGATTTTAATACATTAGGCTTATTGACTGGTATGATGATTATTGTTGCCATAACAGGTGAAACGGGATTATTCAAATATATAGCTATCGTAGCTGCAAAAAAAGCAAAGGGAGACCCCTTAAAAATTCTTTTTTTATTGGCTATCATTACCGCTGTATCTTCTGCATTTCTTGATAATGTCACAACTGTATTGCTGATGGTTCCAGTAACCTTTAGCATCACTAGGCAGTTAAAAGTCAATCCTGAACCTTATCTCATTACCGAGATTATCGCATCTAATATAGGTGGTACGGCTACTCTAATTGGAGATCCTCCGAACATTATGATCGGCAGTGCGGTAAAGGAGCTTTCATTTATGGCGTTTATTAATAATTTGGCGTTCATTTCAGCGGTAACCTTAATTATAACCCTGATTATTTTACTCTTAATATATCGTAAGCAGCTTAAGACTACAGAGGAGTTAAAATCAGGACTCATGAGTTTGGATGAAAAAAAGGAATTAAAAGACAAAGTTCTTCTAAAGCAGAGTTTAATAGTTTTAAGCCTAACTATCCTCGGCTTCTTTCTACACCAGCTTCTTCATTTGGAGTCGGCAACAGTAGCACTGGGGGGAGCCTTTATCTTGTTATTGCTTACAAGTAAAACCGATCATGACCTTGAGCATGCTTTTAGCCGGGTAGAATGGAGTACAATTTTCTTTTTTGTAGGTCTTTTTGTAGTAGTCTCTGGTCTTATCGAAACAGGGATTATCAGTAGTTTGGCTCGAAGTGCCATCGCGTTTACCGGTGGGGATATTAAGGTTACGGCTATCTTGATTTTGTGGTTAAGTGCAATTGCCTCCGCATTTGTGGATAATATCCCATTTGTTGCTACAATGATACCAATGATTCAGGACATGGGGTTAATGGGAATTGCGAACTTAGAACCTTTGTGGTGGAGTTTAGCATTAGGGGCTTGTTTTGGTGGAAACGGCAGTTTAATTGGTGCTAGCGCAAACCTAATCGTGGTAGGATTAGCTGCACAAGAGGGAGTCCATATTTCGTTTATGCGATTTTTTTTCATAGGTTTTCCGATAATGTTACTATCTGTACTTATAGCGACTGTTTATGTATATATTCGCTATCTGGCGGTGTAGGTTCAATTTTAAATTATATAATAGCCGTTAAACAGTAATTGGCAAGCTTCTCATAGTCCTTAAGGCTTTGAGAAGCTTGTTTGGGAGGTAAATGAAAATGGATCAAATAGAAACTATATTACAATCGGTTCGCAATACTCTGACCCCTATTATGGGGATAGCGGGTGTTGTGTTGGGCGGTTCAAGAGCAAGAGGAACTCATACTCTTGAATCCGACATTGATATTGGAATCTATTATCATAGCGATACCCTTGATTTAACCGTTCTGGACAAGGCAGCTACGGTGTTGGACAGTGAACACGGGACCGGTTTGATCGCACCTCCCGGGGCGTGGGGAAACTGGGTTAATGGCGGTGGCTGGCTTATGATTAACGGCTGCCATGTAGATTTCATTCTGCGGGATATTCTGCGAGTGGAGCAGGCTATTGAGGATTGTCGGGAAGGCAGGATTACTGCCCACTATCAAACCGGGCATCCTCATGCTTACCTAAATGCCATGTACATGGGGGAACTAGCCATTTGCAGAATACTCTTTGATCGCGATGGGAAACTACAGGAGATGCAGAATAAAACCCAGCCTTACCCACAGAACATGAGGGAGGCAATAATTCGCTTTTTTATGTTTGAAGCCGGATTTTCTCATATGTTTGCTGATAAGAACAAAAATAAGCATGATGCGTATTATGTAGCAGCGCATCTGGTCCGTTCGGTTTCCTGTCTTAACCAGGTACTGTTCGCACTCAACGGTGAGTACTGTATCAATGAGAAAAAAGCTGTCCGCATGATTGACGGATTTCAGGTCAAACCGCCTGAGTATGGGCGGAGGATAGAAAATTTATTCTCGTTAGCTGGACACGAAGAAGAACAGGCATGTACATGCCTGAAAAAATTAATCGATGATGTAGAAAAACTGGTTCGAGAGGTTTAATGAAACTGCGGCCAAGAGTAAGTATCCCTTAGTTTCTCAATCTATTTATCATCTTGGCAACTAGCTGTGCCACTTGACGACCGTAGCGTATTAACTCCCGGAATTTCTGCAGCTCATTTGCTGTTGCTGTTTCCGGAACTTTGTCAAGGCTATTCACACTACTACCTAAGGTTTTCTTTCCTTTCTTGATAATAGTAATAAGATTACGTGAATGCGTTATTAATTGCTGTAATTGCCAATGCAATTGTTCCCATAATAGCTTATGTGACTCAATAGTAGCGTTGTTGATATTTACCCTTTCTCTGAAAATGTGATATTTCCAAATCTCGAATGCAAGCACAGCCGGTAACACGATTGCCATTGTGACAGCCATGATTTTTAAGGTTAAAGGGTTAGAAGCCGAGTTATAAACAGTGAGGCTCCAATCAGGGTTCAGGCTGGACACAATCAACCTGGGAAACAAGCCGGTGAAGATGGCAGCAACAGTGGAAATAATTGCAGTGGTACTAAAAATAAAACTGAGTACATATTGGTGATCCTTTAAGTACCGGCAGCAAAAAAGTAACGCTAAGAATAGTGCGGCCAAGGCCACGGCAGGAACAAGTTTTGCTGTCAGGTCGGTACGCAGAAATGACAGGAGGATGAATCCTGCAGACAAAAGTATTGCGTACTTACTGGTAGTGAGACCGATTTTTCTGACCTGCGGCGTAAAGCGATGATCCAATCGCAGGGTGAGGAAAACTGTTCCATGGAGCAGGAACAGGAGGGTGAAAAATAGGCCACCGGTCAGTGAATATATGCTTAGTAAATCGCCGAAAGTACCCACATACTGCTTTTCACCGTCTATGGGTAATCCGTACAGCAGGTTGGCAAGGGCGATTCCCCAGAGCAAGGCGGGTATTATACTGCCGAGAAATATGCTCCAATCCCAAAACTTCCGCCACGCCGGGTTGTTATCCTGATTACGAAATTCAAAGGCTACGCCTCGCAGAATCAACGTCACGAGGATGAGCAGCAACGCAAGATATAACCCGGAGAATAAAGTGGCATAAACGTCAGGAAAGCCGGCGAACAGTACTGCGCCGGCGGCAATTAGCCAGACTTCATTTCCTTCCCATACGGGAGCTATGGTTTGGAGTATTGCTCGTTTCTCACTTTCCGACTTGCCAAGGAAAGGGTGAAGCATGCCAACGCCGTAATCAAAGCCCTCCAATAACAGATAACCCAAAAGCAAAAAACTGAACATGATAAAACATACCGTGTTTAAATCCATTGATTCACCTGTGTTATTCCTGGGCGTTGCCAGGGCCTTTAAGGATAATTTTACGAGCAATATAAAGGGCTGCTAAAGCGACGCCGGCGTATACTACCGCGTATGCTAGTAAAGAGGTCCATATACTCGCCGAAGACACGACCTTAGAGACGCCTTGCTGCGTCAACTGCAACCCGTAGACAAGCCAGGGCTGCCTGCCCATCTCAGCCATTATCCAGCCCAGGGTGCTAGCCAGGTACGGCAGGGGTAGGCTCCACATCGTAGCTTTCAGCAAAACCGGACTGCATTCGAGCTGCTGCTTTCGGCAATACCATGCATTGAGAGCGGTAAGAAAAACCAGCCAGAAGCCGATAGCGACCATGCCCCGGAAACTCCAGAATAAAAGCGTCACCGCCGGTATATAGTATCCTGGACCGTACCTTTCTACAAACTCGGACTGCAGGTCATTCATCCCTGTCACGGGAGCGTTTAAACTATTATAGGCCAAGGCGGAGAGTCCTGACGGCAGCGCTAATTGATAAGTATTTCTTCGATTCTTCTCATCGATCAGTGCGAAAAAAATGAATGGGGTTGGCTCGATGGTTTCCCACAGAGCCTCCGAGGCCGCCATTTTCATGGGCTGGGTATGCGCAAGATACTGATTATAAAAATGACCGGTACCAACAACTGAAACAGTAGATATCATGGCGCATACCAGACCTATTTTAAAAGATCGCAGGAATAAGTCCAGATGCTCCCTGCGCAGCAGGTAGTATGCGCTGACAGCCATAACAAAATATCCGGCCAGCACTAGGCCGGATAGAACGGTGTGGGAATATTGATAGAAGAGATACGGATTTGTTATAAACGCTGCCAGATCGTTCAGTTCCAGGCGTCCGTTGTTAAATACGTAGCCCACAGGATGCTGCATGAAGGAATTGGCTGACAGAATCCAGAACGCCGAATAGTTGGCAGCTATCGCCACCACCCAGATGAGGCTAAGGTGGACACGCCGGGAAACTTTGTTCCAGCCGTACACCCATATTCCAATTGCCACCGATTCCACGAAGAACGCGGTTAAGGCTTCAAACGCCAAAGGCGGCCCAAATACGCTGCCGACAAACCGGGAGTATTCTGACCAGTTCATACCGAACTGAAACTCGTTGACAAGGCCGGTTGCGATGCCGACAGCATAGTTGACCAAAAACAACTTGCCCCAGAATTTTGCCATTAACTTGTAATTTTGCTCTCCCAGGCGAACATAAAATGTTTCCATCAAGGCTACTAGGATGGATAACCCGAGGGTAAGCCCCACAAACCAGAAATGGTATGTCAGCGTAAGGCCAAATTGTAATCTTGCCAATATCAGTGCGGTATCGTCCAAGGTGCCCTCTTAGTGTAAGACGTTTCTTTTAAGTATTTACTCTTTTGGTATTTTCTATGAGGCAATGGCTTCCGGGCTGAAACCATCTTAACTGGCTTTATTTCCATTCAATTTAGCAAAAATTAACAACTCCATCAACATTTACACAGAACATATGTTCTGGTATTATGTAAATGGAGGTGGCTGTGATGAGCGATCATACTATCGATTTACTGAGTATCCCTATTTACCGGCAGATGGCTCGGATAGTTTACGTTGACCGGTGTATGGTGAAGTGGGCGGGAATGCTCCTGTCTGAGCACAACGAGCAGATGAAAGAGAAAGAAGACAAAAGCGATGGGGCTCGTTGATTTTTCTCGTTTTCCCCGCAGGAGCGTATTGTGCATTGACGCAAAGTCATTCTTTGCGTCCGTAGAGGCGGTGCGACGGAAGCTTGACCCACTGGAAGCCTATATTGCTGTAGTATCGGATGTAAGGAGAGCCGGTGCGATTGTACTGGCCAGCAGTCCGAGGGTTAAATTGGAATATAATATCAAGACCGGAAATCGACTCTTTGAAATTCCCAAGCATTCGCCGATAATGGTAGTAGAGCCAAATATGGCGCTGTATATCAATGTGAACCAGGCGATACAGAATATATTCCGCCGCTTTGTAACAGATGAAGATATGCACGTTTATAGCATTGATGAGTCTATATTGGATGTTACCGCATCGCTAAATTTGTTTGGACCGGCGGAAGCGATTGCGGAGGCCATCTTAAAGACGGTAAAGGATGAATTAGGTCTTATTGTGACGATAGGCATTGGCGATAATCCGCTTTTGGCAAAGCTGGCCCTGGATAATGAAGCTAAAAAGCGTCCGCCGTGGATGGCAAAATGGACGTATGAAATGGTGCCGCAAACAGTATGGAAAATACAGCCGCTGACTGCGTTTTGGGGCATATCCAGAGGATATGATAAGAAACTTAAGCAAATGGGCATTTATACGATTGAGGGGCTGGCTCACGCCGATCCGGTGTGGCTGCAGAAAACTCTAGGCGTAATGGGGTTGCAGTTATATTACCACGCATGGGGCTTGGATGCCAGCATCATTAGCCAGAAGGAACGGCCGAAAAGTAAATCCTATAGTAAAAACCAGATATTAATGCGGGATTATTATGTAAAAGCAGAAATTCTAATGATCATCAAGGAAATGGTGGGAGATGTATGCGCCAGGCTGCGTAAGCACCAGGAAAAATGCCAGGAGATATATTTGGGAATAGGGTATTCGGATCGGAATTTCAGGTCAGGTTTTACTGCGCGAATTAAACTGATTCGCCCGGAACACTCAACAGATATCATTAGTGAAGCGGCACGCCAGGAGTTTTGTGAGCGGTGGCAGGGTGAACCGGTACGATCGGTAAATATTACTGCCGGGAAAATCGTGTCACAAGGACATGAGCAGTTGGAACTGTTTTTTGCAGGAGCAGAAAAGAACCATGCTATAGATAGAGTAATAGATGAACTGCGGCAGCGATTTGGCAAAAAAACGATCTTTTATGCTGGGTCGATGGCTGGTGGAACCTTCCTTGAACGGGCAGATTATGTGGGCGGACATAAAGGAAAAAGTGAATGATCGTCTTTTTCTCGTTGATTATGCAGACCAAAGCCCGCATTGCGGACTTGTGGCCTGCATTTTTTATTGCCTAGATAACTATAAGCATGTGTATGATAATTAAGAAAATGATTACACAAGAATGAGATGAAGAATACTAGGAGGTAACAGGCTATACTATATCTTTTGATAATCCTGTTCAAATCGCAGGATATTCCTGCGGTAAGCGACAAAACTGCGATTTAACAGGAGGATTATAATGGTATTACTGATTAAAGCAAAAGACATGCCCTCTATTCAAGGGCTTACTGCTTGATGGATAACCAGGGTGCCCTTTATGGCGTAAAGAGATAGACGAATTGAAAGGAAGTGCCAATATGCCGATAGCGCCAGATAAAACCAAGCTATATCCCAACGAAAATATTAAAACAGTTTGCTATATCAAGAACCTGCCAGCTAAGCCAAATGTGGAGATTGGCGATTATACGTATTACAGTGACAACAAAAACCCTCCCGAGAATTTCTACGAATGTATCCAGCATCATTATGAGTTTCTTGGGGATAAACTAATCATTGGGAAATTCTGTGCTGTTGCTGAAGGTGTAACCTTTATTATGAATGGAGCGAACCATCGTATGGACGGTATTACAACCTATCCGTTCAATATCTTCGGCGGCGGCTGGGAGAAGGCGGCACCTGCCGTGGAGCAGCTGCCGTTTAAAGGGGATACAGTGGTCGGCAATGATGTATGGATTGGGCAGAAGGTTACGATTATGCCGGGAGTTAAGATTGGTGACGGCGCAATTATTGCCGCCAATGCGACCGTAACAAAAAATGTAGAACCTTATGCGATCGTCGGCGGCAACCCGGCCCGATTGATAAAAAAGAGATTTAGCGACGAAATGATTGAACTGTTGTTAAAGCTTCAATGGTGGAATTGGGATGAGCAAAAGATATTTAATAATCTTGCGTTATTGGTTTCCGGTAATGATATTGTTACAGTTAAAAAGTTGTTGGTGAATTAAAGGCGCAGAAACTAGAATTGGCAGGTCTGCAACAATAACTCTCATAGAGACTGCAAGCGTTTATCGCCTGGTAAATGCGGCTGCCTGATTGGTTTTGACAACAAACAGCGAAGGGGGAATCTGTACGAATTCGTATGTGCTTGGTTTGCAGGAGATTGATAAAACAAAGCTTATGGCAGTCGGTGGCAAGGGCGCTAACCTGGGGGAGTTATCCCGGATTGAGGGGATACGGGTACCGGATGGTTTTTGTGTTACTACCGAAGCGTATAAAAGAATAATTGATCAATCGCCTGAGTTTAACCTATTGCTGGATCAATTGTCCCTTCTAAAGGCAGACGACAGACAGAGAATCGCTGAAATCAGCGTCAGGATTCGCCAAGTCATCGAAGCGATAGCCATCCCTAAAGATATTAGTGAAGACATCACTGGCTTTCTCTCCAGATTTGGTGAAAAAGATGCCTATGCAGTACGATCCAGCGCCACGGCAGAGGATTTACCGACAGCCTCCTTTGCCGGCCAGCAGGATACGTATTTGAACATTATCGGCAAGGAGGCAATCCTAAAGCATATCAGCAAGTGCTGGGCATCGCTGTTTACCGAAAGGGCAGTAACTTACCGCCTTCAAAACGGCTTCGACCACCGTAAAGGCCACCTGTCTGTGGTTGTTCAGAAAATGGTTTTTCCACAGGCGGCAGGCATTTTGTTTACTGCCGATCCCCTCACTTCGAATAGGAAGGTGTTATCCATTGATGCCGGCTTCGGCCTTGGCGAGGCCTTGGTCTCCGGCCTGGTGAATGCCGATATCTATAAAGTGTGTAACGGCAAGGTTATCGATAAAAAGATATCCGCCAAGAAGCTGGCTGTTTATGCCTTAAAAGCTGGCGGTACGCAAGTGCAGGAGACCCCGCCTGAACGGCAGAATAGCCAAGTGCTGACAGATGAGCAGATTTTGAGTCTCACGCGCATGGGCAGAAAGATCGAGGAACATTTCGGTCATCCCCAGGACATTGAATGGAGTCTGGCTGATGATAGCTTTTATATTGTCCAGAGTCGGCCAATCACCACTTTATACCCCATCCCTGAAGCGAAGACCCAGGAAAATCACGTCTATGTATCTGTCGGTCATCAACAAATGATGACCGATCCCATGAAGCCATTGGGATTATCTTTTTTTCTGTTAACGACTCATGCACCCATGTGTAAAGCTGGTGGAAGATTGTTTGTTGATGTCACAGATAATCTGGCTTCATCCGATAGCAGAGACATTTTATTAGAGGCTATGGGACACTCCGATCCGCTCATAAAAGACGCACTCATGACCATAATTGAGCGAGGAGATTTCATAAAATTATCACCAGCTGATAACAAAGACCAAAGTTCCGGTAACAACAAGCAAGATATGCTGTCTTCGGGTTCTCTTGCACAAATAGAATACGATCCGACCATTGTTTTTGATTTGATTAAGCGTAGTCAAGCATCGATAGCAGAGCTAAAACGAAATATCCGAACAAAATCAGGCTCAGATTTATTTGACTTTATCCTGGAAGATATCCCGCAGTTAAAGAAGATTTTATTTGACTCACAAAGTTTGGCTGTGATTATAGCTGCTATGGAAGCTTCAGCATGGATTAATGAAACCATGCTGAAGTGGTTAGGTGAAAAAAACGCAGCCGACACACTTTCTCAATCTGTATCAAACAATATTACTTCGGAAATGGGTCTGGAACTATTGGATGTTGCAGATGTGATTCGTCCTTATCCGGAAATAATCGAGTATTTGCAACATATAACAGAAGATGACTTTTTGGAAGAAATAGTTAAATTTGATGGTGGTCAGGCAACCCAAGACACCATCTATGCTTATCTCAATAAATACGGAATGCGATGTGTCGGGGAAATCGATATTACGAAAACTCGCTGGAGTGAAAAGCCAACTATACTTGTCCCCATGATTCTCAGCAACATCAAAAACTTTGAGCCTAATGCCAGCAAGCGGAAATTTGAGCAAGGGCGAAGGGAAGCTTTGAAAAAAGAACAGGAGTTATTAGACCGATTGAAGCAATTACCGGATGGTGAACAAAAAGCCGAAGAAACAAAACGAATGATCGACCTGATCCGGAACTTCAGCGGGTTTAGAGAATATCCAAAGTACGGAATGATTAATCGCTATTTCGTTTATAAGCAGGCCTTACTGAAAGAAGCCGAACAACTGGTGCAAGCAGGCGTTATTCAGGACAAAGAAGATATCTGCTATCTTACTTTGGAAGAACTTCGCGAAACCGTACGCACCAATAAACTGAACTATCCGATCATCAGCCAGCGAAAAGACGAGTACAAGGTATATGAAAAACTAACTCCCCCACGTGTTATTACGTCTGATGGCGAAATCATCACAGGTAAGTACAAACGAGAAAATCTCCCCGCCCAAGCTATTATCGGGCTGCCTGTTTCTGCCGGAGTGATAGAAGGGCGGGCACGTATCATCTTAAATCTGGAAGCTGCTGATCTGGAAGCTGGAGATATATTGGTCACCGCTTTTACTGACCCCAGCTGGACACCCTTGTTTGTATCCATAAAAGGACTAGTCACCGAAGTTGGTGGACTGATGACCCACGGAGCAGTAATCGCCCGTGAATATGGCTTACCGGCAGTTGTCGGAGTAGAAAATGCTACCAAGCTGATAAAAGATGGAGAGCGAATTCGTGTGCATGGAACAGAAGGGTATGTAGAAATCTTATAAGTGCTTTATTGGAAATTTTCAGTCGGAAAACTGATGATAAAAGTCGTTCCTGCCGGCGAAGTCTCCACATCGATCTTCGCACCGTGCCGCTCGACGATACGGTAGCAGACCGCAAGCCCCAAACCGGTGCCGTTATCCTTGGTAGTCAGGAAGGGGGTACCCAGCTTGTCCAGCACTGATTGTGGTATGCCTTTGCCTCTGTCGCGGACCGAGAGCACCACTTTTCCGTTCGCAAAGCTGGTTGTAATGGTCAGCTCACAGCCGGGCTTCATGGCTTCGAAGGCGTTGCGGGTTAGGTTGAGAAGCAGTTGCCGGATTTCCTTCGCATCCATGACAAAATCCGGAACGTTACCCGCATTGATAGTAAGCTGGTGGCCGGTATGAAGGGCTTCCGCCTGCAGCAGCGGCACCAACGCGCTAATGACAGCATTTAGATTGTGTTTTTTCATCTTGGCAGTCTTGTTCTTAGCCAGGGACAGGAAATCGCTGATAATGGTATTGGCCCGGTCGAGTTCTTCTATCATGGTAGTTAATTGCTCGCGGTATGTGGCGTATTCTTTCTTGAGCATCATTTGCAGGTAGCCGCGCACCGTGGTCATGGGGTTTCTCACCTCGTGACCGATGGCGGCAGCCATCTCGCCGACGGTGTTCAGCCGGTCAAGGCGGTGTAGCTCGGCTTCCAATTGTTTGTCTTTGGTAATATCCTTTAGTATCATTAGTCTGCATTCTTCGACGCCGAGCTTGATGAGATCTGTTGAGCATAACATGTTGATGACTGCACCGGATTTTGCCCGGTAATTCACCGGGAAGTTTTGCAGCTTGCTCTTTTGGCAGGAAGGTTCATCTACGTTGGCAATACAATTCTTATCATCTGCCACAATATTTAATTCTGCAGGTGTCCGGCCAACGACCTCTTCGCGGCTGTATCCAAGAATATCGACAAACGCCTGATTGACATCAATATATTGGCCATCCTTTATACGGACAATAGTAATTATATCAGGGCTTTTCTGGAATATCTGCTGAAAGCGGTCTTCAGACTGACGTAGCAGAAGTTCTTCCATCTGTTTGCGCACGGTGATGTCGTTGAACAGGATAGCCACTTGCCGCTGTTCAGGCTTCCCGACCCGGAAGGCGTAGATGTCGTAGAAACGGCCAAGGGCTACAGACGACTCCTGAAAACGGGTAGATTCACCGGTGAGGGCAATGCGCCCATAAATGTCGAACCAGTATTGCTCATTGTCTGGAACCATATCCCGCATGCAACGACCTGCAGCGTCTAAAAGCCCTGTTTGCCGTTCGAAAGCCTGGTTTACCTCAAGGAAGCGGTAATCAAGCGGGCGATCATTATCGTCAAACAAGACCTCAATGATGCAGAACCCTTCATCGATTGAGTCAAAAAGATCGCGGTATTTTCTTTCGCTATCCCGCAGCGCCTCCTCAGCCCTCACTCTTTCGACCGCTGCCCAGGCGCGCTCGGCGATTTCCATAGCCAATTCCACTTCCGGGTTTGTCCAGGTACGAGGGCTGCATTGTGTAACATAAAGAATTCCAACAGGCTTCCCGCCCTTTACCACCGGTACATTAAGATAGGAATTTACTTTCAATTGAATACAGAGCTGCCTGAGACTCTCATCCACTAGCTCTGATGTATGCACGTCACG
This sequence comes from Sporomusa sphaeroides DSM 2875, assembly GCF_001941975.2. Lineage (NCBI taxonomy): Bacteria > Bacillati > Bacillota > Negativicutes > Selenomonadales > Sporomusaceae > Sporomusa > Sporomusa sphaeroides. The sequence continues at coordinate 2,723,952 of NZ_CP146991.1, read as the reverse complement.
GACAGTAAAAGGCTGGCCGGCAGCTATAAGGGCTTTATGGATAGGGAGGTTGCTAAGGGAATATACACCGGCAACCGACGGCAAAGTACCGCAGGCAGCATCCTGCCGGATGACTGCGTTATCATCCTCGATCTCACAGTAGTAGCATCTGTCTGCGCCAAAGTAGTCCATGGCTGTGCGGGTAACGGCGCCATGGATTTCAATCGGAGCAGATAATGGACGCAGTGCGTCACTCAATTTTAAAAGGAATATCTGCCGTTCGTCGCAGTCCTTCAGCTTTTGCCCGGTTCGCTTTTCTTCGGTGATGTCCCTGCATATTGCGACAGCCCCGGTGATATTGCCGAGGCGATCCTTTATAGGCGCACAGTTAAACCTGCGGTACCTCAGTTCGCCTGAATTCAAATGCCGTATGATTTCCTCGCCGTTGATGGTCTCGCCTTTGAGCGCCCGGAGCAAAGGCGTGTTTACCCGCAGACGGGGTGTTCCGTCAGGCTCTAAAATCTCCAGTACATTCACAATCTCTACTATCGGCATGCCGTCGGACTGCAGACCAAGCGCCTTTTGGGCAGTTGGGTTCAAAAATGTCACTTTACCTGCCGTATCGGCAATCCACACCTCGTCGTCAATACTGCCCAGGATAGCTCTTAACCAATCCTTCTCCTCCGCAATTTGAGAGAGCAACTGATCCCGCTCTGCTTCCGCCTGCGTGCGTTCGGTGATATCCTGGAAAAAGACGGCGATGCCGCCGTCTGATGTGGGATAAGCGTGGGCGTCAACCCAAACTTTCAGGTTGGGAGAGTATGCTTTCCAATGGACCGCAATGCGTTCGCAGGCAGCTCGGTGATGCATTTTCCAGCCTACGGTCTCAGGCTCCGGAAAAAGGTCCCAGAGCACGGTTCCCAGAAGCTCTTCCCGAGGACGTTGCCACCATTTTTCCATCCTGTGGTTGATATACGCCAAGCGCCAGTCGGCATCTACCGCATAAAAGGCGTCGGTGGTGCTCTCCAGGATTTCTTCGACAGTTAACCCTATTTTTGGTATTCTCGAAATTTTTTGGGAATTCATTAGAGGCCCCCCTAGTGTGATATTCCATTTTCTTGCTTTTATATTCTGCAATGTTTTGCAAAATCCCTCCGGTGCGTTCTGTATGTTGCGATTCTGCGTTCACTTGCGGGGCTGGTCAGTGCTGTAAACCTTTGTCCAAACGCATCAAAAGAAAACACCGCCCGTAAAGCCAGGTGGTGCCTGGGTTCACGGGCGGTGGAGGATTATGGAATCATTGGAAGGGGGAGCATTTTCCGCTGCCAAACCGAAACATCAGTTTAGGCAGTTTCCCCATGCTGCTCCGTTCCACGGAGTCTAATGATGCGGTTTTTATCGTCTACCATGACGACACGCGGCTGGTAGGTGAGGGCCATTTCCCTCGTCATCATGGCATAAGCGATAATGATGACAGTATCGCCCGGCTGTACCAGCCGGGCGGCAGCCCCATTCAAGCAGATGATGCCGCTCCCCGCTTTGCCGGCAATAACATAGGTTTCCAGACGGTTGCCATTATTATTGTTCACGACTTGTACTTTTTCGCCTGGCAAAATATCGGCAGCTTCTAATAAATTTTCATCGATAGTGATACTGCCCATATAGTTTAGGTTAGCTTCTGTCACTGTTGCGCGATGTATCTTGGATTTAAACATGGTTAAGAACATGTCGCCACCTCCAGCATAGCATTGTCAATCAGGCGGGTTTGTCCAATGCGAACTGCCAATGCCAGAAGCCCTGCTTTTTCTAACCGCTCACGGGGCCTGAGATCATCGGGATGGACTAACTCAACATAGTCGATAACAGCCAACGGTTCTTGCTGAATAAAAGCAGTAACAGTTTCAACAATAGTTTTAGTGTCGCGCTCACCGGCCTCAATAAGATGTCTGGCTTGTTCGAGACTGCGGGATAAAACCAACGCTGCCTGTCGTTCATCCACGGACAAGTATGCATTACGTGAACTCAGAGCCAGTCCGTCGCTCTCGCGAATGATGGGTAATACTCTAATTTGGATATCAAAGCAAAGGTCTTCTGTCATTCGTTTGAGAACTTGTACTTGTTGAGCATCTTTTTGTCCAAAGTAGGCCCTGTCCGGCTGAACTATATTAAACAAGCGGCTGACCACTGTCGTAACACCGCGAAAATGTCCGGGGCGCGTTCGCCCACACAGATTTTCTGTTAACCCTCCAACAACCTCTACCCAGGTAGCATTGCCTGTGTGATAAATCTCTTCTAGCGGTGGATGGAATAGGGCAGTTACCCCTGCCGCCGCCGCTAATCGGGCATCTTCCTCCAAGCTACGGGGATATTTGGAAAAATCTTCATTGGGGCCAAATTGCGTTGGATTCACAAAAATAGTGGCCACCACATTATCATTTTCTGCTGCGGCCGTACGCATTAAGGAAAGGTGACCTTCGTGTAAGGCTCCCATAGTAGGTACAAGCCCAACCGTTTGTTGACGCTGGCGTACCTCTTTCAGAAATGCGCGAAGTTCAGCTCTTGTTTCAAAAAGTTGCATATGTAACAATTCCTTTCTTATATAATTATTTATTGATAAAGTTTTTTACTGCTGCCATAGCTTTCATGGAAGGAACCAATTAGTTTTCCCTCCATACAGTTTCCTTATAAAAATTAAAAGCCTTTCGGCCGAAGCCGAAAGGCATAGAAAACAAAATAAGGACGGTCAATTACCGACATTATCATGAGCTTTCTGAACCCTCCGTCCCGGTTCGTTTGAATCCAAGCAGAGCTCCAAAGGCTATGCAGTTTTAGCCGTCAATAGACTAGAATGTGTAACTCCATATGGATGCTACCATGTCTCTAATCCTATTTGATCATATCACATACAGGAGAATATATGCAAGCAGTAACTGGAAACCATCTGCCCATAAAAAAGGAGTATGTTATAATAATATGTAATTATATGATTACATAATGATTTAGCGATAAAACCATAAACTTGCCTTTAAACAGCAATTTCTCTAACAGATAGGCGCAAACATTTAATTTTTTGACTTAAGGAGAGATAAAATGAACGGGTATGTTTTCTTAGGCATAGCTATTGCACTAGAAGTGTTTTCAACATCTATGCTTAAATATTCGGAAGGTTTTACTAAGCTCTATCCTAGTCTTGCTTTTATAGTAGGAATGAGTGCTTCATTTTATGCAGTTGCTCAAGCTATGACTGTTATTCCGTTAAATATCGTCTATGCAATCTGGGCTGGATTAGGAACGGTTTTGACTGCATTAGTGGCTATCTTGATTTGGCAAGAATCCATCGATCTATACAGCGGTATAGGTATCTTGTTAATTGTCATCGGGGTAGTAATGCTCAACTTAAGAGGACCTGTTCATTAAATTATTTTAATACGTCTAAACCCTGTTCCTTAACCTCTCCCAGACAGTAAAAGGCAGATAAAAACCCGCTTTCCGGCCTAGTGGTCTGAAAACGGGTTTGTTAATATTTATATTTTTAAAAATGGGCGGTAAGTTGAACAGGGCACCAATTATGAAAACAGGAGGGCAATGATTATGCACAGGGAATATGCTTATAAGTATGGTAAGACGAAAGTCCACTTCACCCTGGATGCAGATTTAATAATCGATGAACTTTGTATTAAAGAGTATCCGAGTTTGCCTGACCCTGTGGAGTCAGTCAAAGCGGCAATCCGTAATCCTATTGGGGTAAGGCCGTTGCGGGCCGGTTTGTGAATGAAGTGTATGGAGTTCCGGTTAGGAAGGAAGCTGATCTGGTAATCGCTTCCTGCGGCGGCTACCCTAAAGATATCAACGTGTATCAATTGCAGAAGACTATGGATAATGCCTGGTGTGCGGTACGTGAGGGCGGTGTGGTGATTATTCTTGGTGAATGTGCGGAGGGTTCCGGATCAGCAGCATACGAAAAAACTATGCAGAAATATGTAACACCAGAGCAGGTAGCAACTGCCGTCAAAGCCGATTTCCAGATAGGAGCACATAAAGCGTATGCCGTCACCCGGCTGATGAAAAAAGCCGAATTTATTTTAGTTTCTTCCATGGAGCCGGAGCTTGCCAAGCTGTTACTCTTCACTCCAGCCAAGGATTTGGAGGAAGCGTTAAAAATTGCTTTCACTAAACTTGGATCATCACAGCCTGGTATTATCCTTATGCCAATGGGGAGTCTTACCGTTCCATTAATCAATAATGGGTAAAAACTATAAACACATTGGCTTAGCAGAAATGGGGGATAAGACACAACTTCTCGCTATGGCATTTGCCTCACGGTATCGTTGGCAGACTGTAGTACCTTAGCAGTAACTGCATTTCTGATTTACCTGGTTTCTCAAATGGAATCCAAAAAAGAGACTAAAGGGCAAACGGGAGAATAGAAGAATAGCCGCTGGAATTTTCAGTTTCGCCATACATGTTGTGCCCCTTGTAGTAAATAGGCACTGCTTTATCTGTTATTTATTAGTTGATTATTGCCTGAAAAATATTTCCGGAAACGAAGAGCAACATTAACTAAACCAATCATTACCGGCACTTCAATCAGCGGCCCAATAACTGCGGCAAACGCCTGACCGGAATTTATACCGAAAATGGCTACGGCTACTGCAATTGACAGTTCAAATTTATTACTGGCAGCAGTAAACGATAATGTAGTTGCAAACATCAAAACCGGACCGATTATCCAGTTTTGCACCAATGACAGCAATACAACCTTACTTATCATTGTCTGTCTCTCAACGCAACGATAGCCTCTATAAAATGAATGTAGTATTAAGTCAAGGACAAGCAATTATTTGTCGGGACCAGAGGCACTCAGCACATGAAAGGTGATTGCCCCAGCAATCCATTTCATTGCTTTCCGTATAATTGCAGCCATCAAGCAATCTGCAATCTGTACAGGACGGAAAATCGTAATCGCAGACCTTCTGCCTAAACTGGACATAGTCTGGCTCCATCCATACAGCAGCCAGGCTTTTTTTATTTACATTCCCCAGGTAATACGGATACATTTGTTTTTTTCGTCCATAGATATAACAATGATAGGTGTGCATTAAAGCATAGCAGGGACTAATAAATCCTTGATGGTTGATGCATAAGGCTTTGTCCTGAATAAACTTGCAGTCCCGTTCTGTCCGTAATTTCATATTTGCCATCTGTGCTTTAACCGACATCAACAACGAGTTATGACCGAACAGGCACCCGGTATCATCAATATCGTAAATAATTTCATCTTTCATGGATTCATGATAAGGCAATAAATTGGTGACTATAACCTGGCGGGCATCCAGTTCCCAAGCTAGCCGGATCAAATTCGGCAATCTGGCAAAATTCTTTTTCATTGCCACAAACTCAATACCCAATTCCGGTTTAGTAAGCTTTTGTTCTTTTTTTAGCTCCTGCAATCTGACGATATTGTGATAAACACTCTTAAAATTGGCTCCCGGCCGGATTTCGTTATATTCTTCCTCGTCAGAGCTGTCTAATGAAGTGTACAGAATATCCAGCTTTAGTTCGATAAGCTGCTGGAGAATTTCTTCCCGCAAATACGAACCGTTTGTGATCATCTCGACCTTTAGGCCAAGTTCTTTTACTGCCTGCAGCATATCAAAAATCTGCGGATGCATTAACGGCTCACCAAAACCACCAAAGTGAACCGTAGTCAGCTCCGGCAACTCTTTTAAGCTATTTACTATGTTTTTGAAGGTTTCCCAGCTCATATGGGTCAGTTCATCCTGCCAGGAACTGCGGATACAAGTAATACAGGAAAAGTTGCATTTGGTTGTAACCTCCAAATACACTTTTTTTACATCTGGACGCAATAAACTAATCCTATAGCCATCGGCAGTTCTGACTACCAGAGCCGCTTGTTCCGCGGCCAGCGATATTGGTAATTGAATATGGCCATCTTGGCTAATCCATGCGTGTACCCTCTCCTTCGTCTGCCTAATACCGCTTACCATGTCTGGCCGCTTCATTCCTATTCCCCCCATAGCTTGCAAGAATTCACCTGTTTACCATCTACAAAGCGTGCAGCTTTTCGCCTTGCAATTCATCCGCACTCCAGCCAATTAGGGCAAAGCTGCCGTTTGTATGACTGTCAACCTTGTTGATCCACTCGATTTCATTACTGGCCTTGGCTCTCAGCAAGGCATTGGTGGTACCTGAATGATACAGCGATGCATTAATAACCCACCATTTGCTGTGAATACCGGCACGTTTCAAATCTTCTTCCAGCCGCATGGCCTCATATACAGGGGTTGCTTCGGCAAGGGCAGTAATAATAACCTCAGTTTCTGCTGCGTTCCTCAGGCGGGGCAGCAGGTTTTTCACTGATTCGGGGATTTCTCCCTGTGTCCGTTTTACTTCCTTGTGATAGCTTTGCGTTGCGTCCAAGAGTAGCAGCGTATGGCCTGTCGGGGCGGTATCAATGACGACAACCTGTTCTTCGGACTTTTCAACAATTTGCGCAAACGCCCGGAAAACTGCTATTTCCTGGGTGCAGGGAGAACGTAAATCTTCCTCTACATAGGCAACATCATCTTCAGACATGGTTTCCCGAGCCTTATCTAACACTTCTTGCTGATATTTCCGAAGCTCTTCCTGTTCATCAATATAGCTCATAGTGACACCACTATTTTCATCAAGCACAAATTTAAGGTGGGCCGCAGGGTCTGTGGTAGTAAGATGTATTTTTTTCCCCTTGGCAGATAAGCCTAAGGCAATGGCTGCGGCAACCGTTGTTTTGCCTACGCCGCCCTTGCCCATTGTGAAAATCACCTTTTTGCCTGTTGCTGCCAATTCATCAACAACAGCTTGCAAGCGGGGGATAGATTGTGCATTCACACTCTCACTTTTAACAACAGCATGGTCTTGTGTCAGAAAGGCGCGGATATTTTCTATACCTGTAATATTGTAAGCGCGCAGTGGTATGGAATACCCTGTGATGGTTTTAAGACCGTCAGGCAACCCCGCTAGTGCGGCTTGCTGCTTCTGATATAGCTTTTCGGAAATGGTGTCATCATGCTCTCTAAGCTCACCGTTAATAATTAAGACTTGATTATTAACACCTAACTGCGCCAATTCGTTGGATGCCCGCTCTGCTTCTTTCAGCGGTGTGACTTCGGGGCGGGATACAAGCAGCAAGGTGGTTTTGCTGCCGTCAGCCAGTGTTTCCACTGCTTTTTTATACATATCCTTTTTGTCTTCCAAACCGGCAAGCTGCCCTAAACAGGATGCTCCATGTGTACTTTCACTGATGAAATTACTCCAGGCAGAGGGTAGTTGCAGCATTCTCAGGGTATGCCCGGTGGGAGCGGTATCAAATATAATATAGTCGTATTCCTTTTCCGTAGTTCCGCTTGTGATGAAATTAGAAAATTCATTGAAAGCGGCAATCTCCACCGTACAGGAGCCGGATAATTGTTCTTCCATATTGGCGATAACCGAATCCGGCAGTTTGCCGCGATAAGGCGCGACAACACTTTCGCGGTATTCTGCCGCTGCTTGGATGGGGTCAAGATTTGCGACAAACAGGTTGGGCACTTCCTTAATTGGTTTACCCTTACTGTCAAGCTCTGTTGCAAATACATCCTGCAAGTTGGAGGCTGGGTCGGTGCTGATTAGTAAGACCTTTTTACCGCTATCGGCAAGTGTTACTGCTGTAGCACAAGCGACAGAAGTTTTGCCAACACCACCTTTACCGGTGTAAAACAAATATTTTGTTAATGCTATCTCACGCGGATTAAATGCTTGCATACTCTTGCCCCCTAATGGTTTCAGGTTTTTACTTCTTAACAGCATTTCCCGTCAGAGCAGCAGCAACCACCCTTATTGGCAGTTTTCGGCTCACTCAAATAGCTTTCAGGGATGCCAAGTAGTTTAATGAATTCATCATTGGCAGGGTAGCGGCCTGTTATGATAATTTCGTTATCAAGTAGGACTGCCGGTAATCCCTCCGGGCCTTTTTCATTGATATATTGATTGATTACTTTGTTATTGACAAACTCCATAGGTGCATTGCTCAGGTTATGCCGTTTTACTTCCACACCATTCTTTTTAAGAGCATTCAATACGGTTGATATACGGATTAGCTCAGGATCGATACTAACACCGCAAATACCGGTTTCACAACACATAGCAGGTTCATAGATAGCCATTTTTTTCATAACACATCTCTCCTTGAGTTCATTTCCAGTTACAGACTCCCTCACGGTTACAGATACAATCTGCCTTGCTACTGGTGATGTTGCTTAAAAATGCTTTGAAATCCTCAACTACTTTTTCATCTAACGAATAGTAAGTCCATTTTCCCTCTTTGCGCCCTTTTACCAAGCCAGAGTCACAAAGGATTTTCATATGATGGGATAAAGTCGGCTGCGTGATGTTGAACTTTTCTAAAATTTTACAGGCACATAACTCCCCGCAGGAAAGCATATCAACAATCATCAAACGGTTAGTATCTGCTAGTGCTTTGAAAAGCCCGACATTGCAAACATAGATATCTTCCATAGAATCACCTCGCATAGATGTTTATCTATGTGTTATTGTATGCTGTTATATAGATGAATGTCAATATGTTTTAGCGTATTTTCCCAATACAGGATTTTTCTGCTTATAACACAGAACCGGGCAGGAAAAACGGCGTTCCTACTTTCCGTAAGGGAATTAGTAAACGCCGCGATGGATATGTTTGTGCAGACGAGTCACGTGGAGTGTTGCGTTGGGCTGAAAAGAAAACACAGCCCTTAAAACCAGGCGGGGACTGGGCTTAAGGGCTGCGGAGAAATATGGTTTATGTTTCCGCAGACAAAGGAAGAAAACATCAGGCTTTTGGGCCTGATGTTTTTGTTGTTTTAAAATGGTATATAGCCTTTGCGTCTTTTTTATCTTCGGTTTAAATTCACCGGCTAGTCAGTTAGTTTGCATAAAAATTTCCTTTAATGGAAAAATTAAGAATAATTTATTGGCGCCGACCTGATGAACCCAGCCTATTCTTAATCGGTTTTTATAATATATTACATTAACCCTCGAATAACGAGGCGTTTGGCAGCAGTCCTAGCAAATATGAAAGAGTATAGAATGACTGAAAAAAAACAGCACAAATCCATTAGAAACCGACGTCGCCCAAAAGGAATCGTGAAGCCGATTTCTGTAAATTTCATCCACCTTAGAACGCCGTGGGTAATAACCTGGTGGTCTGCTTCTTACCTTGGCTATGCTTACATGAGCCTGGGAAGTTATGTCAAAGGCTTTATCTTAATATTCCTGGAAGCTTTTATAAATGTCAATGCCAAATTAAATTTGGGGATATTTTATAGCTTTACAGGACACTTTGAGATGGCCAAACAGGTAGTAGATATCAATTGGTTGCTCTTTTATGTACCGATATACATCTTTTGCATTTGGGACGGGTACGGGCTTGCTGTAGACCTAAACAAATATTCCATTTTGGCTGATAGGGAAAATTCCAGCATGATACCCTTTAAGATCAGCAATTGGGAAGTCGCCTTTTTAGATAAGCGAAAGCCTTGGATGGCGATAGCATTATCCCTTTTATTCCCTGGACTGGGTCATTTATACACCCACAGAGTTCCTACCAGTTTCTATACGCTGGTGTGGTGGAGTTTAATCGCTTACAAGGGAAACCTTTTTCCCTGTGTGTACCTCACTGCAATGGGCGACTTTGCTGGCGCCACTACGGTAGCTGATCCTTTATGGCTGCTCTTTCTGCCCTCCATTTACGTATTTGCAATTTATGATGCCTATGTAAACACGATAGAGTATAACAGATTGTTCGAGCAAGAACAGAAGCGATTCTTAATTGACAACTATCAAAGTGCAAATTTCCCAGTACCAGAATAAATATAAGGTGGGTTCTAATTGTACGTTTACGCGTCTTTTGACTATTCGGCCTTTCTTGAATTGGCCATAACCGATCTGGAGAAGCGCGGGATCGCCAGAGAGCATATCTTGGCAGTGCCTTTGGACAAAAGGGTTGAGGAAAGAATGGTCCTGGATACCATTCATCGGGCAGATGGAATGAGCTTATTTGACGGGGCCATGGTTCTGGGAGCAATATGTATGGAGTTAGGCGTTATATATGGCTTTGTCTTAGAGTGGGGGCCAGTTATCTGGGGCTTGATAGGGCTACTGAGCGGAGCCATTATCGGCTTCCTGCTTGATTACTTTTATGGAAGGATATTTGGGCACAAGAAGACAAAATCAGCTCGTAACCGGGTCAAAGCCGGGGAGTGCAATAATACAGAAGTAATACTTACAGTTTGTTGCGACAACAGTCAATACGAAATGGTAGAGAAAGTGCTTTGGGACAATATGGCCTTTGGGGTAGGCAAGTTAGACCGACTGCGTAATACGATAGGAAATGGGGCGGTAAGCGATGGAAAAGAAGCAATCTGAGTCCATAAGAAATCAACGCCGTCCTAAAGGAATTGTAAGTGAACTCACAATTAATCTGCTGCACCTAAAAAACCCTTGGATAACGGCCTTCTGGTCAGCAATGTTTCCGGGCCTAGGATTCCTCATTATGGGGAGTTATATAAAGGGGTTTCTGTTGATTATCGCGGCGACCATCGCAAACTCCATGGGACATATTAACCAGGCAATTATCTATGGGTTTACCGGTCAAGCTGCGTTGGTTAAACAGGTTCTCGATACCAGGTGGTTGCTTTTTTATGTTCCTTTGCAACTTTTTGCTACTTGGAGCAGCTACCAGCTCACTGTTGATTTAAACAAATATGCACTCCTTGCCGCACGAGAGGATTCAGGCATTATTCCCTTTAAAATCGGCACCTGGGACATCGGATTCATCGAAAAACGAAATCCCTGGGTGGCGGCAGCTTGGTCCTTGCTCATGCCTGGCCTGGGTCATCTTTATAGCCACCGAATCCCTACCAGCTTTTATTTGCTAAGCTGGTGGCTCGGCATGGCATACCTGGCCCATCTCCTTCCGGCCGTCCATCAGACACTTTTGGGCAACTTTCCTCAGGCCATTGCCGCGATTAGGCCGGAATGGTTCTTGTATCTGGTGGCCATTTACCCGTTTTCCGCCTATGATGCGTATGTTAATACGGTTCAGTATAATATACTATTTGACCAGGAACAGAGCCGGTTCCTTATTGATAACTATCAAAATCCTAAGTTTCCCATGCCCGCAATAGATAAGTATCATCATTAAACTCGTTCCGGTGTTTGCATACAAACTTTTTGGCCGATGGAAAGGGGCATGCATCTTGCAAAATGCTGTATTTCCAAGGAGTTCCATTGGAAGATGAACAGGACTTCCGCGAAGCAATCGGTATAGTATTTGAAGCGATAGAAAAGAAAACACAGCCCGTGAAGTCAGGTAGTTACTGGGTTTAGTGGCTGTAGGGGAAATATGGTGTAGGTTCTCACAGACAAAGGAAGAAAACATCAGGCCGGTTTGTGCCTGGTGTTTTTTGTTGTTTTAAATCGCAAGAAAATGCAAGAAATTTTCTCAAGACAGTATGTTAAAATAAAAATACATTGATTAATTTGGAAACATGGCTTTCTTAATAGCATATAACACCACCTGTATCTCTCGCCAGGTTTAAAACAATTCGTCCCATAGATGAACTATTTCTGAAAGTAATGGTATACTAAAAAACAATGAAATGAAAGTGGGAAGGAGGTATCACTTTGAATAAAGCATCCCTCTTAAACGATCGTATGAAAAAATATGCTCATAGTGATACGGCCGCTCTATATAACGATTTGGGTATCACACGCAACGGACTTCGGTTGGAACAGGTTGAGGCCATGAAGAAAAAATATGGGGATAACAATATTTTTGCCAGAAAAGCGGACACCATATGGTTTCGAATTCGCCGGGCCTTTATTAACCCGTTCACCATTATTTTGTTCGTGCTGGCCATTGTATCCTTCATAACAGATGTATGGCATACAAACAGTTTAAATAAGAATGCCACAACGGTGATCATTATCAGCGTGATTATTCTTATCAGCGGTGTGGTTCGTTTTATCCAGGAAATTCGGTCTAAACATGCCTACGATCAATTAGATCGGCTGGTACATACCCATATCAATGTAAAAAGAGATGGGGTCATTATCAAAATACCTGCCGAAAACCTGGTGGTGGGTGATCGTGTCTATTTAGCCGCAGGTGATCGCGTACCAGCGGACATGCGCTTGATAAATACCATGGATCTGTTTGTTTCGCAATCCGCCATCACGGGTGAAAGCGGCATCCTGGAAAAAACCAGCAGAAAGCATGACTATATGGAGCAAATGGCCTTTTTACAGTACGAAAACCTTGTCTTTATGGGAACGGGTGTGATCAGCGGAAAAGGCGAAGGTATCGTATTAGCCGTTGGCAAAGAAACACTGTACGGAAATTTTATTCAGCCAAATGCGCTTACTTCCAACAGCTTTGAAAAAGGCGCCAACTCAATTGCTTGGGTTTTGCTCCGGTTTATGATTGTTTTGGTTCCCATCGTCTTTATTATTTCGGGCATTACACAAGGCAATTGGACGGAAGCCTTTCTTTTCGCATTATCGGTAGCGGTCGGACTGACCCCGGAAATGCTTCCTATGGTAATCACGGCCTGTCTAGCAAAGGGCAGTACTGCCATGTTCAAAAAACAAACGATCATTAAAGATATCAATGCCATGCAGGTTTTTGGAAGCATGGATATTCTATGTATGGACAAAACGGGAACGCTGACCAATGTAAACATATTATTGGAATATTATATGGACATCCTTGGCAATGAAAGCAAGGAAGTGCTTCGTTTTGCCTATCTGAACAGCTTATACCACTCGGGTGTGAAAAATCCCATCGATAAAGCAATTTTGGAATGTCGCAATATGCCTCAAAAAAGTGAATACTATGAGACTTTAGCCAAGCAATACACCAAAGTGGATGAAATCCCCTTTGACTATACCCGCAAATATGTCAGTACACTCATCGCCGACGATAACGGAAGTCATCAGCTCATTATGAAGGGCGATGTGGAGGCGGTTTTTTCCCGCTGCACGTTTGTTGAGTATCAAGGAACCGTCCACCCTATTTTAGAAGATGGAAGAAGCAGCGTCGCCGCGGTGGTGGATGAAATGCTGGAAGATGGCATGAAGGTGATTGCTGTAGCGAGAAAAGACTTAGGCAATCAAAATACAGTATCTCTGACAGACGAAGCCAACATGGTTTTGCTGGGGTATCTTGCCTTCTTTGATGCGCCGAAAAAATCGGCGGCTCAGTCCATTGCCAAGCTCAAGAATCTGCAAGTCGAAACGAAAATCTTGACAGGTGATCATCAGCAAATTGCCATCTCTATTTGCAGCAGAATTGGCATCGCCTCTGAAAATATGCTGACCGGAGCAGACGTAAACCGCTTATCCGATTTGGAACTGCGGTACGCCGTAGAAAAAACGAGTGTTTTTGCCGAATTAAGCCCCAGCCAAAAAGTACGTATTGTAACGGCCTTGCGGGAGAATGGACATACTGTAGGCTTTCTCGGTGATGGCTTGAATGATATTCCTGCGATCTGTGAAGCGGACGTAGGCATCTCCGTAGATACCGCCGTTGATGCGGCAAAGGACGTAGCCGATGTCATTTTGCTGCAGAAAGATTTAAATGTACTTGAGGAAGGTATTTTAGAGGGCCGAAAAACCTTTGCGAACATGTCCAAATATATCAAAATAACCGCAAGCTCCAACTTTGGCAATATTCTTTCCATTGTTTGCGCCAGCGCCTTCCTGCCCTTTTTACCGATGGCGGCTATTCAAATTCTGCTTCTGAACCTGCTTTATGATATCCTTTGTATTGTGCTGCCTTGGGATCATGTTGATCAGGAGGTATTTTCCTCTCCCAGGGAATGGTCCGGTAAAACGCTGGGACGTTTTATGCGGTTTTTTGGTCCCATCAGCTCTATCTTTGATGGAATCACCTTCCTGTTTTTATACTTTGTCCTTTGTCCTGCGCTTACCGGCGGGCTGCTCTATACACAGTTAACCGATCCGGCCATGCAGTTTCAATATATTGCACTCTTCCAGACCGGATGGTTTCTGGAATCCATGTGGACACAGGTGTTGATTATCCACATGCTGCGAACGCAAAAAATACCCTTCCTGCAAAGCAGACCATCGACCCCGGTTATGCTGATTACGATTATCGGCATCCTGCTATTCACGGGGCTTACCTTTACCCCTATAGTCAATATCCTGGGCTTAACGGTTCTCCCTCTATGGTATTTTGGGTTCCTGCTTGTTGTTGTTGCCAGTTATATGTTGTTAACGACCGTATGGAAACGAAGCTACGTTGCGAAATATGGTGAGCTCATTTAGAAAGGAGGAATCACATTGAAGAAAAATGCAAGCTTTATCCTGATGGATTCCTCCCTTGCTAAATACCTGTATAATACCCTGCAAGATTTACATCCCAAATCCAGGTATGCCAATGAACTGCTCCAGGGATTAGCGGATTTGATGGAGGGTGAAGTGGCTACCCTCATGCTGGGAATGACCGGTCAGGGAGAACATTTCGTCAATGTCGTAGATGATGGCATTTATGCCGGGGCCCTGGAAATTCACCCCAAGAGCCGTAAAGTGCTGCATAGCGGGATAGAGGTCAGTTTGACACCCAAGGAATTTGACATTCTCTATTTTCTTGCGAAAAACAAGGGGGAGGTTTTCACCAAGGAGCAAATTTACCAGGCGGTTTGGGCGGAAGATTATCTCATGGCAGATAGTAATATTATGGCCTTTATCCGCAAGCTCCGCAAAAAGATTGAGCCAAACCCGGATGCGCCGGAATACATCCTTACCATTTGGGGAATCGGTTATAAGTTTACTGAACGCGAATAGGAAAACGGATTGACTTTCACTGTGGAACAGCTGAAAGCAATCCGTTTTTTTTTGCTATTTGGCAATAAAATTGCAAGAGAATCGCAAGAATTTAGCCATAGGATTTAGTATTGATTCTATTTATACTGATACAGTATCGTTGATCAAGGAGAAAAAGTATGAGTATAACGATTGCCTTTTATGAATAATTCGTATTTCAACTTAGTTGAACCGGACTTTTACCCTGATCTTTTTCTTTATCATCCGCCTCGTGGTTTTACAGCCGGTTATGCGGCTGACAGTCTGTTTTATTTTAAAACCAGATTTGGTCTTCTGACGACATTAGAAAACGATGTTCGAGCTAAGGTTGAGAAATTGCCGTTGTTTCGCTATTGGTCCGATTGGCTGAACTGGTCTGCCTGCTTTATCGGCACCACCATTACCGAATACGCGCCGCTGCCGTCAGGTATTGCTCCTAACCGTCTGTTCGACACCCTAGCCAGTCAGCTTACAGGCAGGCAGACGCTCACTATCTTAAAAGACCTGCCGGTTGATTCGCCCTTGTTAAGCGCGGCAGAAAACGAATACTCGCAGCGCTTGGTGGAGGAAAGTATAAGGCGCGGCTTTTTCGAGCTTGAGGGACAAGCCCTGGCGTATGTGCCGATTGATTTTTCCAGCCTTGACGATTACCTTAGCCGTCTTTCCTCAGGGCGACGGAAGGATTTACGACGCAAGCTAAAAGCTGCCGGTTCGCTATCAACCGACATCCTGCCTACTGGTGATCCGGTTTTTGTGCGCGAGACTGTTTTAGATGAATTTTATGCTATGTACCTCGAAGTATTTCAGCAAAGCCATGTTCAATTCGACCTGTTAAGCCGTGATTTCTTTAAGGCTATACTGAACAATAAAAAGCTTAATGGCCTGGTAATCACCTATCGCCATAATGGCATTTTAGCGGGCTATAACATTTGTCTGGTTCATAACGGCGCCTTAATCGACAAATATATTGGCTTCAAATATCCGCTGGCGCGCCAGCTTAACCTCTATTTCATCAGCTGGCTTTATAACCTTGAACTGGCCCTAAAACAGGGGTGCACGTGTTACATTGCCGGATGGACAGACCCGGAGGTCAAAGCTTCCTTAGGGGCTAAGTTCACGTTCACACGCCACCTTGTATGGATAGAAAACCCGCTGCTCAGGCGTTTGCTCTACCCCTTGCGCCACCTGTTCGAAAACGACCGCAAGGCATTGGCGTCCTTATGAGTTGGAACTCATTACCAGCGTTAGTACTTGATCTTGACAATTCTGTACGACGTGTTGCCGACAGTGAGGTCCGGCGGCCGCTTCAGGACTGGCAGGAATCTGTCCGGTACGGCTGCTCATTAAGAGAGCTGGGCCGGTTGGAAAAGCACCTGACCCTGCCGCCAGAGCATGGTTGTTTGTTTCTGGGAAGCGGCGACTACCATCATCTTTCGCTGATTCCCTTAAAAAGGCTATCCGCGAGTGGTGAAGCGTTTGAAATAGTGGTTTGTGACAATCACCCGGATAATATGCGTTACCCGTTTGGCATTCACTGCGGTTCCTGGATATACTGGGCCTGCCGGCTGCCAGCGGTAAGCCATGTGCATGTCATCGGCATCACTTCCGCCGATATTACTTGGTCTCATGCCTGGGAGAATTATCTTACCCCCTTTCTTGCCAGGCGCCTGACTTATTGGAGTATCGGGCCGGACGCGCCTTGGCTGGGGTGGCTCGGCCGGCGGCAATATTGCCGCCGGTCGGAGACCGCCGATGAACTGTTAGCCGCTTTTGCCGACCGTCTGGCCACAGCCCGCAGGATATATTTATCCATTGATAAGGATGTTTTCCGTCAGGATCTGATCAGGACGAACTGGGACCAGGGCGTGTTTGAAAAACGCCATCTTGCGCAGTTGATACAAGCCTGCGCCGGTAAACTGACCGGTGTTGATATCACCGGTGAAATCTCCCACTATGAGTATAAAGGTATTTTTAAAAAACTATTGACAAGGCTGGACACACAGGTGGAATTGGATATTTCCCGACTACCGGCATGGCAGAGCCAGCAACACCTTTTTAACCTGGAGATCCTGGAATTGCTAAAACAAGCCGGGTATTGACAGGCAAAAACCGCAAACCACAGGAAAAGGATAAAAACATATGAGAAACCTCTCTTTAAGCTGGAAAAATTCCGGATCATTCTCTATCATCTGTGACTTTGACAATACCATTACGTCTATGGATACAACCGATGCCCTGCTTAGCCGCTTCGCTTCGCCGGAATGGGAGGAGATAGAGCGGCAATGGGTAGCCGGGCACATAACGGCCCGCGAATGTATGGCCCAACAAATTGGGATGCTCGACCTCAACCTGGCTGACTTACATAATTTTTTAGATAAAATTTCGCTGGCCAAAGGCTTCAAAGAATTTATCGCTTTTGTCCGCAGGCAAAAAATAGACCTGACCGTTGTCAGCGATGGACTTGATTATGTCATCCGCCATGTCTTAGCCCGCCACGGGCTACAGGATATTCCGATAATAGCCAATCAGCTGCGGATCATAGAGTCCGGGTATGAACTGGCTTTTCCGCACAGTCGTGAAAACTGCGGGTCGGGCGTCTGTAAATGTGCAGCCGCCGCCAGCCAAAGTCCCGTTATTTTAATCGGCGATGGCCGTTCAGATTTTTGTCTTGCTTCCCGCGCCGCTTTAGTTTTAGCGAAAAGGGGCTTGTCGCTGGAAGCTTATTGCCGCGAGAACAGCCTCAACTATTTGCCTTACGACGATTTTTATAAAATTATCCGCATTTTGGACTGCCTGCAGCACAGCCAGTCTTTTCACTACAACGAAATACTACGGCGCTTGAGCTCTGAGTCAGAGACTAAGCTTGCCCAATCAGGAGGTTAATAATGAAAAACGACAACAAAAATCAGAATAGTTTATTGGCCGCTGAGGCCGCATATTGCTCCTACGGCGATACCGTCCACTACATCGACCCGCCTAAGCTCTTCGTCCACAGTCAGGGTTCCTTTGTATACGACGACCGCGACCGGCCTTACCTCGATCTGCAAATGTGGTATTCGGCAGTCAATTTTGGCTACGGCAATGAGCGCCTAAACAATGCTTTGAAAAGACAGCTCGACACATTGCCGCAATTGGCATCACAATATTTGCACCGCGAAAAAGTAGAGCTGGCAACGGCACTGTGCCGGTATATGGAAAACAAGCACCGGGTCAAAGGCCGGGTCCATTTCAATGTCGGCGGTTCGCAGGCTGTTGAAGACTCGCTGAAGTTAGTCCGCAACTTCTGCCATGGGAAAAGTCTCATGCTTGCTTTTGAAGGGGGCTATCATGGTCGTACGCTCGGAGCCACAAGCATTACCTCGTCGTACCGTTATCGACGCCGGTACGGGCATTTCGGCGAGCGGGCGCTATTTGTGCCTTTCCCTTACTGTTTCCGCTGTCCTTATAAGCTGAGCCGCGAGAGCTGCGATATGTTTTGTATACAACAGCTTGAGAGGCTCTTTGAGACCGAATACTACGGATTATGGGACCCCAAAGCCCACGAGGCCGAATACGCGGCCTTTTATGTAGAGTGCATTCAGGGAACAGGCGGCTACGTTATTCCGCCAGATGGCTACTTCCCGGCGCTAAAGCGTATTTTAGACCAGCATAATATTCTCATGGTCGACGATGAAATTCAGATGGGCTTTTACCGGACAGGTAAATACTGGGGTCTGGAAAACTTTGGCGTCACGCCGGATGTCCTGGTGTTCGGCAAAGCGATGACCAATGGTTTAAATCCCCTGTCCGGCCTGTGGGCTAAAGAAGCAATGATCACACCGGATGTTTTCCCTTGTGGCTCTACGCATTCCACGTTTGCCAGTAACCCCTTGGGTACGGCTGTTGCTTTGGAAACCGTGCGGATGCTGGAAGAAATTGATTATGAAACCCGCGTTAACGATAGCGGCCGTTATTTCCTGGAGGGACTCAGGGAGCTTAAGTCCCGTTATGCTATTATTGGCGATGTCGATGGCTTAGGCCTGGCCCTTAGGGCCGAAATCTGCGCTGAAGACGGCTTTACCCCTGATAAGGCGATGATGGATCGCATTGTTGATGAAGCCATGAAGGGCGACCTGGAAGTAGATGGCCGTCAATATGGCCTCGTTCTCGACATTGGCGGCTATTATAAAAACGTCATCACGTTCGCACCGTCATTAGACATTTCCCGGAATGAAATCGATCTGGCTTTCCGTTTGCTCGACCAAGTACTGCACCGGGTAACGAAGAAATGATTGGTGCGGGTGAAGTTATTCAATGACTATATCAATAGACCAACTAAAAACAATGGGGTTATTGTGGCCGGGGGGGCCTGTCGGCGTTATTCTTGTCCATGGTCTGACAGGCACCCCCACGGAGTTGTCAGGCATAGCTAAAGATTTAAACGCCTATGGCTTTACCGTTTTTTGCCCGCTCCTGGCCGGACATTGTGTCGCGGAAGCTGAGCTTTTACAGACAACCTGGGCGGATTGGTCAAAAAGTGTCGAGGAAGCATTCTTCGCTTTTTCTGAGCACGCTGACGTCATTTTTGCCGGCGGCATCTCGGCCGGAGCTGTGCTCAGCCTGCGTCTGGCCCAGACTTTTCCCGGACGTATTCGTGCCTTGAGCCTGTATTCTACTACCTTATGGTGGGATGGCTGGAGCATACCAAGACTAAGCTTTTTACTGCCGCTTGTCCTAAGGCTCCCTTACATTGGTAAGCGTTACCGTTTTGAAGAAGCCTGGCCTTATGGCATCAAAAACAAGCGGCTGCGCGAGCGAGTCCACGCCCAAATGATAAGCGGTGACCCTGCGGCTGCCGGTTTTGCCGGGACGCCGGGCCGGTCGCTGCGCGAGCTGTGGCGGTTAGTGGACCTGGTTAAGGTAAATCTTCCCCAAATTAAGATTCCCACCCTGCTGGTCCATGCCCGCGATGATGATATTGCCAGCATCCGTAACGCAATCTATATCAAAGAGCATATCAGCGGTCCCAGTCGTCTGATCGCGCTGGAGGACAGCTACCATATGATTACCATTGACCAGGAGAGACGCCAGGTTGGCATGGAAACCGCCCGCTATTTTGTCGAACAACTCAGCAGGCAGGAAAAAGAAAAATTGGCGCAGCATGAACGCAAGCCCGGCCAGCTTCAAACCTTGCTTGAAGCTGCTGAATACCGGGAGCGCCCGCCCCAGGAGTTGCTACAGGGACTCAGCAAACGGAGGAATTGGCTATGATGAGCGTATTGGCCCTTTTGGTCTGGCTGGCCAACATTACCTGCGATACGATCGGACAATTGTCCTTCAAGGCGGCGGCGGTCAAAAGCGCTGAGCACAGCGGCCTTAGCCATTGGAAAGACATGGCTAAGGGGCCCTGGCTCTGGGTAGGTATCTTGTTTTACATTGTCGAGTTTGTTTGCTGGGTAGCTTTTTTATCGCTTGTCCCGCTGTCGGTGGGCGTCATGTTGGCTTCTATTAATATTGTCGTTATTATGGTAGCTGGCCGGATATTTTTTAGTGAACAGCTTACCGGGTGGCGGTTGGCCGGCATGACACTGATCTCGGTGGGCGTAGCCGTTGTGGGGCTGGGGGGACAATGAGCAAACGGTTTTACTTTATAGGTTTTTTTGTATTGCTTTGCTTTGATACGCTGACGCAAATCTGTATGAAATATGCCGGCGAGCAAGCTCTGCCTGTAGAGCTTGACACGGTCTGGCTTCTTAGAGTATTAGAGACTGTTTGGGTTTATCTGGCCTTGGGCGGTTATCTCGGCTCTTTCGTAACCTGGATGACTTTGCTTAAATATGCGCCGGTGGGCCCTGCTTTTGCCGCTTCGCATTTGGAAATAGCCAGTGTAACGCTGTTATCCGTCTGGCTATTTAACGAGCCATTGACAACCAATAAGGTATTGGGCGGCGTCTTAATCCTACTGGGTGTAGTCTGTTTGGCGAAAGGGCAGGGAGCTGCGGGGGATGACCTAAAGAGCGGAGAGTAGATTAATTTTTACCCCAACCGGATGGGCCGGAATACATCCTTACTATTGGAGAATTTGGTTATAAGTTTACTGCCAGAGAATAGGAAAACGGATTGACTTTTGCTGTGGCACAGCTGAATCAATCCGTTTTTTCTTGCTATTTGGCAAGAGAATCGCAAGAGTTTAGCCATGGGATTTAGTACTGATTCTATTTATACTGATAAAGCAAACTTGGTTTCAGGTGGGGGGAATCCCAGCTGAAGGTAGTTACAGGATAAAGCACCTTTGAGTCGCTATATTGCCCAAGAAATAGAAGGAGATGAGAGTTCGTGGACAGTTACAGTTGTAGGGGACAAACCAAAACGGTCAGGCAAATTAATATGTGTGGAAGTTATAACAGGTTCGTTATAACTGAAGCTGCGATTCGACTATTGGAATAGTAGAAAAATCGCCATTCATCCATAAAAAATTTGTCCATCGTTTATGTATTCCTCTATAAGCTGCATTTCCGTAATGCGAAGAAACTTTGCAAAACAACTTACGGGTTATGCGCTGGAGAAGCATAATAGCGATGGTTTTTTTATGCCCTTTTTGGCTGTTCCAGGGAACTACGTAATCAAATTAGGAGGTATAGACTCATGAACAAGAATCCAAACAGAGCGGCGGTTGGAAACATCGCAGATAGTCTTGCTCGCAGGGATAGGACCAACGAAACAATAGTTTTCGCCGCAACAAATAAGCTAAAAGATGTTTTTCGGAAATTCAATACCTCTCTGGACGGTCTTTCGGAAAATGAGGTCGTTGCCAGCCGCATGTCCTATGGCAACAATAAGGTGACCCACGGAAGGAAAAAAACACTGTCGCAAAAGTTGGCAGGTGCGTTCATCAACCCCTTTACGGCAATCCTATTTTGTCTTGCTATTGTATCTGCTATCACGGATATTGCCCTGCCGATTATGCAAAACGCATCGGAGGATGTTAGCCTGCGCACGGTCGTCATTATCATGACTATGGTTATTATTTCCGGGACTTTACGCTTTGTCCAAGAGTCAAGATCCGGCAATGCTGCTGAAAAACTCCTGGGCATGATTACCACGACTTTCACCGTTGATCGCCAGGACGGTAAAAGGCAGGAGCTTCCCCTTGTCGATGCGGTGGTTGGTGATATCATTCATCTTTCTGCCGGTGATATGATTCCTGCGGATGCAAGAATTATCCAGGCAAAAGATTTGTTCATCAGCCAATCAGCCCTGACCGGCGAAAGCGAACCTGTGGAAAAAGTGGATACCGTCTGTGAGGATCAAGTTGATACCGTTACTAAGTATGCCAATATTGTGCTCATGGGGACTAATGTGATCAGCGGCAGCGCCACCGCAGTGATTATTTCTGTGGGTGACGATACCCTGTTTGGCTCTATGGCTTCTTCAGTTGCAAGTGAAGCCGTTGAAACCAGCTTTACCAAGGGGGTAAATGCCGTATCCTGGGTACTCATCCGGTTTATGTTCGTTATGGTGCCTATTGTGTTTGTTATTAACGGGCTTACCAAAGGTGACTGGCTGGAAGCGTTCCTGTTTGGTATTTCCATTGCAGTAGGACTGACCCCTGAAATGTTGCCGATGATTGTCACTACTTGCCTGGCAAAAGGCGCTGTAACCATGTCGCAAAAGAAGACCATCGTGAAGAACCTGAATTCCATCCAGAATTTTGGTGCCATTGATATTCTTTGCACGGACAAAACCGGCACATTGACACAGGAGCGTGTGGTACTGGAGTATCACATGGACGTGATGGGCAATAAAGATACCCGTGTACTTCGCCACGCCTACCTGAACAGTTATTTTCAGACAGGCTACAAAAATCTGATGGATTTGGCCATCATCCACAAAACAGAGGAGGAGGAGGCTTCCGATCCCAGGCTCATCGATTTGTCTGAAGCTTATACAAAAGTTGATGAGATTCCCTTTGATTTTACCCGTCGCCGTTTATCCATAGTAGTCAGTGATAAAAGCGGTAAAACACAGATGGTCACCAAAGGCGCCGTGGAGGAAATGCTCTCGATCTGCTCCTTTGTAGAATATCAGGGTGAAGTCGAGCCGCTTACAGACGCATTAAAAGAAAAAATCCTGCGAACGGTAGATGGTTTTAATGAAGATGGGATGCGGGTCATTGCCGTTGCCCAAAAAAATAATCCTTCTCCCATTCGGGCATTTGGTGTAAGAGATGAGTACGACATGGTGTTGATCGGATACCTAGCCTTCCTTGATCCGCCGAAAGATTCCGTTTCTGCGGCAATCAAAGCTCTTAAAGACTATGGTGTTAGAACCAAAATTCTGACCGGAGATAATGACAAGGTAACCCGCTTTATTTGCAAACAGGTTGGCTTGAGAGTCAATAACCTGCTGCTTGGTTCCGATATTGACAAAATGGATGATGACGAGCTGGCAAAAGCAGCCGAGCACACCGAGGTGTTTGCAAAGCTTTCCCCGGACCAGAAGGCTCGTATCGTGACCGTCCTTCGCAATAACGGGCACACCGTTGGCTTCCTAGGTGACGGTATCAATGACGCTGCCGCAATGAAGTCCGCTGATGTTGGCATTTCTGTGGATACTGCGGTAGATATTGCGAAGGAATCCGCAGACATTATCCTTTTGGAAAAGAATCTCATGGTGTTGGAGGAAGGCATCATTGAGGGCCGCAGGACCTATGCCAATATGAATAAATACATCAAGATGACGGCGTCCTCCAACTTTGGCAATATGTTTTCGGTACTGGCAGCCTCCGCCCTGCTTCCGTTTCTGCCGATGATGAGCGTGCAATTGATCTTTCTCAACCTGATCTACGATTTGTCCTGCACGTCTATTCCCTGGGACAACGTAGACGAGGAGTTTCTGAAGGAACCCCGGAAGTGGGATGCGTCTTCTGTTGGCAGTTTCATGCTGTGGCTTGGCCCCACAAGTTCCATATTTGACTGGACCACTTATGCATTTATGTGCTTTATTTTCTGCCCGCTGTTTGTGTCCAACGGTATTCTATATAACGACCTGGCAAGTTACTTTACCGGCGCAGAGTTACTACAGATGCAAGCGAATTATGTAGCGCTGTTCCAAGCCGGATGGTTTGTTGAATCCATGTGGAGCCAAACCTTGGTTATTCACATGATCCGGACACCGAAGCTCCCGTTCATCCAGAGCCGCGCTTCCGCCACGCTTACAATGCTCACCTTAATTGGCGTTGGAGTCGTAACAGTCATTCCGTTTACTTCGTTTGGAACAACGCTCGGATTTCTGCCGCTGCCGGCCGCATACTTTGCTTACTTGATTCCCTGCATCATATTGTATATGGCGCTGGCCACAAGCATAAAGAAGGCATATGTCCGGCACTACGGTGATCTTCTCTAAAAGAAAGGAGCTTAACAATGGATTTAAATAATATTTGGATGGATCTTTTTGGTACAACACAGTGGTATGGCATTGATATGGGCTTTTGGGCTTCTATGGTTGTATGCGTGATTATTGTGATTGTGATGAATGTTGTATTTTGGAGAATGAAACCCAAAGAAAAACCCGTTGAGGCGGTAGTAGACAAGCGAGAAAAAGAACGCTGACATAACGCTACAACAGCCACTTGTTCAAAAACCGTGCTAAGAGGTAATTTTTGGAGGGAAGGGGGGCGTATGGCTATCTATGATTTTGCAGTACGCTTGGGTGTTGCACTTGTGTTTGGGTTCATTACCAATTAGTCAGTTTTTCTGCTAAATGGGAGTAAATTCAATAGTGAGGTGATCCGAATGAAAAACCGACGGTTTAAGGTTATCTACTCGCAAGATGAGCGGGTTTATACGATCAGAATCTTAGAGGATACAGAAACCGGAAAACAATATCTAATGGTATCAGAAGTGTTGGTTTCAGGAGGGTTCAATACATCAATATGCCTGTTGTAAATGAGATTTATCAAATTGCGGCATGACTATTGGCACCCTGTAGACCTATATACCAAGCATGCAAGGTCGCTCTGTTGGTTATGGTTTAGATGTACTTCGGACAGGAGGGGACTTTAAGTGCAAGAGAAGAACTTAGGAATCTTGGCAGTTATTTGGGCTGCGGCTGTGGCCTGCCTTATGAAACCTCAGTGCACGTGGAGTGTTGCATTGGGCTGAAAAGAGAACACAGCCTGTGAAGTCAGGCAGTGCCTGGGATCATGGGCTGTGGGGAATGGGGTAGATGTTCCCGCAGACATAGGAAGAAAACATCAGGTTAAAACCTTAAAAAATGCAATAGGATAATACGGTGTCAACCCGCGAAATTCGCGGGTTTTTTAATGACAGCGTTTTAATGTCAGGATAAACTCAGTTATATATTTAACATCGAGGTCTTACACTTCGGCAACGACCCGGCAGGGGAGCCCTGTCAGTCCTTCATAATTGACCGGATAAGTATGCACTAAAAATGGCTGGCCTTTGGCTGCTGCCAGCAATATTTCCAGATTTGCCAGATTTTCAATAACAAAGACTCCGTTATCGGCGCAATACTGGTCGGCCCGGAAATGTTCGGCAGGCTTACGAATACCTGGGAAATCAATGCCAATCATGCTTACCTTTTTGTTTACAAGATCGGTTATTAGCGCATCAGATAATTCGAGCCGGGTTTTGAGATATTCAGCAGTTCCGAATTTGTTTTCTTGTAAGCAGCCGGTATAAAACATAATAAAATCGTGTTCAGTGATTTTGTCCAGATTGATATCGCTTGCTTCAATTTCTCTTTCTTTTACGTGGCTGACATCAAAGAGTATTCCTCTTCGTTCGGTATTCTCCAGCGGAAATTTTTTGTTCATCACGTCGAAGTGGGTGCCGATATGTCCGAATTGAACAACAGGGGGTATTTGACCAGTAGCAGTCATACTTGACATTAATTGTAGAATTTCTTCGGTAACAGTAACTGACAGATCAATTTTCATTATGCATCGCTCCTTGTAACAATGTTGGTTTCCTTGGAAACAATTTTATTATAAAACGATATTGTTTCCGAGTCAACCAAATTTTATTGACATGGAAACAATTATGCTGGCTTTGGATATTTACATACTGTATAATAAAAATTAAATTAAGATTGACATCTGAAAAGTTGGGTTGAGTATGCAAAATAAAGAACAGAGAGTTCAGAAACTAATTAAACAATTCGAAGTCTTACTGTATCATTTTAATGATGTGGAAGAATATAAGAAGCAAGTTTTAGAAAATAACCTGCTGGAACAGGGACATGAAGAACTGCGTAATGTAAGTGTTTCTCTGGCAGAATGTCATGTCATTGACTGTATTGAACGCAATGAAATGTTCAATACAACGGCTATTGCCAAAAAACTAAATATAACCAAAGGCGGTATTTCCAAGATAGCAGCTAAACTGATAAAGAAGAACATGATTGAAGCGTATCGCCTGGCAGATAACCAAAAAGAAATTTACTACCGCTTAAAGCCGCTGGGAAGAAAAGTTTTTGAACTTCATGAAATCTCGCACAAGGAGGCGGAAGAAGTTTTTAAGCAAATTTTTAGTACATATAGTCAAGATGAACTAGAATTTGCCAGCAGGTTTTTAGCAGATGTAACTGCCGCAATTCGAACTACAACCGGTTCTAAAAAGCGATGATTATGAAATTCGTGAATTAAATTAGGAAGGAACTTTTTCTCCGAAGTGCCTGACTACCGACAATACCTGTTTTAACTGACTAGTAATGAGGAGGACTAGGAATGAGCGAGAATGGAACTGGTACTGAAAAAAAACGCAGGCTGACAATTGGTCTGTTGGTTGTATTTGTGGTGATAGGCATTCTCGCGGGAGGAGGCTACTGGTATTATACGACCCGGTATGTCGGCACTGACGATGCGCGTGTAAGCGGTACGATTGTAACTGTTAGCAGCAAGGTCACCGGCAAGGTCGCCCAATTAATGGTAGCGGAGGGGGATATGGTAAAGGCCGGACAGACAGTGGCCCGCATCGACCCGCAAGACATTCTGGCGCAGAAGGCCCAGGCCGAGGCGGCGCTCGCGGTGGCGAAAGCCAACTATGAGCAGCTTGTGAACGGTACCCGTCCGCAGGAAATCCAGCAGGCCCGGGCGTTCGCCGATCAAGCCAAGGCCAATCTGGACAATGCGACAGTTAATTATGAGCGGATGGACAGGTTATACGCTGACGGGGCGATCAGCGCCTCCCAGCGGGATAATGACGGTGACGGTGCTGGGCATGAACTCAGTGCCCTTGGCCAAGATCAGCCGGGCAAGTTCTCTTAGCAATACCGTTCGTCAGCTGGCCGGTTCTTTTGGCATAGCGATAATGTCGACACTCATGCAAAACAGGGGAATCTACCATCTGGCCCACAATGCCGAAAACATCAACGTGACATCCATTGCCACAAAGAATACTCTGGTGGGAATGGAAAAACTGCTCAGGGAGGCGGGGACTCCTCCGGGAGCAATCCAGCATATGTTTACCTATCTTGATAATGTGTGGCTGCAAGCCGGCTATTCCCCGGGCATTGTTCAGCATAAGGCTATGGCAATGATCAGCGGCTTAGTACAGCGCCAGTCGGTCATCTTCGCTTTTGACGATGTTTTTGTTGTTCTACTGGTGGCCTGTATTTTTATGGTGATTTCTGCCGTATTATTACGGAGCGGCAAAGTGAAACCGAAGGCTGTGTCAAAATAAATTTATGCTGTCTTATGAGGGTTACCATTCATTCCTTTTTTCTTATAAACCAGAGAAATTTGGTAATACTACTAATAAATATACAAAATTAGGAGGAAGAGAATGGTTGCACTAAAGGACAGCGTTACCAAGGAGAACCTTTTACGGGCTTTTGCCGGTGAATGCCAAGCGTGGCGGCGCTACGAATTTGCCGCAGGACAGTCAAAAAAACAAAACCTTCAGGTCTTATACTGGCTTTTCCATTACACCGGTAATCAGGAAAAGGAACATGCTGAGGTATTCTATAATCACTTAAAAGAGTTCCATGGGCAGGAAATCTCACTGACTGCCAATTATCCTATCGATAATTCGGATAACATCCTGGAGCTTTTGCAGCTGTCTGCCAAGCACGAAGCTGCCGAGTATGAGACGATTTATAAATCTTTTGGCGACAAGGCTAAAGAGGAAGGATTTTCCAATATAGCAAACTCTTTTTACCTGATCGCAGAGATTGAAAAAGTACATAGCCAGCGTTTTGCTCAGTATGCACAGCTGGTGCAAACCAATAAACTATTTGAAAACGGAACTCCCACCGAATATATCTGCCTAAACTGTGGCCATATCCATAAAGGTACCGGAGCACCGCAAATCTGTCCGGCTTGCAATCATAATCAGGGATTTTTTGTCCGCCGGGACGATTCGCCATTTGGAAAATAAAAGCGTTACTTATATCATGCGGCCCTTCCTGTCCAATACAGGGAAGGCCGCATTTTCCGTTTTTGTCATCAGTGCGGCAGTCACCGGCCTTCTTGTTAGTACCTTTGTGCATCATTATCCCGAATGATATGCCATATAAACGGTAGTCTAATCTGGCGAACTGCGGGTGAACAGAATATCTTTGCCAGCCGGTCAGCTATGAAAAAGCGAGCTTGACGAAGCCCGAGAGAGCCTGCGTGACAGCCGGCAATCCAGAATGCCGGATTCCCGGCTGAAGGTCTCAGGCTGCTTGACTGAACCTGACAGGAGATTTGTAAATGGCAGGCATTATCGGTATAATAAACATCAATACAAATCTAGTGCGCACCCTGCCACCGCCCGGCGGACGGACAAATTGCGGAAATTGGCTAAGCGGCTGGGATGCTGACAGGAGAGGGAGTCGCCAAGGCAACTCCCTCTTTTGAACTTGAGGTGTAGTTTGAAAACTTTTAATAAAAGGCTTTTATAAAAAGAGGAGGTGAACCAATTCTCCCTGGATATAGGGAGAGTTTGGGCTTTATTGGATACAACATTAGTTGTATGGAATATTTTTCTGGTTATGTTTTTAGTGCTGCTAAACGGCTTTTTTGTTGCTGCAGAATTCGCTATGGTAAAGGTACGCAGTACACGTATTGATACGCTGCTGCAGGAAGGGAATACACGGGCGAAATATGCGAAACGGTTAGTTGATAATCTGGACGCCTATTTATCGGCCTGTCAACTTGGAATTACCTTGGCATCGCTAGGCTTAGGCTGGATTGGCGAACCGGCGATTGCCCGTTTGATTGAGCCGGTGCTGGCAGACTTCGGCTTATCGGGAGCAATAATTCACACTATTGCCTTTGCTATTGCTTTTTCGATCATCACCGCATTGCATATTATTCTCGGTGAATTGGCGCCAAAGTCGCTGGCTATTCAAAAGGCCGACAGTGTAGCCATCTGGACGTCGGTGCCGCTCATCGCATTTTATAAGTTGATGTTTCCGATAATTTGGGTATTAAATAGTATTGCCAACCGGATTTTACGGGCAGTAGGCATTGAAGTGGCAAGTGAGCATGAAGCTGCCCATACTGAGGAAGAAATCCGAATTTTGATGGAAGAAAGCCATCAGCAGGGATATATTAATCAGACAGAACTTACGTATGTCGATAATATTTTCGATTTTGCCGAAAGGCATGTGAATGAAGTTATGATCCCCCGCACTGATATGGTTTGCCTTTATGCCGAGGACGCCTTTGCCGTCAACCTGGACAAGGCTTTGGACGAGCAACTTACCCGTTATCCGGTTTGTGACCCGGATAAAGACAATATTATCGGTTTTGTTCATATCAAGGATTTGCTGGCGGCGCTGGCTAAGGGCGAGACTCCTGCGTTAAGGGAAATAACACGAAATATTATGGCTATACCGGAAACGATGCCGATCAGCAGCTTGCTCAAGCTGATGCAAAAGAATCAGGCGCAAATTGCGCTTGTGATTGATGAATATGGCGGTACAGCCGGTTTGGTGACGGTCGAGGATATTCTGGAGGAAATCGTCGGTGAAATCCAGGATGAGTTTGATGAAGAGCGGCCGGTTGTCGAGATGCGGGCAGATAATGTTCATTCAGTGGATGGGCGTCTGCTCATTGATGAAGTTAATGAAGTGTTCGAAATGGACTTGGATACAGGGGTTGTTGATACGATTGGCGGTTGGATGACGGTTCGAGTAGAGATGCCGCCTCGGATTGGTCAGCAGGTCGATTATGACGAATATACGTTCATAGTTGAGGAAGTGGATAACATGCGGATTACCCGGGTGCTGGTGCGTAAGCTTGCTGCTGAGGCGGAATTGACAGATTAATCCGTGACAGAGCCGGAAGGCTATGAGACGGCAATAAGCAACACAGCTGCAGGGGTTAGAATCTTGAAAATACTATATGGCAATAGGTTGTTGGAGCGTGTCACAAATGCTGTTTTAAAAAACATTTTGTGACACGTTCGCTTTTTTATGCAGTCTTGATCGTGCAGAACCTGTACATCCTCGTCCCGGACCAGCAAATCTTTCGTCAGAGTGCCTTTGATAGTTTGGAGGAAAGCATTGCGGTAGCCGGTGTAAATCTTTGCTGCCGCAGAACGATCGGCGGCTTCAATTTTCATAGTTACTTGTATTTGAACAGTATGCCTTATATAATTACGATACAGGAGGATGTATAACCAAAGTTGGAGAAGATATTCGCTGCCAGTTAGAATATACGGGAAAACTTAAGCAGAGACAACATATGCTTTAATGTTCTGGGGGGGAATATATCTGAACGTTTTTAAGATGGTTACTCAGGCGGAGAGAGGTAACCCTTTACGCGATTTAAATCCAAGAAATATGGCAGCAGGAATTGTTACTTCATTATTAGCCATCGCCGGTCCGCCAGCCATTATTTTAGAGGCGGCGGTGAATGGGAATTTTTCAACCTATCAAACGATACTCTGGTTTTTTGCGATATATGTCGGCGGTGGGATTTTTGGTATTATTTTGCCGCTACGCTATCGCATGCCGATCGTAGGGGCTCATTCCATTACCGGAGTAGCCTTTTTAGCCACAGTTACCAGTCAATTTACTTATTCGGAGCTTATCGGCGCTTATCTTTTATCCGGTTTATTAATACTGGCGGTAGGGACGTTGGGTACTTTTTCTAAATTATTGGATTATGTTCCCAAAGAGATTATTTCAGCGATGCTGGCCGGAATGGTTACTAAATATATGATAAATTTTATTGTGTCCACCAGCCAATTCTTGTTGGTTGGCGGCGGTGCCTTACTGGCTTTTTTGTTTTTCAGCAAAGCCAATACGCGAATTCCGCCAATATTGGCAGCAATTATAACCGGGAGCATTCTCTTGCTTTTGTCCCATAATTTTGGCAATACAGGAATGGCGACCGATTTTATATTTCCCCAAGCTCAAGTTCCGGAGTTTGGCTTGGCTAGTTTCCTCTCGGTTGCGGTTCCCTTGGCATTACTTATTTTAAGCAATGATTGCGCGGTGGGGCTTGGAGCTTTAGAACAAAATGATTATCATCCCCCAGTTAATCGAATTGTTACTTTGAGTGGTATCTTTTCAGTTATTGCCGGTATTTTTGGCGGTCAGTCTGCGAATATCGGAGGAATGATGACTGCGATCTGTGCTGCTGAAGAAGCAGGTCCGAAGGAAGCGCGTTATATGGGGGCGGTTGTTTCCGGCAGCATTATTCTTATTTTTGGATTGTTTGCGTGGAAGTTTGTTCCCTGGATTCAGGCTTTGCCGAGTGCTTTTATTGGAATCCTGGGTGGTTTTGCATTGCTTGGCGTCTATATAAACAGCCTGCAAATTAGTTTTTCCCGGCCATCGATGAAACTTAGTGTAACTTTTGCCTTTATGATTGCTCTGGCGAATATTACAATTTTAAATATTAGCGCTCCGGTATGGTCATTGCTTGCCGGGACCATCATTGCCCGGTATGTTGAAAAGAGTTGATGGACGGTAATTTCCAGCGAGAAAATCGCAGCAACTAAGCTAAAGGTGTTCCGGTCTTTTGGGTATTGAATTTATAATGAAACAATTATAAACAAGTCGAGGGTGAGTTAATTTTGAATTCGAATCCGTTTTTTCAGCAAGTGTACGCCGTTGTTGAGCAAATACCTTATGGCAAAGTGGTATCCTATGGCCAGATTGCCCGGATGCTGGGACGCCCCCGCGCGGCGCGTGTGGTTGGCTGGGCTATGCGTTGTTGCCCGGATCATTTGCCGTGGCAGCGGGTTGTTATGGCAGACGGTTCCATTACAGGCGGCATGTATGCAAATATCCGCAAGGCTCTTTTGGAAGCCGAAGGTGTGCCTTTCCTAATGGACGGCCGCGTTGATATGAAGTCATGCAGTTGGCCCGGATGAACTATTAATCCATTCACACTGCAAATATTTATAGAAAAAAGGTGTATGTAAGTGATATTAGTTTTATTTGAAGTTACAGTTAAAAAGAGTTATATAGATGAGTATCTTGCCTTAGCTGCTGACCTTAAAAATGAGCTTGTAAAAAGTGTAGGATTCATACGTGCAGAGCGTTTCGCCAGTCTTGTAAATGAAGGAAAACTGCTTAGTCTGTCTGTTTGGGAAAACGAGGAAGCGGTAAGTAAATGGCGCAATCAAACAGAACATCGTATGAGTCAGCGACAGGGATATGCTTCAATGTTTGAAAGCTACACTATTACAGTTGCGTCTCAACTTCGCAGTTATAGCAATAGCGAACGGTCAGATGCTCCGGCAGATTCCAATAGGTTACTTAGCCAGTAAATTTGGAATGTGAGACGATGGATAGAAAACTATTTTCTAGGGGCTATAGTAGGAATTATTTATATGTCAAAACGCTCAATCAGCCATTTTAGCTGTGATGAGCGTTTTTTTATATAGCAAGCTAATTATAACGTTATTTTCCAGGGAAAAGATATTGACAAATTATTAAGGTACCTTTATTATGTATTTAAGGTACCTTAATAAAATACAAGGAGCAGATAAGTATGGAAAAAGAAAATATCAGCTTAACTGAAAGATTCATCATGCTTAGTCGTTTATTCATGCAAAAGCACCATCAGATGGGGGCAAGCCATCTTCATGATCCTTATCGCGGGCAAGGCCGAATTCTGTCTTTGCTCAAGATGCAACCGGAAATGAGCCAAAAGAAACTCGCGTATTTACTTGGCATACGACCACAATCTTTGGGAGAATTATTGACTAAACTGGAACAAAACGGTTATATCACCCGCACACCCTCAGCTGAAGACAAGCGCGCCATGGATATCAAGTTAACAGATGAAGGGGCAAAGGTGGCTGCAGAGAATGAACAGCGGCGTGCCCAAAAACTCGCAGCAGACGAGATGTTCCAAAGCTTGAACAAAGAGGAACAAGAGATTTTGGCTGGGTATCTAGACCGCATTATTGCTACGTTAAAAGAAACACTTGGCGGCGAACAACCTGATTTTCACGGACATGGGCCGCACGCGCATTGTTTTGCAGGCCGTCATATGGGGTTTGGCCGGCGTGGTAGAGAAGATTTCTAAAATACGAATTAGCTCATGAAGGTTTTACTAATATTAAAAAGGTTAGGAAATGGAAAAAGCTTATGAACTCTTAATTGCTAAGGATTCATAGACTTTTTCACCGGAGAGATTAAGTTCAGGTTTTTCTTTTTGTCGAGAGTGCAAATAAAATAAATACTATCCCTGGATTTAGGTCTTCTTACTAGTTAAAGGACCTCAGTTGCTTTAGGTCTAATCCAAACATGAGGTCTAATAAGTGAATGCCATTTTTTTCACCAAGATTGATGCCTTTTATACAGGCAGTGCAATAACAGACAACTTCGTGGGAGTTAATTTTATCGCAGTGTTTTTTCATTAATGCTGCCTGTTTCTCTTCTGTATGCGGAATAAAAAGGCCTTCAGCATTTTCAATGAAGCGATTTGGGGCAAATTCTCCATTTTGTTTAGGCAGCGGCTCATAGAGTGAAACTCCGCAAAATCTTGTTTTATTGTAGTTTTCATCTAATTCTTCGATATTGATGTTCATTCTTTGTAAGATTCTACGGACTGCTTTTTGTTGAGCGGCATTGTCATAGCTACGCCAGCAATCCTGCAGAGCCATTTTCCGGTGGTTGTAATCTGGAAAAGAGAAGTGTGTATCTTCTGCTAATAACTCCCAAACAGAGATTATTTTTTCCGCAGCAGAGTCTTCCAGGCAAAATGCAGAACAGGTATTACAAATATAAATCACTGTATCATCACTAGTAAGCTGCTTGTGAAAGGGCCTGCAACATCCCCCGATTTGAATATCATAATTCTCTGAGAGATAGTTCTTTATTCTCTTGCTGGCTTCCGGGGAGTGGGCGGTAAACTTGCAACTGGGTAAATAAATCGCTGACATTTTAAGCACCTTCTTCTTATGCATCATCTTCATGCAATAGCTATTGCTTGTAAGTGTATGCTTATAGTCGGATGAAATCAATGATAATTTTCAAGGTTCTTTTTTGATGGGAGCCTTTCGTGTAACTAACTCACCTTCTCATTTTACGGTTAATTTTTGTACTCTTTTCTTTCATTGCTGGTTTCAACTGCTGAAATATAAATAGCAATTAAA
Organism: Sporomusa sphaeroides DSM 2875; assembly: GCF_001941975.2. Lineage (NCBI taxonomy): Bacteria > Bacillati > Bacillota > Negativicutes > Selenomonadales > Sporomusaceae > Sporomusa > Sporomusa sphaeroides. The sequence goes on along the minus strand of NZ_CP146991.1, from coordinate 2,689,498 downwards.
TAAAATATAAGCATTTCCATTTTTCATTTCCTCCTCATAATACTTTGTTCTTGATTAAAGTATAGTCCTGCTGCATTGAACTGTGAAATTGGCAATCGTTATTGAATCAATAAGGTTTTCTTAGCAAGCAGATTCACATTACCCAGCAGGAGAAAGCAGTTGGATTTAGAAGAATATAATGAATTATGTCCATCATAGTTTTACGATGGCAAAACTGACAGGCTAATGGGACAAAGAGGTGAAATATGGACATTCAGCTTTTCCAGACTTTTTTGATGGTCGCAAAACTTGGCAACATGACTCAAGCGGCAGAACAATTGAACTTTACCCAGCCAACGGTTACTGGGCAGATACGCGCGTTAGAGCAAGCCTTTGGCGTCATGCTATTTGACCGGGTCGGGAAAAAACTGTTTATTACTGATGCTGGACGGGAATTGATTGCTTACGCGGAAAAGCTATTGGCGATCTATGATGAGGCTCACAAGGCATTAAGCGCTCATCCGGGGAATATCAAAATTGGCATTTCGACAACCACAGTCAATTATATTTTGGCGCCCTATCTCCAGACCTTTCAACAACAAGTACCCCATTGCTCAGTTACTATGGAAATGTGCTCTCATGCAGCCACTGTTCCAAAAGGCATTGCGGAAAATCGCTTTGATTTGGGAATTATTCAAAAAGAACTGTCGTTGGATTATCTGACTGGATTTGAAGTCTTCAAAGAGCAATTGGTTTGGGTCGTACATCCAATGGTTGCTGAAAAATTCAAGCACAGCACGGACATTTTGGAATATCCTCTGTTGGGCTATAAAGCAGGGGGATTATTTCGCTCGTTATATGACAAAACGCTTGGACGGAAAAAAAGTGAACCGTCCATTGTCTACAACGATGCGGAAGCCATGAAAAACTCTATTTTACAGGGATTGGGATGTGGTGCCTTGCCGCTAAATCTGGTCAAAAACCTGCTTGCAGACGGCTCGTTAATTGAGTTTACGAATGTTCCCCGGCCAGAGTTTAGTGTCTGGGTCGTATATCACAAGGAAAAGAAATTATCGCGAGCTGCAATGAAGCTGATTGATATTCTGAAAGGCGAAAAGAGCGGCACGACAGAATAACTTACAGAGAGAACACAATATCCACTGCCTGTTATCAGCTAGACAACAGGCAGTGGATATATTCATACAGAGGTAGATGTCTATGGGCTAGACTATGCCAGCAGCTTACGTGACGAATTTTCGCAGTTTAGCATGTCCTGGTGGGCACGCTGCCCCTAAGGGTCAATATTGCTATCAGTTTTTGTTTATTCACAGTATATAACTCCACTCTGCAATCATCATGAGGTGATTATACCTTTTTAATTGATTATAGATTGGTAAGGCATGAATAACAAATAATTATAAAGAATCCACTCCCATAGTTTGCAAGAATGGATGAAAGATGTATACTATCACTAAGAACTTTGGGGGTGTGGATTTATGGAGCTTAGAGTGTTGCGATATTTCTTGACGGTCGCAAGGGAAGAAAGCATTACCGGAGCAGCGAAAGCACTTCATGTATCTCAACCTACGCTTTCTAAACAGCTTATGGATTTGGAGAAAAAGTTGGGTCAAGTCTTGCTTATTCGTGGGAATAGAAAAATCACCTTGACAGAAGAAGGAATGCTGCTTCGTAAGCGGGCGCAGGAAATTATCGACTTAGTAGATAAAACTGAAGCAGAATTGCATCAATCGGATGAAGTAATTAGCGGCGATGTTTATATTGGCTGTGGTGAAACAGATGCCATGCGTCTGATTGCCCGAACTGTGAAACAGATGCAGATGGTATATCCTTATATCCGCTATCACCTATTTAGCGGCAATGCCGAGGATGTTACCGAACGGATGGACAAGGGGCTATTGGACTTTGGTGTTCTGATTGGAGCCACAGAAATAGATAAATATGATTATATTAGCCTATCGGCAGTAGACACCTGGGGGCTGCTTATGAGAAAAGACAGTATGTTGGCGGCTTCTGCCCACATTAAACCAGAAGCTTTGCGGGACATACCAATAATCTGCTCCAGACAGGCGCTTGCCTGTAATGAATTGTCGGGATGGCTGGGTAATAATCTTGAAAATCTGAATGTCATAGCAACCTATAATCTAATTTATAATGCTGCGCTTATGGTTGAGGAAGGCGTGGGGTATGCCTTAGGCTTGGACAAGCTGGTGAATACTACCGAAAAGAGCAGTCTCTGCTTTATACCATTGGAGCCGCGCGTAGAGGCACACCTGCATATAGTATGGAAAAAGCATCAGGTGTTCTCAAAAGCGGCAGGGGCTTTTCTTAAAAAACTGCAAGAACTTCTGGCGTTACCTAGTAAATAGCGCCGACCTTCTGCCACTGGGAGGGAAAGCGTCCGGCTATACCTATAAGTCATTACACATCTAAAGCAGCCGTCTTCCTGATATAAAAGAGGCTGTCGCACTAAGATAGCCCCGAAAAACAAAAAAAATGGCAACCGGCAGTAGCCGGGAGCCATTTTTTTGTTGTAAAGTCAAGGTTGTGAAGAACATGAAAATACAAGCAAATTATACAACAGACACAAATATATATCAACTAGTCTTGCCGATGGACATCGGCGAGATGATCCCAGAAGATGACTCGGTACGGTTACTCAGCGCAGTGTTAGAAAGGCTGGATTATAGCAAACTGTACACTACGTACTCCCGAATGGGGAGAATCGAGAGATCACCGAAGCGTCTATTTAAAGTTCTTGTCTATGGGTACATGAACGGCATCTATTCCAGCCGCAAGCTAGAACAGTCTTGTCGTCGGGACGTTAACTTCATGTATTTGCTGGGTCGAGAAAAAGCACCCGACCACGCCACCATCGCCCGGTTTCGAAGTGAACGACTAACGGAAGTACTTGATGACCTGTTTGCTCAGCTTGTCGAGCAGCTAGCCGCTGCAGGCGAACTGTCATTGTCGAGTGTATTTATTGACGGTACCAAACTAGAGGCCAATGCCAACCGGTACACATTTGTCTGGAAGAAGTCGACACAAACCCAGGAACAAAAGATGCAAGCCAAAATGAAAGAGAAACTGCCGGCATTGGCAGCGAAATTTGGGCTGCGTTTTTCCATCGGTTCAACGATCAAGGCCCAAAGCTTGAAGAAGCTGCGCAAACGGCTAAAGACGCTGCAAACCCAACAACAGATTGTCTTTGTTCACGGCAAGGGGCAACGGAAAAGCGAACTGCAGCGGGCGGTAGAAATGGTGGAACACTACCTGGCCCGACAGAAGAGCTATGACGACTACAACCACAGCTTCGGGGAACGAAACAGCTTTTCAAAAACAGATCGGGATGCCACCTTTATGCGAATGAAAGAAGATCATATGAAAAATGGGCAGTTAAAACCAGGATACAACGCCACCTTGGCAGTGGATGCCGAATATATTGTAGCTGCGAGCATTACGCAGGAGCGAAGCGACAGCCAGAGCTTGATCCCCATGCTAAAGAAGCTTCAGGGACTGGGGTATACCAAGCCGGTAGCCGATTCGGGATTTGAGAGTGAAGAGAATTATACCTGGTGCGAAGAAAATGGGCAAACAGCCTTCATCAAACCGGCTACTTACGAGGCTAGCAAAACCCGCAAGTACAAAAGCGACATTGGCAGAAGAGAGAATCTGGCATATGATGCCGAAAGCGACAGCTACCGCTGTTATGGAGGCCATCCCATCCAGGCAGCGTATGAAAAAAAGACTCGATCAAAGGCCGGTTATGCCATCACAACAACGGTATACACTTGCACAGAGTGTGCAGGCTGCCAGCATAAAACGCAATGCATCAAAGGAGCAAGCAAAAAGCCGCTGGAAGAGAGGAGCAAAAATTTGCATGTCTCGAAAACCTTTCTGAGGCAGCGCAAAGAAATGCAGGAGCGCATCCAAAGTGAAGAAGGTATTTTGTTACGCGTGAACCGCTCGATTCAGGTGGAGGGAGCCTTCGGTGTACTGAAAGAAGATATGGGCTTCCGGCGTTTTCTTATGAGAGGCAGCATCAAGGTGCAAACCGAGTTTCTATTGCTGTGCATGGGGTATAACCTAAACAAACTCCACAACAAAATCCGAAGTGGTCGCTGTGGAACTTACTTGCATATTCCCAAAGCAGTCTGACAAATACAAATAGACCTTTTTATTGGGGAAGGGGCTTCCTCTGTTTTGCTATGGCCATAAACGGAAGAAGAACTTCCTTTTTCATTCTTTTTCGCCTGGATTTTATCTGCTCAAGAAAAGAAGGCTGCCACAAAGCGCTTTTTTCAAAAAGCATTTTGCGACAGCCCTTTTTATATGGGCAACATTTTTACTGGAAAGGGTTTCAATTCTGTACGGTATTTCTGGAAATAAATAAGTTTATCAAAATGTTAGCCACGGGAACCATTTGTAGCCAATCGCATAATATATTCTACCGGTGTATCGATTAGAACTGGCCTGCAGGCTCAAATATTCAATAAGGAGTGTTGCGTTTAACTACTTATCATTGCAAGTATTACCTTGCAAGACAAAATTTCATATCAATTGAGGAGGTTCGTAATCAATGAAAATAAAAACAATCTGGATATTGGTGCTCCTGCTTATTACTGGGCTATTTACAGCCGCTTGCGGTTCAGATGGTCAACGGTCAGCCCAGTCTGTTCACGCTAAACCTCATATCGTTACAACAACTACGATGTTAACCGATTTGGTGCAAGTCATTGGCGGTGACTATGTGACTGTGGAAGGGTTGATGGGAGCAGGTATCGACCCTCATCTGTACAAACCAAGCGCCGGGGATGTTAACAAAATGAGCAAAGCCCGTTTAATTATTTATAATGGTCTGCATTTAGAGGGGAAGATGAGCGATGTGTTTGCACAAATGCAGAAGGCGGGAGTTGCTACGCTGGCGGTAGGTGAAACGCTTGACAAGTCCAGATTGCTTGAATCTGAAGAGTTTGACGGAAACTACGATCCGCATATCTGGTTTGATGTACAAAACTGGATGTTGGCTGTGGCAAAAGTAAAAGAAGCCTTAATTGCTTTGGAACCGGCTCATAAAGAGCAGTTTGAGCAAAATGCCGCCGCATATATTAGCAAACTGAACGCGCTACATAGTTATGTGCAGGCGCAAGCGAAACGGGTGCCGGAACAGTCCCGGGTGTTAATTACCGCACATGATGCGTTTAACTATTTTGGCAGGGCTTACGGTTTTGAAGTTAAAGGCTTGCAGGGCATCAGCACGGCAGCGGAAGCCGGTACTGCCGATGTGCGGGAGTTGGCCGACTTTATTGTACAAAACAAAATTGCGGCAATCTTTGTAGAGACTTCTGTTCCTAAAAAAACCATTGAAGCTTTGCAGGAAGCAGTAAAGGCGCGTGGGTTTCAGGTGCAAATCGGCGGTGAATTATTCTCCGACTCATTAGGAGAATCAGGCACTCCGACAGGTACTTATACCGGAACGATTGAGCACAACATTAATACCATAGTTAAGGCATTATTAGCGGAATAGGAGGTCCTATGCAAGAAGCAGCGTTAAAAATAGAAGATTTAACAGTCGCCTATCAGGAGCGGCCGGTTATCTGGAATGTCAACCTGGAAATACCTTCGGGAATTTTGATGGCAATTGTGGGGCCTAATGGTGCGGGAAAATCAACTTTGATTAAAACTGCACTCGGGCTGGTTCGTTCGGCGGCAGGGAGAATCTCCTTTTGGAACAAACCGTACCAGGAACAACGGAAAAAAGTCAGCTATGTACCGCAACGGGGCAGTGTTGACTGGGATTTTCCCACCAGTGTATTTGATGTCACTCTAATGGGGCGCTATGGTTCATTAGGCTGGCTGCGCCGTCCGCGGGACTATGACCGGCAACTGGCAATGCGCGCGCTGGAGCAAGTTGGCATGGAAAGTTTTGCCGAGCGGCAAATAAGTCAATTATCCGGGGGCCAGCAACAACGCGTTTTTTTAGCCAGAGCATTAGCACAGGATGCAGAAATTTACTTTATGGATGAACCCTTTCAAGGCGTAGATGCCAAAACAGAGAAAACAATTGTAAAATTGCTGCAGCAGCTGCGGACTGAAGGAAAAACTGTTGTGGTGGTGCACCATGATTTGCAGACTGTGCCGGAATACTTTGACTGGGTCACACTGCTAAATGTCAAACTGATCGCCAGCGGCACCATTGAGGATGTATTTACCGACGACCTCATTAAATTAACTTATCGGTCTTAGCATATCCCAAAGTTTCCCACGCCTAAAAAAGTTTCCCGGTGTAAATCAGGGAACAGGATATTTCAGCAAGGAGCGCGCAGCGCCCTGGGTTCAGGCAGACTGCCCGCTCTCTTGCTGAACTTATGGTTCAGAAGATAAGAATGGAAGTGATACTATGACATTACCCGCCATACTGACCCTGGACTATACTTTTGTGACGGTGGCCCTGGGGTCAGCCATATTCGGATTGCTAAGCGGCACTCTGGGAGTTTATGAGGTGCTGCGTAAACGCAGTTTAATTGGCGATGCGATTTCCCATGCAGCTTTACCGGGTATTTGTCTGGCGTTTATTTTGACCAATACCAAAACAACCTCCCTGCTGCTAATTGGTGCTTTGGTGTCAGGCTGGCTGGCTGCATTGGCTGTATTAGCCGTTTCACGTTATACCAAGGTGAAATATGACACTTCCCTGGGAATGACTCTATCAGTCTTTTTTGGCTTTGGCCTGGTCCTGCTTACTTATATTCAGAAAACGCCCAACGCGAATCAGGCCGGGTTAGAAAAATTTCTTTTCGGTCAGGCGGCGACCCTGCTAAGCCGTGATATCCAGATGATGGCGGGTATCGCCGCTATTGTGCTCCTATTGGTGCTGCTTTTCTGGAAAGAATTCAAGATTTTGTGCTTTGACTATGAATATGCTGCAAGTCTTGGATTTTCTGTAAAGCTGTTAGATGTTTTTTTGACCGGGCTGGTGGTGTTGTCAATTGTCATTGGCTTGCAGAGTGTCGGGGTGGTATTGATGAGCGCTATGTTGATCTCGCCGGCGGTTGCCGCCAGGCAATGGACAGATCGCTTGTCTGTTATGACTTTGTTGTCGGCATTGTTCGGTGCAGCCGCCGGCATCATCGGGACGATGCTCAGTTCGCTGGGGTCCCGGGTTCCTACAGGGCCGGTCATTATTATCGTGGTGACCTGTATTGTAATCATTTCCCTGCTGGCAGCTCCTAGGCGGGGCTGGTTATGGCGCAAATTCGCAGAAACAGGCAAGCGGCTGCAAGCAAACTCCAATACCGGAAACTTAGCAAAAGGAGAGAATTCGTATGAACCAGGCGCAATTGGAAATATTGAATATTGCCATTGTAACCGCTGCCGCTTGTTCCCTGCCAGGTGTATTCCTGATTTTAAGAAAAATGGCGATGATGAGTGATGCTATCAGCCATACCATCTTATTAGGAATTGTTATCGCTTTCTTTATCACGCATGACTTGAACTCGCCCTTGTTACTCATCGGTGCAGCTTTGATGGGACTTGTGACCGTATTTTTGGTCGAATTTATTCAAAAGGTCCAAAAAATTAGTGAAGATTCATCCATTGGCTTGGTATTTCCCCTGTTATTTAGTATTGGCGTGCTGCTCATCAGCCGCTATGCCGGTGACGTTCATTTAGACACAGACGCTGTATTACTAGGGGAACTGGCGTTTGCCCCGTTTGACCGGTTAGTTGTAAATAATGTTGATATCGGACCCAAATCACTCTATGTTATGGCCTGCATTCTTAGCCTCAATCTCGGCTATATCGGTTTGTTTTACAAAGAATTGAAACTGGTTACTTTTGATCCAATACTGGCAGGTGTTCTGGGAATTTCGCCGGCCATAGTCCACTATTCGCTGATGACAATGGTCTCGGTAACCGCGGTAGGAGCTTTTAATGCCGTTGGCGCGATCTTAGTGGTTGCATTAATGGTTGGACCGCCGGCTACCGCCTATTTTATCACAGAGAAACTACAGCATATGATTTTAGCCAGCGTGTTTTTCGGTATCCTTAGTGCGGTGACCGGTTATGCGGCATCTTTTTGGCTGGATGTCTCGATTGCCGGCTCCATGGCAACAATGACTGGGTTAATTTTTTTTACCGTAATAATGACAGCGCCCCGGAAAGGGATTATTGCGGTAATCCGGCAGTCGTGTCAGCAAAAATATGAATTTGCCGGTCTGGCGTTGCTCATTCATCTATTAACCCTTGAAGCTAGGAAACCTGGGGGCGGGCAAGAGCAAGCAGATGACCTTGTAGAGCAACTTCAATGGCAAGCATCTTTCTTCCACAAGGTGCTTGACCGGCTGGTTATAAACCAATACGCTGCATTACAGGCAAATGAGATACGAATTACGGCCGAAGGCAGGAGTTATGTGCAGCAAAGTAAATTATACCGCCAGCTATCCGGCTATGAGGTTTAGAAGGGGGTTAAGTATTAGTTGTCAAGGTCGATAGCCGGCGTGGCTTTGGGCAGTGTTTGGCGAAATTCGGTAAAAGCCTGTAAAAAAGCCGGTTGATTTTCTAAAAACAACAAAAAGATTCGGATAGTTTTCAGAAGCTCCAAACTGACATGATGTTCCAGCATTTCGGTGTCCTGGAGCAAGGTACCTGTCAGTCCCAGTTTTTCTAAAAAGTCTTTCAGCATATTATGACGCTGCAAAAGGAACTTGCCCATAGTGGTTCCCTTTTCAGTCAACTGTATAATTCCATAGGGACGATAGATAAGAAAGTCTAATTCTGCCAGCTTTTGTACAATTTTCGTCACTGAAGACGAGCGGACATTAAGCTGATCGGCAAGCTGGTTCATCCGGACATGACCTTCTTTTACACAGTTACGATAAATCATTTCCAGATAATCTTCCATACTTGGCGTTAAAGCCTGCTGTTGCTGAATGAGTAGTTGATAGCCGCGGAAGGTGTGGAAATCGCTTTTCATAACACCACTTCCCAATTCTTATACTAATAATAAACCCTTAGACCGGAAAGACAGCTTTAGATAAAGAAAGTAAAACATTAAGTCATTGGAAAAAGTATATTCAGTATTGATTTTATGCGGATTATCGGTGAATATTCTATCAAGCCGCTCGCTTAGGAAGTGGCTTGGTTCATAAAAAACCACGTCAGGTTTGAGCCCAAAAACAGGGGATTTGAATTACCTTATTTTACCTGAATAATGAAGAATATTTCAATTAATAATAATCGTGAAATATATGGAAAGGAGTGTTAACATTGGCACAATTAAATCAAATGGATCTTCAACATTTACGACACATGATTGGCGGTCATGAAACGGTGGCCAATAAACTGGAAGCATACGCTCAGCAGTGCACTGATGCACAGCTCAAGCAAATGTTTCAAACCGACGCAACAGCAGCCAGAAGCTCGAAACAGAAACTTATGTCATTTTTACAATAAGGAGGCAAGCCAGATCATGAATGATAAAGATATGCTTAATGATTATTTAGCCATGATAAAAGGCAGTTTAGCGACCTATGCTAATGTAATTGCTGAAACAGGCGACTCTCAATTGCGTTCAACCTTTCAACAAATGCGAAACCAGGATGAACAGCGGCAGTATCAGCTTGCTCAAACTGCTATGCAAAAGGGGTATTACAAGCCGGCTGCTCCTGCTGCACCAAACGATATTCAGCAAGTAAAATCGGAGTTAATGAGTTCTTCCTCGTAAGAATCATACCCGATAAAGTAATTAACCCGCAGCATAAAGCTGCGGGTTAATTACTTTATGGCTGAAAATACATAGGTTAATCGCCTTACAATCAAGCATCGTTTTTCTTATCAACATATAGATTACCCTCAGGAGTAAACATTGCCAGCATCACATCTTCAACACTTTTGATGCCTAGGCTGAGCAACTGGAACTCTAGTTTTTGCAGTGTTAAGCCGCTTTTGGCTAATCCCTGTTCGATGACTTTCCCATCAATTATAACTTCTGTACCGGTTAGGCGGCTTACAGGGGCCTGGCCGCCGGCGTTATTTAGGTCTTTTATTGCCGGGCTTTGGTATTCCGGTTTTTTTAATACACTAAGCTGGCCGTCTGATTCAATCAGCGCTTTTTCGACTTGACTGGGATCGAATATCTCTTGTTCCCGGAGCAGTTCCAGGAGATCATTGATATTATAGTATCGCTTTTGTAGATTACCTTCTAAGATTTTACCCCCGTTGATAACCAGAAGCGGTTCAGCTTCAATCATTTTACGGGCGGGAATGAATTTTAGCGACAACACATTCATGGTCAACGCCCATAATGCTGCAACAACCAGAGCAATTATCCCCTCGCGAATACTGAATCCGTCTGTAATAATTGCAGCACCAACATTACCGAGAATTAGACCAATGACAAAATCATAAAAGGTTAACTCAGATAGAGTTCTTCTCCCTAAAATTCTCGTAATGATAAGCAGACAGAGCAAGGTAATTAATGTTCGAATAATTAGTCCAAAATCACTTGCCAAGTCTTGTCCTCCCGGAAGTATTGTCAGCACTATGGTTACAGGCCCGACCTTCTTATTCTATCCGTTAGCCGCTCATGTTATCAGTCAGGTAGCTTACTTTCGAGAGTAGCAAGTACTAATTGTGGAAAAATTGAAACAAAGGATTTTATTTAGGTCCCTAAATCTATAGTAACAGGAGGCTTTACAATGACCGGGGTAGAAATTGACATGGTTGTTTCCGACAGCCTGAAAGCATTGGAATTATACGAAAAAGTATTTGATCTCCAGCGTGTTGAGGTAGCGCGGGCTGTACAGAGCTTCAGCCAGTGACTGAACTGCCTGATTACGGAGTGACCAATGCTATATTTCTCGATGCTTTTGGCTATCAATGGCTGCTGCATCAAGTGCATAAAGCGGTGAGTTTTGAAGAACGCATACGGTTGTGGGAGGAAAAAAGGAATAGTTTTGCAGAAAATTCATGCCAATAGAGGATTGACATTTTTTCCCTGAGCCTGTTATAATAATAAAAATAAAAGTTTGGGGCGATGGAGTTCGCCCGAATCCTGGCTGGCCAGGTGATGACTCCTACCGTAAAGCGGTAGGAGTTTTTATTTTCCAGTATTAGAGGAAAGAAGGGAGCATCATGCTGTCACTGACTGACGTCTGGGCTCGGCAACTGATCGACTGGGAGGAGATACCCGGACTGTTTCGGCCGTTTGTACCTGCTGATCGGCTGCCGCCGTATCTTATTTATTCGCCACCCGATGGCTGGGGTAGTTGCAAGGTGAATGCCCGGTTAACTATGCTGTGTGATAAAAAAATCAGCGTATTGGAAAATACCGTAGATGGTGTCCAGGTTAGTGAATGGCTGCTTGACGACCTGGACTATGTGGAGCAAGGGGCAGTGCATTTATATTCCTGGCTGCGGCTAAGTGGAGTGGCGGTCGGCAGGCCGGCAGTAGTGCAGGTAGAGTATAATGCGGTGGCGGCGGCGTTATTTACGCAGGTGGTGCAGGCTGTGCGCCAGACGTGGGGTGGGGCGAGCCGAGAGGTCCGGGGGGAGGGACAGGAAGCCCTGGAAAGTTTAGCAGCAATTGATTATAGGTTTTGGAATTATGCTAAAGAATGTGTTTTACCGGGAGAGAGGGTATTCACCACAGTATATCAACCAGAGCTCACTATACCGCACTTTCTGTTTTCCCGTCGTCGGCTGACGGCAGCCTATGTGTGCGTACTGACCGACAGGGAACTGATCTTCGTGAGTGATGCTGGCAGCGGCGGGAGTATGGGGCGGTACGGAGTGGTACGCCGTTATATTCCACTGGCGAAAATCAAGGAATGGCAACTGGAGCCGGCGACATGGGATAAAACCGGAGTTTGGCAATTGAAACTGCCCGGAGAGTGCATAGCCATACATTTCTCGGCTCCAGCGCAATCCTCCCTGTTGGTTCTTGCCGCTCTACTGGATGAAATCAGGGGTGGATGAACGGTACACTGATGGGGAAAAACAGTATTGACAGCGCCAAGGAGGCGCAAAGGGGCGAATGATATGACGGAATGGGAGCAATTGTATGCCTGTCTGGCTGAACTGGAGGGAGAATGCGGCGACCTGCTCCGCGGACAGGAGGGGTATCAGCCGGGGCAGGAAATGCTGTTAATGGCCAAAATGGCCAATTTGTATGCACTGCTATTCGTGCTGGAGTGCCGTGACTGCCAGGAAGCCGTTAAGCCGGTGGCAAGAGAGAGTCAAGCAGTGGATAGCAAGTAAATTAACGCCGGATACGTTTGAAAATTCTGCCTTTGTTGCCGTTTCTAATCGATTCTTAAGCCAATTTAGTATATACTGATAGCAGGGATGATATTTCAAGGAATAGGAGAAGTGCTATGAATAGATTCGGTGATATGAAAGCCCGTTTTTCAGGTATTCATGACCTGATGAAATTCAGGGTCACGGAAATACTGTTGATATCTACTGCATACGACGCATATGTCCTTGAGGAAGATGGCATGTTAATCGAGCAGATTTACCATCATTTCAATGATTTGAGTATTCCTTTTATTCCCAGGATTCATTGGGTAGCTGACGGGGAGGATGCTTGGGAAGAATTAAAATTAAGGCCCATCCATTTGATCATTACCATGTCCCGCATAAGCGATATGAGTTCATTTGAGGTTGAGACAAAAATTCACGAAGCTTACCCAAACATCCCGATTGTTATGCTTTCTTATGACCGGCTCACTCCGGAAATAATTGCCCGGATTCGGGCAATTTCTTGTATAGACAGGGTCTTCCACTGGTCGGGAGATAATAAAGTTCTGGTTGCCATTATTAAATACATCGAAGACAAGCAAAACGTGGAAGCTGACAGTAAGCTGGGTGTTCAGGCCATCCTTTTGGTGGATGATTCTCCGGCATATTACTCGCAAATATTGCCTACTATTTATACGGAAATTTTGACGCAGACCCGCTACCTGGTGCTGCATGCCATGAATATAAAGCATGGTTTGCTCAGGGTACGGCTGCGGCCGAAAATCCTTCTCGCGGAAACCTATGAAGAAGCAATGGAAATTATCAGCAAGTACCGCCATAATTTGCTGGGGATAATTTCTGATGTGAGGTTTCCCAAGAATGGGGTACTGCATCCCCAGGCTGGTATTGAATTAAACAAAATCGTGCGGGAGAACATTCCTGACCTGCCGTTTTTATTACAGTCCGAGGAAGCGGAAAATGCTGCCAAGGCCGAAGCCCTGCGTTTGGATTTTCTCAATAAAAACTCGCCCAAACTGCTGCAAAATATACGTACATATATTCTGGAAAATTACGGTTTCGGCTCTTTTGTATTTAAGTATCCTGATGGCAGAGTCATTGATAAGGCAACTGACATCACCAACCTGGAAAGGATCATCCGTGATTTGCCGGATGCAAGCCTTTACTATCATGCGAAGAAAAATGACTTTTCACGCTGGTTCCGTGCCCGGGCCGAAGTCGAGGTGGCGGATAGACTGAGATTCGTGGATACAGAGAATGTATCCAGTGCCGCTGATATCCGAGCCTATATCCTGAAAGTGCTGAATGGTTATTTTCAGAAGTATCAATCCGGACTGGTTCTTGCTTTTGAAGGGCTTTCCAAAAAAGATATGGAGAATGCCTTTATAAAACTGGGGACAGGTTCTTTAGGCGGGAAGGCCAGAGGGGTCGCCTTCATGAATGGCATGATTGCCAAAGCCCAATTGGCAGATAAGTACGAAGATATGAAAATCAAGGTGCCTCGTTCGTTTGTTATTGGCAGTGATGCTTTTGAAAAATTTATTGAAGAAAATAAACTGTATTCCTTTCTGGCTACTGGCCCGACAGAAGCGGAGATTGCGCAAAAATTTACGGCAAGCCCTTTACCGGCTGGTACGAAGGAAAATCTGCTTGTCCTGACCCAATATATCAAATGTCCGCTTGCGGTTCGTTCGTCAAGCATCCTGGAGGATTCTCGGATACTGCCTTTTGCCGGTATCTACAATACCTATGTGGTGCCAAACTGTCACGCTGACCCCGAAATTCGGGTTAAGCAGCTTGAGGATGCGGTTAAGCTGGTCTATGCCTCGGTGTTTTATGCAGCTCCTGTACAATACGCCAAGAATGCGGATATCCGGATCGAAGAGGAGAAAATGGCTGTTCTGATTCAGGAATTAGTCGGAGAACATTATGGTGATTACTATTATCCAGCCATTTCCGGTGTGGCTCAATCCTATAACTTTTATCCTTATGATCCGCTGAAACCGGAAGATGGAATCGTAAGTCTGGCCTTGGGATTAGGCAAAGCTATTGTTGAAGGTGAGCGGGTATACCGGTTTTCTCCGGCTTATCCTAAGCTCAACCCTCTTGTTTCAGGCCCTAAGGAGTATCTGGAAAAATCGCAGCATGCGTTTTATGCGATAAATTTTAAGGATTCCGCCGACATTACGCTCAGGGCCGATGAAGATTATATTTACAAGAAGCTGTTGATTTCTCAGGCCCATAAAGATCAGTCACTCGAGTATATTGGCAGCACCTATTCGGTAGAAAATGACTGTATCTATGACAACATATATCAACAAGGACCAAAGCTGGTGACATTTGCGCCCATTCTTAAGTATAATAGGCTGCCATTGAGGCAAATTATTAAAGACTTGCTGGGGTTGGGGAAACAGTCGTTTGGCACCGATGTGGAAATCGAATTTGCTGTCAATATTCCTAAGGATAAAAGCAAACCCAAGGAGTTTAATTTCCTGCAGATCAGGCCGATGGTGGTCGGCAGGGAAGCTTTTGAAGTTAATATGGATGAACCGGAGGCATTCTGGTGTTTCAGCCACCACACCATTGGCAACGGCAGTTACCAAAATATTCACGATATCATTTTTGTGGATCCGGCAGACTTTAATTTGCAGAACAGTGTTCAGATTGCCAATGAGATTGGTGAGTTAAACCAGGTGCTGATCAGGGAAGGACGCCGGTGCATTCTCGTTGGCTTTGGCAGAATGGGAACAGCAGACCGCTGGTTAGGAATTCCTTTGACCTGGGAGCAAATGTCCCGGGCTATGATCATCGTGGAAGTCGATCTGAAAAACCTTCGTCCGGAACCTTCACTTGGCAGTCATTTTTTTCATAATTTAACAGCCACCGGCATGGGATATTTTCACATTCAGTACGATAATCAAGCTGCCGGGATGCTTGACTGGGAGTGGCTGCTCAACCAGCCGGTCCTGCAGCAAACCAAATTTGTCAAGCTGGTTAGGAGGCAGGAGCCGTTTAGGGCAAAAATTGACGGGAGAAGCTTTAAAGGTATTATTTACAAATAAGCCTGACTTCCCAGGGCAAAGAAGATTACAAACCTGCAAAGAGGATTAATAAAAAAAATGATTTTGCGAAATATTTTTGATGTTTCCTGTAAAATTACAATATTACTTTTGCAGGCAACAAAAATAGCAGTATTCATCGAATAATTTAGCGATGAATACTGCAAATATTGTTGTTGTTCAGAATTGACCTAATTTTGTTTGCTGGAAAGAAACGTAGTCTTTCAGCGGTGGATTTAAAGAGGAGTATCTGAGTGAAAATTCTGTTAAATTGTGTGTACAAAATCCAAACCAAGGTAGTATAATATAAGTACAGAGAATTGGATATATTATGCAAAATATTAAGGGGGATTGGAACATGACTACAAATGCTCAAAAGTACTGTGATGAAATTTATCGCCGCGTTGTTGAACGAAATGCAAATGAACCTGAATTCCACCAGACGGTCCAGGAAGTGCTTGGCTCTTTAGTACCTGTTCTTGAAAAAAATCCCGAATATATTGAACTAGGAATTGTTGAGAGGATTGTGGAGCCGGAGCGGCAATTTATCTTCCGTGTACCTTGGATGGATGACACTGGCAGGGTGAGAGTGAACCGTGGTTTCCGGGTTCAGTTCAATAGTGCCATTGGGCCATATAAAGGCGGGCTCAGATTCCATCCGTCGGTTAACATCGGCATTATTAAATTCCTCGGTTTTGAACAAACCTTCAAAAATTCGCTGACAAGCTTACCGATGGGCGGCGGCAAAGGCGGATCCGATTTCGACCCGAAAGGCAAATCGGATGCCGAGGTTATGCGTTTTTGCCAGAGCTTCATGACAGAACTGTATCGCTATGTCGGACCCAATACCGATGTGCCGGCCGGTGACCTTGGCGTTGGCGGCAGGGAGATTGGCTATCTTTTTGGACAATATAAGAGAATCATCGGCAGTTATGAAAATGGCGTTTTAACCGGAAAAGGTCTTACTTATGGCGGCAGCCTGGCTCGCCCGGAGGCTACCGGTTATGGTATTGTTTACTTCTGTCAGGAAATGCTGAAGTCCAAAGATACCAGCTTTGAAGGTAAAACCGTAGCCGTATCAGGTTTTGGCAATGTTACCTGGGGAACGGTAAAGAAGGTTACTGAACTGGGTGGTAGGGTTGTAACCCTTTCAGGTCCTGACGGCTATATATACGATCCGGATGGCGTCAGTGGCGAGAAAATTGAATACCTGCTCGAAATGAGAGCATCTTGCCGCGACCAGGTTCAAGACTATGCGGATAAATATGGTGTTAAATTCTTCCCTGGCGAAAAGCCCTGGGGCGTTAAGGTTGATGTTATAATTCCTTGTGCTACGCAAAACGAGATTCTTATCGAGGATGCCGAAAAGATTGTCGCCAACGGCGTGAAATTCGTTTGCGAAGGGTCCAATATGCCTTGCACGAACGATGCCATTGAATACTTCCTGAAAAACGGAGTATATCTTGGACCTTCAAAAGCTGCTAATGCCGGCGGCGTGTCTGTTTCCGGGCTTGAAATGTCTCAAAACAGCCTGCGGATGGCTTGGTCCTTTGAAGAGGTTGACGCTAAACTCAAAACGATCATGCTCAATATCTATAAAAACTCCAGCCAGGCGGCTGAAGAGTATGCCCATAAGGACAATCTGGTTGTTGGCGCCAATATTGCCGGCTTTATTAAAGTTGCCGAGGCTATGAAAGCGCAGGGTGTGGTATAGAGTGCGCCATTAAGTGCAGCTTGAGCATAAAGAGGATATTCGCCGCTTAAGCCGGTTATAGCTACGCAAACTAGTCTGTATAAGCGATTGCTGGCTGGAAAAATTTTAAGTATGTATTTATGTTCGCCTAAACTTATGTTTAGGCGATTTTTTTTAGAAAATTGATACCTGATGAATCATTAGCGCTTATCATATACATTTTGTTTTTGTCAAAGAGGAAGGTTTTTTGCCATGGATTGGAGAATTATGGCTATTGAATTTTTCTTTTAACGCTGACAAGCGAACCTGTACAATGAGTTTTAAGGTAGGAGAATTTCAATATGGAAAGCACTATGTTAATGAAACATTTGCGGTTTGTCATATTTCATAATAAGGGGTTGAAATAATGAATCCTCAGGATAGCCGGCAGGATGAAGGTGAAAAAAATACGGTGAAACGAATCAAGACCAAAGGCGGCCATGAGATTATTTTCGTAGAGGAAGAAGATGAGGAACGTCTGGAGATTCATACCCCGAAAAACCTGAAAATTAGTCTGGAAGATGAGCAACAAATGATTATAGTTCAGGATAAAGACGGCCGAAATATGTTGGAGATCGACGGAAAAAACGGAAAAATTTTGGTAACTGCCGAAAACAGCATCTCTTTTCACGCAGCCGGCGGCAGGGCAGCTCTGGAATTGGGCAACCAGGAAGGGGGGAAAGTCACGCTAAAAGCCGAAACCATTTCGCTGGAGTCCCGGCAGGCTTTACAGATAAAAGGAGCGGTTACGGCGGCACTGACTAGCGGAGCATCCATGAAAATTGAGTCCGCCGGCATCTTGGAACTAAAAGGCGCGATGATCAAAATGAATTGAAAATACACCTTATCAAGCCGGATATGGCAGACAAGCTGGCGATGGGTAAAACATACCGGCCGGAACTGCAGAAACCGCAAGCGAAGGGGGAAAAGCCATTGGGAATGTGTGTGTGCGGCGGTGCCAAGCTGTTGTGTTCTTTCGGTATGGCGCCATCTTCTCTGGTCGTGCTGCCACAAAACAGAGTAATTTCAACTATGCCTGTTGCGAATATTATGGACAATAAGCCGCTGGTCAATGTTATGCTTTTCGGCATGTGCTCATCTCCGGCCAACCCAACGGTGGCGGCAGCTACGGCGGCGGCGCTTGGCGTATTGACACCGATGCCGTGCATCCCTGTCATCCCAGCCCCATGGGTGCCAGGTTCAGCTGCGGTTATGATTGCCAATTGCCCAGCCCTGAACCAGGCGGCTAAATTAATGTGCGCGTGGGTGGTATGATTCAGATTGTCGATCCGGGACAAATGACTATTCAAATCACATAATTTAACTGGGTAGTGGAAAAATAGTAAAAGATTTTAGGAGGTTAGAGTATGAGTGTTAAAAATGCTGTTATTGAAACAATGAAAGCTGCTGGCAAACCTTTAAGCGCAGGTGAGGTTGAGAAACTGTCCGGGCTGGACCGCAAGGATATTGATAAGGCATTTAAAGAATTGAAAGCGGAAAATGCCATCATTTCGCCTGTACGTTGTAAGTGGGAGCCGGCAAAATGATGACTGGTTCCCAAAGAGTCAGGTGTTAATCGGTCATTCATCAGGCGAATGATTGAACTACGACGACAAGGAACTCCCGGTAGGTGCAGCATTAGCTTCCCTATCTGGAGTTCTTTGTCATCATTGCGGCAAAATATAGTATTTTTATAGTTTATACTTGACTTAGAGTCAACTCCAGGTGGTATGCTGTCGGTAGCAGGAGGTGAGAACCCGTATGACAATTACAGAAGTAAGTCAAAAATATGATATTTCCCAGGATACGCTCCGCTATTATGAGCGCATCGGACTGATTCCCCGTGTGAACCGCAATAAAAGCGGGATCAGGGATTATACGGAAGAAGACTGCGGTTGGGTTGAATTCATCAAATGTATGCGCGGTGCAGGGCTTTCGGTTGATGTACTGATTGAGTATGTCAGGCTGTATCTTGAGGGGGGGAGCGAGGAAACACTTAAAGCAAGAAAAGACCTGCTTATCGAACAGCGCAAACAACTTGTAGCAAGACTGGAAGAAATGCAGAAAGTCCTGGAGCGCCTGGATTACAAGATTTCTATATTTGACCAGAAAATACTTGGGGCGGAAAAAACACTGAGCAGACCGACAAAAGCTTATTTTTAGCTGCAACAGGATTGCTAACCCTTTACTTATCCGGCAAATACCGGCAAGCCTACAGGATGATTAATTCATTATCGCGGCTGCCTATGTCGATTTCTTCTCCATAGTGCATTTGGATAGTACCGTCGATATGGGAACGCAAAACATTTTTTTACCTGGCATCGTTATATTTTGAAGTGGAGAGTGATATCTCTATTGACGCTGAATTCGGCGGGCTGGTATAATAAAGTTATACTTGAATAGCGGCGATGGAGTTCGCCCTGAATCCCGTGCAAACGGTAATGACTCCTACCACATATGTGGTAGGAGTCTGTTCTTTTCCCAACAGAAAGTATAAAGGAAAGGGTATACTTAAGTCGAAGGAGGAAGTTACTGTGCCCAAAATTGCAAGTCAGGCCAAACGACTACGGATTTACATCGGGGAAAGCGATCATTGGAAACGACAGTCCTTGTACCATGCTATTGTGAGAAAGGCCAAAGAGCTGGATATGGCAGGGGCGACGGTTTTTCGCGGCATTATGGGCTATGGGGCCAACAGCCGGATTCATACGGCCAGTATTGTGGATTTATCCAGTGATTTGCCTATTTTGCTTGAACTTATCGACAGCGAGGAATATATCGCCAAGCTGTTGCCCTTTTTGGATGATATGCTGGAAGAAGGCATGGTCACAATTGACGATGTGGAGGTTGTCAAATATGGACACAAGCCGCCGAAACGCTAATCCTGGCGAACAATTGCTGCAAATGAGGTGAAAGAGTTGTTAGGAGTAATATTAGTAGCAATCGGTGGAGCTGTTGGTGCAACGGCCCGCTATTTAGTGTCTACCTGGGCTGCTGCCCGGTTTGGCGCAGAATTTCCTTATGGCACGCTGATTGTAAATGTTGTGGGTTGTTTTATTATTGGTGCCTTCATGACGATGACAACAGAGCGGTTAAGTATTAGCCCCTATTGGCGCTTGCTTATTACTGTGGGGTTTGTGGGAGGGATGACGACCTTCTCTTCGTTTAGCTACGAAACGATTCATTTAATGCAAGAAGCAGATATGCTGCGTGCTTTTTATAATGTCGGGCTCAATGTCCTGGTCGGTTTCTCTGCTACATGGCTGGGGATCGGGGTTGCCAGATTATTTTAGTAGCTGACAAATTACCGGAATAAAAGGAGAGTGAAGGCAATGATTTCCATACAGTTGCCCAATGGCAGACAATATGAATTCCGTCATGTAGTGTTTGATTATAACGGGACGCTGGCTGAGGACGGGCGTATGTCCGACGATGTGCGGCAACTACTGGCCGAACTGGCGGCCAAAGTGCACGTGGCAGTGATTACGGCAGATACTTTCGGCTTGGCATGTCAGGAATTGGCAGCCATGCCGGGGGTGGAACTGCTTATATTGGCAAAAGACCAGGATGGAACAGAAAAAGCCCGGCACGTTCAGGAATGGGGAGCTGAGCGCACCGTTGTCGTGGGCAATGGCACCAACGATCAGCCGATGTTTTTCATTGCAGGGCTGAAAATTTGCGTGCTGGGACCAGAAGGAGTTAGTACCGGCGTATTGGCGGCGGCCAATATCGTGGTGCGGTCGCCGGCGGACGCCATTAGGCTGTTATTGCAGCCTAAGCGACTGATTGCGACCCTGCGGGCGTAAGGCTGCCAGCGGTGAAATGTCCGAAAAGCTCATGATAGATATTTAAAACAGGCTGCAGTAAACGCTGTCTGAGATGAAAGCGAGGAAACAACGATGTTTAGAGAAATGAGAAGAGGTAAACAATTATTATTAGTGGAAGACACCGTAGCTGTAATGGATAGATGCACAAATGGTGTCCTTGCGTGCTTAGGTGATGAAGATTATCCTTATACAGTTCCCCTTAGCTATATTTATTTTAATGGCAAAATCTATTTCCATTCAGCGAAATCCGGACATAAAGTCGATGCTATCAGGAAGAACCCCAAGGTATCTTTTGCCGTAATAGATGAAGATACGATTATAAGTGAAAAGTATACTTCCTATTTCCGTAGTGTTATTGCTTTTGGTAAAGCCAGAATTGTAGAAGGTGATGAATGGCTGGAAGCTTTTAAGGCTTTAGTTGAAAAATATTCAGGAGATCAGCCGGAAGCAGCCAAACATAAGGAAATCACCGGATGTACGCAATCTTATATTATTGCAATTGATGTCGAGCATATAACCGGTAAGGAAGCGATTGAATACGTCAAGGCTAAAAGAGATAAGAACATCTTCCATACTAATTAAATTATGCAAGCAAAATAAGTAGCCATACTCAGAACGAGTTTCCAATGGGTGCTGTTATGCCAATCCATAGGCGGATGGAAATACTGAGCTTCCATGCCGAGCGTTCTGGTGGAAACAGGCTTTCTGACCAATGCAGGGGAAGCAGCATTATTGAGAAATGATCGTATCGTTCAAAAATCGTTCAGGGAATTTTTAACGGTGTAGTCTACTACTTGGACAATCGTTAATTGCTCTGCTGACCGGTTCCAGTACAGTGCTTATAGTGCTGTGCAAGGACACTTTTAATCGAAAAACAAGGGCTGCCCCATAAGGCAGCCCTATTTTTTTGTTATCCTTTTCGTTTATAAAAGCAATCTCTGCAATACACAGGGCGATCGCCGCTAGGGCGGAAAGGGACCTGGGTTTTGGCACCACACTCGGCGCAAATTGCATCATACATTTCTCTTTGAGGCCTGCCGGCACTGCCGGATCCTGACTGTCGCTTGCGGGCGGCCCGACACGCGGGGCAACGGCCGGGATCATTGGTAAACCCTTTTTCAGCGAAAAACTCCTGCTCGGATGCTGTGAATACAAATTCAGCACCACACTCACGGCAAGTTAACGTTTTGTCACTAAACATGATAGATTCCTCCTTAGAAACCTCTTGAATAAATCAATAATATTCATAAATAGTAATATTATTGATTAAAGTATAGCACTAAATTACTCCCAGTCAAGAGTTACTTATGATGGTATGATCTGCTGGAGTTACAGAGTTTATTACCATAACTCATGACAGAAATCAACTTGTACACCATGCTTAGAGCAATTTTTGAATATTTGGCAGTGTAATCAATAAGCCGAATAGAATAAAGAATAAAGCGCTCATTAATGTAAAAAAGCGCCCCGGTGTTGCGGATTTGTAAGAGCGAGTAGCCGTATTCTTAATCAGCCAGACAGTCATAGCCACTAAAAAGAGTGTTAGGCCCATTCCCAGTGCGAAGGCTGCTACAAGGAGCAGTCCGTTTACAATCATATTCGTGGTTAGGCAATAGATAAACATGGCAGTCGCGAGCGGACAGGGAACAATGCCGATGGATAGGGTAATCCAAGCGGGATGAACCGATTGCAAGTCATTAGAGGGCGTCTTGGTTGTAGATGGCTGTTTAGAATAGTGCTTGTAATTTTCGGCAAACAATTGCAAGCCAGTTATGGCTAAAATTACTCCTGAGGTGACATTGAGCCAAAGATACATGGTTCCCATCGTTCCGGGCAGATATTTTCCAACAAGATAAAAAATAGAGACAACAATGGCAACCGCACTGAACGCATGAAGAAAGGTTGCGCCTATTGCTACGAATGCAATATCCTTAAGATGACGTCGCTGGGATAGAATCCAGCCCGTGATAATCGACTTACCGTGTCCGGGACCTATCGCGTGGATTGCCCCGTATAAAAATGAAGAAGCAAGTAATGCTTGAAAAAGCTCTGTACTGTAGCTATCGCGCAGCAGTTTAATTTTTACGGCAGCGTCTTTATTAAATTCTGATTGCAGCTTTGTAATGTAATACATGAACTGATCCCACCTATTGAAATTATTGATCTGAAAAAAAACAATCAAAAGAATAGTTACCAGAAATAAAATGGTAAACCTGTTTGATCTGCAGTTTCTTAAATCAATCAGCATGACTAATGCCTCCAATCAGATTACCGCGCAATATTTATCTTATCAATATATTGCTCGGTGAGAATGGTCAAAGACGGGATGGGTCCCTTTAACTGCGAAGTGGTGAAAAAGCCGGAACTTGTTTGATATGCAATAAAGTTGGAACGGTCGTTAAACCATACTTTAACAGCTTTTTTAACCGGATGGTAAACGCCAATGGTGAATGAGTATACCAGCTGCCCTTGATCCACAGTCAGGCTGACGGCAGCGGGAGCCAATACATCAACCGCTGAGCCATCGATTTCTACACGAAAATAATTGGCAAGCTGTGCAGGACGCGGGAACCCTTCCAGTGTGAGAATTTCTTTTTGTTGTGATGTGCTTAGCGATAATGTCGCGTTCAGTGTTTCTGGTCCGACAAATTCCATCGTGGACATATCGTCAAAGTACCATCTAACACTAAAAAAAGTAAAGATCGTACCACTAAAAGCAAAATGGGCTCTAGGCGTGACAAAGATATGAGGATGGGCTGAGGCTGTAATACTTTCGGACAAAATTCCGATCATAATCAATAGGCACAAAATAAACTTTTGCAAAGAACTTACCTCCATTAAAACTGTTCGAAAAAAGTAGAATTTATAAATTTAACTCTGACGCTAAGCATTCTAGGACAACCAACATAAAGACTGATGTAAATATATGCTGATTACAATTAATAATATTCCTAGTTAATATAAAAACTAATTGGCGAAATTGAAGCAGATATGAATTTCTGTATTGAAGGTGCGTAAAGTTGATATTTCCCTACAAAACAAGCAACGACAACTCCCTTGTACTGTTTTAGCTAGGAAGTTGCCGTTGTTTTATAATTTTTCTATCCGAGTTTACTCTGACTCGCGTAAATTTCCGGTTGCAAATTGCAGTTCTGGCAAACCCGATCATTTGGCAAGTATCTCTGCCACAATATCAGCGATAATTTCAATCGTACGGATAGTCTCTTCTTTCGTGTTATATTGACAACCCATCTCGAACAATAAAGCATGAGGATGCAGATGCTGATTATAACGCCAGTCTACCACATCCATTCCAAGGGATACACCCGGATAATACTGATTTAATTTATCATCAATGGCCTTGGCGAACGCATAGTTTTGTTCCCATCGAGGCTGTTCCAACCCCGGCTGGCCCTTTCCGACGATAATCAAAATTCGTGCCATCGGTACACCATTAATGACAACCGTAGTTTCGTCCCGCCTGCCGGCATCTCGATGGATATCAAATAAGGCTTGCAGCGAAGGGTTCTCTTTGACCATTTGTTGCACGGTAATTTCCGACTTATTATAGGCTTTCATGAAACTGGGGTAGTCGTGGATATCACTACTTTGAATGGCGATAACGTTATGTTTAGCAAATTGTTTAACCATTGCTGCGCCGACCTCCACGATATCGCCGCGCTGGCCGCCAGGCGTGTGAGTCACTCCGGAATTTGGAATGAAAGATTCGGAAGTGTGAGTGTGGTAAATTCCCACCAAAGGTTTTCCTCTTTTAGGCAAGTCTGACTGGCTTACCTTAGGGAGACTAGGCAGACTTACGATACTAACTTGTGGAGGTATGGTGAATATGGAAGCAACCGGTATTTCAGCTCTAAATAATGACCGGATATCTGTAATGTCTATTTCTGTGAAGAACAGGAGCAGATTACGCAGCACAGCCTTAACGATATGCGGGGGCTTCTTCGGCGGATGGGGGGGTTCAATTACGGTTTGCAGGCCGGGAATGCCCTGCGATAATACTCCATGCCACTGTGACCGGAAGTGAGTAGTCGGTAGATCAAACGACGATGGAGTTATAACTGGAATGGTATAATTGTTCAGGCAAAAATAAGATAGGAGCAATATCGCTGCCCCGACCAGGATAATGACTTTGCTCCAGTATTGTTTTTTTCTGGTATAGCACTTTCGCTGGGATATTATTAACATTTCTGCCTCCAATTAGATATACATTTGTATTCTATATGCGAGGCGGTAAGTTGATATGACAAGCTGGTTGCAGCATTCCATGCAGCTCTTTTGTCGCTTAATGGAAAGGTAAGGATGCCATTCTTGTAGATTGACTAATTATTTTCGTTTAATGTGCAATAAAAATACTAAAAAATTAATCATAATATTACTATTTAGGTGTGTATTGTGTTATGAAAATATTGACCTTATGATAGGAGTTAGATAGAAAGACTATTACTTATATCCACTTTTTGTAAATTTATTTCCAGGTATTGCTTATCTTGTTCTAAATAGGTAAAATATTAAATAATAATAATCTTAATTAAAAAACTGAGGAAGAGAAACTGTGAACAAAATCATAAAATTTCTTAAAGAAAAAGATTGCCGGGTTACTATGCAGAGGATAGTTGCTATTTTTATTATAGTACTGTTTCCTTTTAATCAGGCCTTTGCCTGAGAGTGTGACTCAGGCCCTTTGTATAAGGGCTTTCCTGTAAACAAAGCCACCGGCTATTTTGCCAGAGAATTCGATAAAGCAGCACCGGTTCCAGGTGTAAATTGGAGCGATGAAGATTATCTTTGGCTGACAGGAGCTGCTCAAAAAGGCTGGATAGTCAAAACGTCGCCACAAGACGTAAAACCGGGAGCTCTTATCGTAGGGGTTGATCAAGCCCGTAACGCCTTAATCGCCATTGTACAAGAAGTTAAGGATGGAAAGATTATTTATGAAAAGTTGGACAAAGCGGGAAAAGTAATAAGATGTATAACTGCTCCAGAATCATTGCAGCGTGAAATAAATTTCTCCGGTTATATTTGGCCTGAGCGAATCAAAAATGGGAGAGCAAGGATGTTGTTGCCGGTTCTACCTTAAATATAGTAAAATGATAAAAAATATTGTTACTAATTAGGAGATGTATTGTCATTGTTAAACGATATTATTGAAAAGCTCCGGACTAAAGGTTGTAAAATAACACCGCAGCGCAGGATAATAATCCAATCCTTACTTAAGCTTGATAAGTTTCCCACAGCGTTAGAGCTTTGCAATGATATCAGACAAACTAATCCCGAGATCGGCTTGGACACTGTATACCGAAATCTAGGTTTACTTGTCAATATGGGGATTGTCAATCAGATCAACTTGCATGGTAAGGATACGAAGGTCTTTGAACTGGCCCTTGGTGAACATCACCATCACCTGATTTGCCTCAACTGTGGGACGGCTAGTTGTTTGGATTATTGCCCGGTGGATGAGAAAGAATTGCAAAAGACAGTGGGATTGAGATTTGAGATCATCGGTCATTCTCTTGAACTATACGGTTACTGTCAAAAATGCAAGGCACTAACTTCATTGCCTCAACGTTTAAAGTAGGAATAACATTGATGATTCAAACTGTTACAGCGATGCAGCCAAATGCCTCGCCGACCGCTGCCGCAGTTGATGATTTGCTCAAAGAAGGCCATGAAGGTCCAAACCGGATGCATGTACATATTATGTGCATCCGGTTTGGACCTTCATTTTTATGATTCGACATAAAAAACTATGGCGGTAGGTAGAATGTAAACCATTCCACCCCAATGTTTATGCTGGTTATCGAGAAGTAGGATAATATTGATACCGCTTTGTGTTCGTAAGTGCACAAACAAAAGAGGAAGAGGGATTAAATAGGTACTGCTGTCAGATCATGCTTACTCATTATGTCAAGCCAGTCACGAACAGGCTGCCGGGTAAGACGCTTGGGATGAACCACAATATATGTCTGCCAGCGGGGCGGCAAAGGTGAGCCAGCAAAAGGAATTTCAACGACAGAATTTCTAATTAAAGCTTTTTTGACAGTAGAGCGGGTTAAGATGGCTGAACCGGTACCTTCCTCAACAAGGGAAACGATAAAAGACGGATTGCCGATGTTGGCGTGAAACCAGCGTGATCCAGGCAATAATTGAGCCATCCAATCGCTGAAAACCCCACCCCAGTTGTGAAACAGCAAATTAATTTTCCCCAGGTCTTTGACCGGCATTTCTGCCTGGCTCGCAAGCGGATCACCTGGCGGACAAACGAAAACAAAATCCTCTTCGTTACATAAAAATGTTGTAAACCGGCGAATTTTTGGTAATTGATAAACGATTGCGATATCAATGACACCATCTACCAAAGACTGCAGAATATCAGTTGAATGGCCGGCGACTGCTTTTACCGAGATACGGGGAAAGCAGCGCAGATATTCGTGATAAACCGGGAATAAGAGATTTGGCAAAGCAGAATATGTATTACCAATGACTAATCGGTCATCGAAGAAGGCTGCAGAATTTAATCGGGCTTTGCCGTTCTCGAAGTCTTCCAATATATGCTGGGCATAGGGAAGAAACATGAGACCGCTCTGCGTCAGGGACACATGCTGATTATCCCTTGTAAACAGTTTTTGTCCCAACGTTTTTTCCAGCTCAGCTATACGGGCGCTGACTGTTGACTGGACAATATTTTGTATTTCCGCCGTTTTTGAGAAGCTTTTTGTTTGTGTTAAAATTTGCATCGTTTTCAAAACTTCAATATCCATTATGTTTACCCCTTATAGACTATATTAAAAATATCGATAGCTATTATCGGTAAATTTCGTTTTACAAATAGAAACTCCTTTATTTATAATAGGATTAATTCTGCGTAGAAAATTTAGAACTTAAAAATTAAATAGGATTAAACAGGTGTCGCTATTGCGACTTAATAGAGAAACCGGTTAAACGCCGGTGCGGTCCCGCCACTGTAATGGGGAGCAAAGCCATGATTATGCCACTGGGAACAAAGATTTCTGGGAAGGTATGGCAGCGTGATGATCCAAAGCCAGGAGAACTGCCTGTATGACAATCACCGTTTAACTTGCGAGCGACAAGGAGGGGATTAAAAACGGCAGTTATATAACCCGTTTACTGATTAACAGCCCTTTCCTTTTTGATAAAGGAAAGGGCTGTTTTATTGCGCAGGTCATATTGGTAATTGATAAATGTAAGTTATTTCTCTGTACAGTGTATTTAATATATCGATAATTATTATCGACATATTTCGTTTTACAAATAGAAACTCCATTACTATAATGAGAACAGTTCTTAATTAGGTGGAAAATTTAAAACTTAAAAATCAAATAGGATTCATAGAGAAAACGATTAAACGCCGGTGCGATCCCGCCGCTGTAATGGGAGGGGAGCAAAGCTATGATCTATACCAAAGCAGTTCATACTCGTTTTGGTTCATAGAGGATACATAATAAAAGAAGGGAAGGAAAGCATGAAAAAAAAGATAATTGCGGGACTTGCATTGACGCTGTTGACCAGTTTTGGAGGGCTATCGGCGGAGGGAAATTCCTATGCCGACGTTCCCCAAAATCACTGGGTTTATGCAGAAATTGATGCATTGGTGCAGGACAAGCTGATTGTAGGCTATGATGCGGCTGTATATGACAAGAATAAAGTAGCTACCCGCTATGAAATGGCTCGGTTTTTAGCAAATGCCCTGAGTAAATATGAGCAGGCTGACACACAGCAAAAGACGAAGATTGACCGGCTGGCACAGGAATTTGCCGTAGAACTTAATACACTGGGCGTTCGGACGGCCCAAACGAAGCAATATCTCCCGCAAGAACCGGTTCAGCCGGCAAAAGAGACGAAAGCAAAGAAAACATCGGTTACAATTGACGGCGAGACCTTAATTGAAGCCATGGATGTGGACAGTGTTGAACACGCCGGCAGCGAAGCCTATAATTGGCGGCAGCGACTGCATATCAACGCCGACTTCAATGACCGGGTCAGCTATAAATCGCGCATTCAGGCCGGCGGTAAATTCGGCAGCGGCAACTCAAGCAATGAAATGCGCTTTACCCGTAGTTTTATTCAAGTAAAAGATTTTTTTGGCGTTAATCAGTTTCAGGCTGGACGCCTGCCGCTGGCTACTGGGCGTTATATGGCCATGGCGCTGCAGGGAGATGCCGACGGCTTTGCGTTGAGGCATCAGTTTGACAAGACCAGACTGGACGGCTATTGGGTGGTTCCGGAAAAAGATACGCATGTACGGGGCGTAAACCTGAATTTTGCTCCGGAAAAATCCTTTGAATACAATATAGGCTATATTGCTGCCGATACCAGCCCCAAAACCAGTACTCCGGCGGCCAATTATGTAGATGCCGGCCTTTCCTGGGAAATGAAAAAAGGTGTTACCAGCGTGCTTAACTATACAAAATCCGATGCCCCGGGCTCACCCAACGCATGGGCGGCACAATTGTCGTATAACTGGGTAAGCGGCAAACGTCAAACAGGCTTTTATACATATGAAGGTCTTGTAAACAACCGCGTACCGCATGATCAGGCCATTGCCATCATCTATCGGGATATTGAGAAGAATGCCTTGCCGGGCCATTACGGAAATTTTGGCGGTTTTGGAAAAGTTGATCAAAACGGACACAAAGGTTTTATGCTTGGCTATCAGAATATGGTGATGGACGGTATCCGTCTGTCCCTGCAGTATCAAAATCTGGAGGAAAAAACAACCGGTGATCGCGACCATCGCTATTACGGAGCCTTTGATATGTATTTTAATTAAATGGCCTGTTTGGATAACAGAAAGGAAGGGGATTGAAAAGTGAGTGACAAGAGTTATAAGAGAATCGTTGCAATAACTATGGCAATGCTTATGCTGGGCAGTGTTCTCCTGACAGGTTGCGGCGGCAGCAAAGAAGAGAAACCACAGGCAACTGCGAAAGACGAGATTGTTGTCGCTATCGGCGGCGAGAAGGCATCTGGTTTTGACCCGGTTACCGGCTGGGGCGCTCAGGGAGGAACTTTATTTCAGAGTAAGTTATTGGATGTCAGCCCGGACAACAAAATAGTCAATGATCTGGCAACCGATTATAAAGTAAGCAGTGATGGACTAACCTGGACTTTTACTATCCGTGAAGGTGTAAAGTTTCATGATGGCAAACTGCTGACTGCTAAGGATGTGGCTTTTACCTTTAATAAGACAAAGGCAGCCGCCAGTTTTGTTGATTTAACCGAGATGGATAAAGCGGAAGCCATTGATGATAAGACTGTTGTTTTCCATATGAAGCATCCGATGTCTATTTTTCCGTACCAGGTTGCAACCCTGGGAATTGTACCTGAACATTTATATGGTGACGGCAAAGCATATGCCCAACAGCCGGTTGGTTCAGGCCCGTATAAGTTTGTCCAGTGGGATAGAGGTCAGCAGCTTATTGTAGAACGCAATGATGATTATTATGGCGGTAAAGCCCCGTTTAAACGGATTGTATTCTTATTCTTAAATAATGATGCCGCTTATGCAGCGGCACAGGCCGGCAAGGTAGATGTGGTAAAAACGACGGAAGCATTGGCGGTCAAACCGATACCGGGCTATAACGTTGTAGACTGCAAGACCTTTGATTTCCGTTCTGTCTCACTGCCTGTCCAAAAGCCGGGCGGCAAAAGCGGGGAAGGTTATGAGGTCGGTAATGAGGTTACCAGCGATATTACAATCAGAAAAGCTCTGGCTATGGGCGTAAACCGAAAGCAAATCATTGACACCGTATTGAATGGGTATGGACAGCCTGTATTTACGATTTCCGATTATCTGCCATGGGAGAATACAGAGATCAAATGGAAAGACGGCGATATTGACGGTGCAAAAGTGCTGCTGGATAAAAACGGCTGGATTGATACAAATGGCGACGGAATCCGTGAAAAGAATGGTTTAAACGCGGAGTTCCATCTCGTTTATGAGGCCGGTGATTCCACTCGTGAATCGATTGCCATGGCATTCAGTGAACAGGCGAAAGCGCTGGGCATCCAGGTTATTGCCGATGGACTTGGGTCTTCCGACCGGGTCAGCCATAAGCATAAAGATGCTTTTCTCCTGGGGGGCGGCGCCTACAGCCCTGTCTATATGCTGAATGCCCTGCACAGTAGGTTTGCGGCCAAAGGTGGATGGTTTAATATTGTTGCGTATAAGAATCCTGTTGTGGACGGTTATCTGGATGCGGCAATTGGCGCGCTGGATGAGCAGACAGCTAATGAGAACTGGCGCAAAGCCCAGTGGGACGGTCAGACAGGCGGCAGCATTCAGGGAGATGCTCCGTATATTTATCTCATGAACATCAGCCACCTGTATTTTGTCCGGGACGGTCTTGATCTTGGCAAACAAAAATGGCATCCTCATGATCATGGGTTTGTTGTGATTAGCAATATTATGGACTGGTCATGGAAAAAGTAAACTAAATTAAATCCGCAATGAGCCCTGGTGCGGCAGCGGTGCTGTCTGCTCCGGGGCCTGGGTTTGTCTGAGAGGAGGAAATACGAATGAATATGGCCACCTATGTAGGCCGCACGTTGATACGGGGTGTCGGCCTGCTGATTGCGGTTGTTATTGTAACCTTTGTGCTTGTCCAAGCGTCGCCGATTGATCCGGTGGAAGCTTATATTACGGCGGAAAATCCGGTGTCTCAGGAGCAAAGGGAAGCAATTGCCGCATACTGGGGTCTAAATGATCCACCCCTGGAACGGTTGGGCAAATGGATCAGCGCACTGGCCCATGGAGATATGGGAACATCCATGTATTACCGGCAGCCAGTGGTGGAAGTGATACAGGTTCATTTTATGAATTCGTTAATGCTGATGGCGGTTGCCTGGATTCTCTCGGGTTTTTTCGGCTTTGCTTTAGGTGTTGTTGCGGCTGCTTACCAACATACGAGAGTAGACAGCTTCATCAAAGTATATTGCCTGCTCATTGCATCTGCACCGGCATTTTGGCTGGGGCTGCTCATTCTGATGGTATTTGCCGTATGGCTGGGCTGGTTTCCCATTGCCCTGGGCACGCCTATCGGCAAGGAGGCAGCACAGGTTACCTTTGGCGACCGCCTATATCACCTGGTATTGCCGGCCCTTACTTTAGCGATCGCAGGAACTTCCCAGATTGCTCTGCATACCAGACAAAAATTAATTGATGTATTAAACAGCGACTATGCTGTATTTGCCACAGCCCGCGGTGAAACGAGATGGCAGATTGTTTATCACCATGGCTTGCGTAATATTTTGTTACCGGCTGTTACCTTACAGTTTGGTTCAATCAGTGAATTATTCGGCGGGTCGGTACTCGCTGAGAATGTCTTTTCTTATACGGGGTTAGGCTATGTGGCAGTCGTTGCCGGGACAAAACTGGATTTGCCGCTGCTCCTAGGAATTGCTTTATGCAGCGGATTTTTCGTCTTTACAGGGAATCTGATTGCTAACTTGCTGTATCCGTTGATTGATCCGCAAATCAGGGAGGGAGGGGATATAGCATGAGTCATACAATTTGCCAGGCTGACCAAAAGGGTGTATCCTTTTGGCAGTTCAATCTTCGTACCCGTACGTTGATAGCTACTGGTGGTGCGCTTCTTATCTTAGCGGTGATTGCCGCTGCCGGCGTACTCCTTGACCCTTCCGCTTATGCACCGCAGTTTCAGCAGAAGAATCTTGCACCATCACTGGTTCATCCCTTCGGAACGGACTGGATGGGACGCGATATGTTTATGCGAACAGTAAAGGGATTATCCACCAGTCTGTGGATCGGACTGCTGGCAGCCACCGTAAGTTCGGTTATTGCCGTTATGCTGGGGGTTGCGGCAGCTACCATGGGACGCAGGGTTGACAGCCTTATCCTGTGGCTTGTGGATTTAATGCAGGGTATTCCCCATTTGATTTTATTAATGCTCATATCCTTCGTCCTGGGGAAAGGCATGCTGGGGGTATGGCTGGGAGTGGCGCTGACTCACTGGCCGATGCTGGCGAGGGTAATTCGGGCGGAAGTATTGGCAGTGAAGAATTCCCAGTATGTGCTTGCAGCCAGAAAGCTGGGATCAAGCCGCTGGAAAATCGCCGTTAGACACATCTTTCCTCATGTTGTACCGCAGTATATTGTGGGATTGATTTTGCTTTTTCCTCATGCCATTTTGCATGAGGCGTCCATTACCTTTTTAGGATTCGGACTTTTGCCGCGTGAACCGGCGGTAGGCATTATTCTGTCCGAATCCATGCGGTATCTGACAGTGGGAATGTGGTGGCTGACCGTACTTCCCGGTGCCTCCCTGCTCATTATGGTACTGCTGTTGGATATGATCGGCGAAAATTTGCGAAAATTGATGAATCCGGCAAGCGCTGAGAACTAGGAGGGAAAAGGGATGGCAAACAATGATACTGTGCCGGTATTGGATATACAAAATCTCTCTGTCAAATTCCGTATGTATGACAAAGGGCTCAGGCAAAGTGAGCTTCAGGTTATTTCCGATATCAGCCTGAATATTAAAGCCGGGGAAATTGTAGCAGTCGCCGGATCATCAGGCAGTGGCAAAAGCTTGCTTGCCCATGCGGTTTTAGGAATTTTGCCGAAAAATGCTATTGTCAACGGCAGTATGCAATATTGTGGAACAGAGCTTACT
Source organism: Sporomusa sphaeroides DSM 2875 (assembly GCF_001941975.2). Classification (NCBI taxonomy): domain Bacteria; kingdom Bacillati; phylum Bacillota; class Negativicutes; order Selenomonadales; family Sporomusaceae; genus Sporomusa; species Sporomusa sphaeroides. The sequence continues at coordinate 2,655,951 of NZ_CP146991.1, read as the reverse complement.
CCTCAAGCTCAGGCGAATTTAAGGGGACGCGATATTGCGCTGGTGCCGCAGTCAGTCTCTTATCTTGATCCGCTTAAAAAAGTCGGTCCCCAGGTGCAGGGCTTGTATGGTACGAAAGCACAGCAGTCGCAGGTATTTAAACGATTTGAACTGTCTGAAGAAACGGCGGAAAAATATCCGTTTCAGCTGTCGGGCGGCATGGCGCGGCGGATACTTGTTTCCACGGCGGTTATCAGCGATGCAAAGCTTATCATTGCCGATGAACCAACACCGGGACTCAGCCCCGAAATTGCTGAGACGACAATGAAATTTTTCCGGGAATTGGCTGATGAAGGTAGGGCAGTCATGCTGATTACGCACGATATTGATTTGGCTTTTATGTTTGCCGACCGGATTGCAGTATTTTATGCCGGCACAACGGTGGAAGTTGCGCCTGTTGCCGATTTTATTCAGGGCGGTGATGCCCTGCGGCACCCTTACAGCCGGGCCCTATGGAATGCTTTGCCGCAAAACGGCTTTAAGCCGATTGCAGGGGGCCAGCCTTATGCCGGCAGTTTAAAGTGCGGCTGCCCTTACGCAGCACGCTGCTGCCATAGCTCAGTTGAGTGCACTACCGCTAAAACTATAAAAATGCAAAAAGTCAGGGGTGGGGAGGTACGCTGCTGTCATGCTACTTGAGGCAAAAAATATCAGTTTCCGTTACCGGAAGGGGCCGTGGATACTAAAAGATGTTACTTTATCTGTTGGTGAGGGCGAGCGGGTTGGCCTGGTTGGCCCGTCCGGGTACGGTAAGAGTACGTTGTCTAAAATATTGGCAGGCTATATAAAACCGACATCTGGCGAGGTACTGCTTGATGGCAGGGAGTTGCAGGAAGAAGGACACAGTCCGGTGCAACTGATCTATCAGCACCCGGAAAAGGCAATAAATCCTTTATGGCGCATGAAAGATATCTTAAATGAAGGCTGGGTTCCGGACCAACTTACACTCGATTCCATAGGCATTGAACAAGGGTGGCTTGAGCGGTGCCCAGGCGAATTATCAGGTGGTGAAATGCAGCGCTTTTGCATTGCCCGGGTACTTGGCCCAAAGACAAGGTTTTTAATCGCCGATGAAATGAGCACAATGCTTGATGTGATTACACAGGCTCAGATATGGGAACTGATGGTTCGGATTATTGAAGACCGCCGCATGGGTCTGATTGTGGTTACCCATAATAAGGCACTGGCTGAAAAAGTATGCACCCGCATTATTTCTCTGCCGGAACTGAATAAACTGTAACCATATTTGCTTGCCTGCATACTCAGAATGCAGTGCAAGTTCTGATATAAGTTCAAGATATGTAAGACGAGATAACCGACTTAAGAGTTAATTATGTACGGGAGTGCCATTTGGCACTCCCGTACATAATTAACTAAACCTTAACTGTTTTGTAACCTGTACGAAAAGTTACTATGCCATAATAAAACAAGATAGCTATATCTTACCAACTTACTTATTTACTTTTAAGGAGATGGCAAAAATGACGACCAGACGGTATCCGATCATTGTACAGCTTACTGCTATTTTTACGGTGACAATTTTATTTTTTCTCGTAATATTAGGGTATGTGCTATATAGTTACTCAAACACTACAACCGCGATAGTAGAATATAGTGATAAGGTTAACACTGCCTCGGCAAAGCTGATCATGGTCAAAGATGCCCATACTGATTTTACCCGGGCGCTGCTGAATATGCGCGGTTTCCTGTTTTATGCTGACGGGGCAGTTCAATACGAACAAGGTTATCGCAGCAATTTCGGCAACAGTTATGAGACGGTAAAAAAATATAATGAGACTGCCCGGAACAGCGATGAAAATGCCGGCCAATTAGAAAAACTGCTGGCTGAATATCTTGTACTTGGCGATAAAGCGATAGCAGCCAAAAAAAATAATGATCCTGACCTGAACAAAGTGCTTAATGCGGGGCGTCAATTAGTTGACCAGATTGATGCTCAGTTTGTAGTTACAGCCCAAAAACTAGGCAACGCCATCAATGCCGATAGCAATTTTCTAATCAATCAATCAAAGGTACAAAGCCAAATCGGGATGATGGCCGGCATAATTGTGACGATTTTAGCAATACTTGTCGCGGTTATTTATAGCAGGCAAGTAACTATCCGTCTGAATAACCTAAAAACTGAGGTATCGGCGGTTGGTGCGCTGGACTTAAGCAGACCTGATTTCCATGCGACTCGCAATGATGAAATTGGCGATATGGCCGAAGCTATTATAAATATGAAGCGCACACTACGCGGTATTGTTGGCCAGATTAAGAACAATGCCGATACATTGGCGGCATCGTCTGAAGAACTCACCGCGAACTCAGAACAGTCAGCCCAGGCGGCTAACCAAATTGCAGCTTCGATTACCAGAGTAGCCACAGGAGCCAATGAGCAATTAGCGGCAGCCAATGAGGCATCTACTGTAGTTGAGAACATGTCGGCCGGTATACAGCAGGTAGCCGCCAACATAACCCAGGTTGCAGAGCAATCCATCCAGGCGGCCGGGAAGGCCGATGAAGGCGGCAAGGCCGTTGAACAGGCAGTTAGTCAAATGCTTCAGGTTGAAGACACTGTTAACACTTCGGCAGAGGTCGTGGCCAAGCTGGGGGAACGCTCAAAGGAGATTGGCCAGATTGTGGACACTATTTCCGGCATCGCCGGTCAAACCAATTTGCTGGCCCTTAACGCAGCCATCGAGGCAGCAAGAGCGGGCGAACAGGGAAGAGGTTTCGCCGTAGTAGCCGAGGAAGTCCGCAAGCTTGCCGAGCAGTCCCAGGAAGCAGCCAAGAAGATTGCAGAGCTGATTGGGGAAATCCAGGGAGATACCGATAAGGCTGTCGTGGCTATGAACAACGGTACGCGAGAAGTAAAAGCCGGAGCTGAGGTCGTCAATGCCGCAGGAAGGGCCTTCCATGAAATCGTAGAAGTGGTGTCGTGTGTATCCAAACAGGTGGGTGAGAGTTCTGCGGCCATTCAGCAAATAGCAGGCGAAAGTCAGCAGATTGTGGGAACGGTTACAACGATTGACACCCTCAGCAAGATGTCGGCCGGAGAGGCTCAAACCGTTTCGGCAGCCACTGAGGAACAACTGGCTTCAACGGCAGATATTGCGGCCTCCAGCGAAGAACTGTCAAGGCTGGCTCAAGCACTCCAAATGGAAATGGTTAAGTTTCGGGTATAGTGATTTTGAAAAGTAATTAACCTGTTTTTAATTAGAATATAACAATGAATTTTTATTTATTTGTTATGATTAAAATACAGACTGCATAAATCATTCAATTGTCTCGACAAGCGGGAATCAGGAGGTGCTATCAGATAAATGTCGCGAGTTAGATTTAGGGATGTTTTGAACTTGTTGCTTCAGGCTTTTGTTGTTAGTGCCTTGCTATTATTATTGTTTTGGCCAAGAAATTAAATCAATACGGAATTCTGTAAAATTTGCAGAGCTTGGGAAAACAGGTAATCTTGTTTTGTAAGCAGATAATTGGTTTAGGATAATTAAATAATGGAATTTTTCACACATTTAGCAGGATTTTAACGATAGATGTATAAAAGGATTATATAAAAGGAATAGTGGGCAAACTTTCCAAAAGGAAGGGACGCAAAGCCATGGGTCTAAGGATGAGTTACATCTATGATTGCCAGGTTGCATTAAACATGCAATCTGGTTTTTTTATTTGCAGGTTTCAATCTTGCGGTAGTGGTCTTGGTATTAAATTGTGTGGATGGTGAACTTGAATTGATAGTCCTGAATAGCACTAATTCTAGCGGCTCAGCTATTGAATGGTTGACGATATCCCGGGATAACAGCGGCCGTAAGCAGCATGAACAGCGTATACAAGAAATGGAAACCGATTATCGCCAGATTTTTCAGGGCAGTCCTGTGGTAAGTATTATCATTGACCCTGATACAGGCAATATTCTTGATGCCAATCAGGCGGCGGTAGACTATTACGGCTATACCCTTGAAGAATTGCAGGTAATGACGATACGTCAAATCAACATCGCTCCGCGGGGAGAAATAGACGAATGTATAAATAAAGTAAGCAGGAATCATTATAAGGCAATACCGTTCCGTCATAAATTGAAAGATGGGAGCATCAGAGAGGTAGAAATATATTCCGGTCCTGTGAAGCTAAAGGGGCGAATACTGGTTCATTCCCTTATTATCGATGTCACGGCGCGAAGAAGGGCGGAGGCAGATTTGCGGGAAAGCAACCGGCGCCTGCGGGACTTTGCCGAAGCGGTATCGGATGTCAGCTTCATTATTGACGAAGACGGCCGCTACCTGGATGTGTTCGGCGACGAAAAAATGCTCCCTATGCCGGGGACAGAGTTTTTGGGCCAGACAATTCACCAGGTATTATCGGAAGATTCGGCTGATTTCATCTTAAATGAAGTGCAGCAGGCAATTATTTCCGGCATACAGCGGAAAGGAATTTATGAAATACAGATCGGTGGAGAAAAGCAATATTTCTTGGGGCGTACGGTGCCGCTTACTTATATAGTCAACGGCAAAAGGACGGCAGCGGTTATTGCTGCCGATATTTTGGAACAGCAGGAAAACACGTTGCAAATGATCTATGAGCTGCGGCGCAGAAGCGATATTATTAGCAGTGTTCTTGACGGGAAAGTGGATAGTAATAAAAGTTTTGCTTATACTTGCAGCAGTCTGGGACTGGATATAAACCTCCCCTCATTTGTATGCAAAATCTTAAATTATTCATTGGATTCCGGTGATAGCAATTCACAATTAGCTAAAATTAACTGCGACCGGAAACGTAAGGATAAAATGATGATCGCATTAAGCGAAATCCCAAATTGCATAGTTTGGGGTTGTCAGGATGGTATCTATGTTTTATGCTATGCCACATTCGGCAAGCGTGAGTGGGAACGCAGCAAAGAAATAGCTTCACTTATCAGAACTAAATTATTGGAAGATGACTCCAGTATGTCAGTGTTCGTGGGCATCAGCGAAGTACATACCGGTGTTGAAGGGTTGAAAAAAAATTGCCGTCAAGCGCTGAGTGCGGTGCTTGCCGCCCGCAGCAGGGCGGTGGATGGAGGCGGGGTTGTCCATTACCGGGAAGCCGGCTTGTTTCAATTTGTTTCCGAGCCTTTAAGCGGCAACGCTGCCAGAGAATATATTGCGCAACATATCGGCAACTTGCTGGAATATGACCAGACCAAACAAACCAATTATTTGGTGACTCTGGAAGAACTATTGCGCGGTGCGAGTATAAGGGAAACGGCAGAGAAACAGCATCTTCATCCTAAAAGCGTGATATATCGCCACAAGAGCATTGCAAAAATCCTGAATGTCGATCTTAACGACTATCAAACCAGACTGACGCTAGGCTTGGCTCTGCAGCTATATAAACTGAATGCAAACAACCTGTAGAGAAAAACAAGCTGATTATCTCAATTAGATAGTAACCCTGTCTTTTTTATAATCCAACGGCAGCTAGTGCGGCCAATACAGCTGCTTTTAGAAGAAATGGAGATTTCCGCTGCTATCCAGCAGATGGCCAGTGACAGTCAGCAAATTGTAAATTCCGTTCAGGATATAGAGAATATATAGAGCCTTTTTTAAAATATAAGTGTCAGCCTAAAAGGCTGACACTTTCAATGTAAGCTGGTTTTATGTTTCAGCAAACCTTTATGCAGAACCCGGCGCGATGTAGGAGAACTTATAGGAGAATACTATGAATAGTAAACAAATTCTGGCAGACTCACTTGAGAAACTACTGATGAAAAAGAACCTTGATAATATTCAGGTTAGTGAAATTGTAGCTGGTACTTCTCTTTCGAGAAAGACGTTTTACCGTCACTTTAAAGACAAATATGACCTTGCCAACTGGTACTTTGCTCAATTTTATGAAGTCACTTTTGGTTGTATCACAGAGGGGCTCACCTGGGAGGACGCATTGCTGTGCTATCTTAACATTTGTCAAGAAAAATATTGTGTGTTAAAAAATGCCTATGCGAGCCGTGATATTAACGGTCTTCGCGGTTATGACATTGCGGCTACGAAAAAAACATATGAGAAATATCTGATGATTAAGGGGGCTGACATTAATACGGAAACAATGCGTTTTGCTATTGATATAGCCGCTCGTGGCGGCACAGATATGGTTATCGAATGGCTTCTTAACGGAATGAAAATGGAAAAGAGTAAATTGGTATGCTTGCTTAAACAAACGTTACCAAACGATATTCTTAAATATATTGATTGAAAGAAACCTGAAAAATGTCACACATGTATCATTTTGTGACTTTACTTTTACTGCTGAATCAACTAGACTTTAATAAATTGAATTATGCAAGGGCTATGAGAGGAAGAAGTAGGTCAGTTTCACATCATTCAGAGAGCAGCCGGCTGGTGAGAGGCTGTTGACGTACTGATTGAATACATCCTGGAGCCGATGCCTGAATTGATAGTAGGGTTGACGGTTACGCCGGATACAGCGTATGAGTGTTAGCACTCATTGAGGGAAATTCTGTGAGGAATTTCCAAGTCAGAGGTGGTACCGCATTTTGCCCTCTGCTCCAATTGGAGCAGAGGGTTTTATTATAAATTGTGACGAGGAGTTGGTATAATGAAAATTTATGATGAATTGGTGGCTCGTGGCTTAATTGCCCAGGTTACTGACGAAGAAAAAATTAAAGATATTATTAATAGTGGCAATGCAACATTTTATATTGGTTTTGATCCAACTGCGGATTCTTTGCATGTGGGGCATTTTATGGCGCTATGCCTAATGAAACGTTTGCAGATGGCAGGAAACAAACCGGTTGTTCTTCTTGGCGGCGGAACAGGTTATATCGGTGATCCATCTGGCCGAACGGATTTGCGTTCTATGATGTCACCTGAAACAATTCAGCATAATTGTGCTTGCTTTAAAAAACAGATGGAAAAATTCATCGAATTCGGCGAGAATAAAGCAATTATGGTTAATAATGCAGATTGGCTCTTGGAGCTAAATTACATTGAATTACTTCGTGATATGGGAGCCTGTTTTCCCGTAAATAATATGTTGCGGGCAGAATGTTACAAGCAGCGGCTGGAAAAGGGGCTATCCTTTTTGGAATTTAATTATATGGTTATGCAGTCTTATGATTATTATTATCTATATCAGAATTATGGCTGCAATATGCAGTTTGGCGGTGATGACCAGTGGTCCAATATGTTAGGTGGTACGGAACTGATTCGTCGTAAGTTAGGCAAAGATGCCTATGCTATGACAATTACATTGCTAAAGAATTCCGAAGGCAATAAGATGGGAAAGACGGCCAAGGGAGCTGTTTGGCTTGACCCCAACAAAACGACACCTTTTGAATTCTATCAATATTGGCGTAATATTGGTGAGGCCGATGTTCTCAAATGCATACGCATGCTTACCTTCTTGCCACTTGAGCAGATTGACGCAATGGATCAATGGGAAGGCAGTCAGCTAAACGAAGCCAAGGAAGTATTGGCATACGAACTGACTAAGTTAGTCCACGATGAAGAAAAAGCCCAAAAAGCAAAGACCGTTTATGAAGTAGGTTCTGTTAGAGAATAGGGGCGACTTCATCAGTTTGTTCAGCTTTCACTTCGAAACGAAAAATGCTATTTCCTTCAATTTCAACTACTTTAAACCGATAGCCTTCATGAAGAATCTCAGCATTTTTTTCCAGTTTCCCTCTATATTGGTTTATAAACCATCCACCCAAGGTATGAATATTTTCAGTTTCCATTGTAATATTTAGGATCTGCTGAACATCTATAATAGATTCTCGGGCGTCAATTGAATAATGCCCTGCTCCCAGTTCAAAAACCGGAGGTACATCATCAATATCATATTCGTCTTCGATTTCGCCAACAATTTCTTCAAGAACGTCTTCTAATGCCACAACACCTGCAGTTCCACCGTATTCGTCAAGGACAATAGCCAGCTGTTTGCGTTGCTTTTGCATTTGTTGTAAAATTTCTACAGCAGGTGTGAACTCATAAATAAATAAAGGTTCTCGATAAAATTGTTTTATAGAAGTGATTTTTTCATTTCTTAAACAGATTGTCAATAAATCTTTCGTATGAATATATCCAATGATATGGTCTTTATCTTCCAGACAAACAGGGTAGCGGGCAAACTGTTCTTGTGCAATAATCTCAAAATTCTTTTCGATTGGCAGGTCATCAAACATGCATACCATGCTGGTACGCGGAATCATGATATCTACCGCAATTTTCTCGTTCATCTCGAAGATGTTGCTTGTCAATTCAAGTTCCGATTGGTTTATCTCTCCGCCCTCATGACTTTGGAGCAGGAGCATTCTAATTTCTTCTTCGGAATGAATTCCCTGGTGTTCACCTATATTGCGCAGCCCAACCCACCGAATGAGAGTGTTTGCTGCACCATTTAATAACCATATGGCAGGATACATTATTTTGTGAAACCAAATTAATGGTCCTGATACAAATAGGGCAACCCCTTCCGCACGCTGAATAGCAAGGGATTTAGGTGCTAATTCGCCAACAACCACATGCAAAAATGAAATGGTTGAAAAGCCGATTAAGAACGAAACTATACCTACTGCTTGCTTCCCCAGGCCAAGTGATGTTAGCAGCGGCTCTACCAGGCCAGCCACTGTAGGCTCTCCTATCCAGCCTAACCCAAGGGCGGTTAAGGTAATGCCCAGCTGGCAAGCCGATAAATACCCATCCAGGTTATTAATAACATGCATTGCTTTATTAGCCGATGCATTTCCTTCATTAATAAGCTGCTGGATTTTAGACTCCCTGATCTTTACCATGGCAAATTCAGCAGCCACAAAAAAGGCGGTAGCTGCAATTAATACAATAACTATAAGTAAGTTGATACTGTCTGAGACCACCATTCTATTGCACTCCCTGCGATTTTAAATTCCATATCCATTTCTGCGTAACAATTAGACAGAGCAATGAAGAGCATTAACTTTTCTAGGATTCCCTCATGGCCTTCCTCTTTAACCGTTATTTTAATCAAACAGCCATAGCAGTAATAGAAAAATTTGCTTTTCTGAATTTCTTCTATAATCTGGTACAACTTGGGGACTCCTTATTGTTATTTCCCGGGCTCTCATGCTGCATGAACGCGGGGATATTTTGTATAAAGGCATGGCAGACTATAATGATAGATACCTCATGGGGAAAGCTTAACCAGGCAGGTATCGATATACAAGGAGGGCTTGTATGGGCAGGAATCAGAACCATTTAGAGAATAGTGAACAGTTAAGAAAACGCTTAAACCCGCTTCAATTTGCCGTGACTCAGGAAAATGCCACCGAACCGGCTTTTCGCAACGAGTATTGGGACAATAAGCGTGAGGGTGTTTATGTTGATATTGTGTCAGGAGAACCATTATTTTCTTCACTGGACAAATTTGATTCCGGCTGCGGCTGGCCAAGTTTTACCAAGCCGATAGAGGAAAAGGAAATACGGCAGACAACAGATAGAAGCCATGCAATGGTTCGAACAGAAGTGCGCAGTAAAAAAGCCGACTCGCATTTGGGTCATGTATTTAACGATGGACCACGACCTGGCGGTTTGCGCTACTGTATCAATTCCGCCGCCTTACGGTTTATTCCCAAAGAAGAGCTGGAGCAGGAAGGCTATGGCGATTTACTGAGATTATTTGAAAAGTAATTTGTCGATTACCGGCAATTTTAGAGCAAGTCCCATTACTTGAAACTTCAGTAATGGGACTTGTTCCATTTAGAATCGATACGGTAGGCGCAGGAAAACAGGGATGTTTTAGCGTTATCATTAAAATAGTATTTATATAAAAAATATGCTATACTTATAAATATTTTATTTTGCAAAAACGTAATATTTCTCGATAGTAAGGCGGTACGAGACTGTGATACAGGTGCAAAATCTTTGTAAATCTTATAATAATAGTAAGGTGCTGACCGACATCAATTTACAGGTACACCAAGGTGAAATTTTTGGCATTGTGGGGCAAAGTGGTGCCGGGAAATCAACTTTGCTGAGGTGTATCAACGGTTTAGAGACTTTTGATAAAGGAAAAATGATAGTAAATGATACCGATATTTCCCTGCTTTCCGAAAACGAACTAAGGTTATTTCGTCGTAAAATCGGCATGATTTTTCAAAACTTTGCTTTATTAAACCGTAAAACCGTGTTAGAAAATGTTATGTTGCCAATGGAATGCTGGAAATATCCTCAGAGAACAATGAAAAAAAAGGCTGAAGAATTGCTGGATATGGTAGGACTGGCAGGCAAAATGAAATCCCTGCCCAATGAATTGTCAGGAGGACAGAAGCAGCGTGTTGCAATTGCAAGGGCTTTGACGCTTGAACCGGATATTCTCCTGTGTGATGAGGCTACCTCGGCCTTGGATCCTGCGATCACCAAATCGATTCTGGAATTACTTGCTGACGTTAACCGTGAACTGGGTATTACAATCGTAATCGTAACCCATGATATGTCGGTCGTAAAAACTGTTTGTGACCGAATGGCAATTATTACAGGCAATAAAATAGCGGTGCAAGGTTCTGTGGCCAGTATCTTTTTGGACGAACCACCTGCATTAATCGAACTGGTGGGCCGAAGAGAGATTATCGCACCGCCGGGGCGCTCCATTATCAAGCTTGCTATCAGCGATTCCGACATCAATCAATTTCTCTATAGTTTTGCTTTGGACTTGAAAATCGATTTTTCGATTGCAGCAGCGAATATTGAACAGTTTCACAATAATAGTTACGGCCATCTGTATTTGAGCATTGCCAATGAAAATATCGAACGCACTGCGGCCTATTGTGCGAGTCAGAGAATGGATTGTGTGATATTTGAGCCAGGTGTCCGTTCGGGGGTAGAGTAAATGTTTTTTGATCTTTCTTCTACTAGGTTGCTTGAATATTTGCCGAAAATAATTCTTCCTGCAGTTGTTTCAACTTTGCAGATGCTCTTTTTTTCCATGCTGTTTGGTTTTATTATTGGTACTCTTGTGGCCATTTTGCTGGTGATGACTTCACCCTATGGTTTGAAACCCAATAAAAAGATTTATAATACAGTCAGCTTTATTGTGAACATGATCCGCTCATTTCCTGTAATCATACTTATTGTTGCCATATCGCCCATTACCCGGGCATTAGTAGGAACCTCGATCGGTGAAGAGGCCGCGATTGTTCCGTTAACTCTGGCCGCTTTCCCGGTTATTGCCCGCTATATGGAAGCTAGTTTGCAAGAAGTGGATACAAATGTAATTCTGGCTGCAAGATCTTTTGGCGCCAGCAATACCCAGATCATGTTGAAAGTGCTTTTTCCCGAAGCGTTGCCGTCAATAGTATCCGGTTTGACCACAACAGCTATATTGTTCCTGGCCAGTACAACCCTGGCCGGAGCGGTGGGAGCCGGGGGCTTGGGCGCGGTGGCACTGACATTTGGGTATCAGCGCTTTGATGATGTAATGATGTATGCCATTGTAGTGATTTTGTTTATTATGGTATTGGCTATCCAAGGGATTGGAGAACTGATATATAGAAGGGTAAAAAAATAAAAGGAGTTGTAGATACGTGAATTTTAAAAAACTTGGATTGGCAGTATTGCTGGGGATTAGCATGATGGCTATGGCAGGCTGCGGCAGCAGCGACAAAGCCGGTGATGCAAAAGATACGGGTAAAAAGACGGAAATAACCATTGCCTGCGCTGAGACAACTCAGGCGATGGTGGCTGAAGTAGTTCCCGTCATGGCTGAAAAAGGTTATAAAGTTACATACAAAGTTTTTGATAACAATGTAAATACTCTGGTTGCTGCCAATGATGGCAGTGTAGACTGCGTGTTAGTGGTTCATAAACCATTTATGGAAAGCTTTAATCAAGCCAATAAAGGTGATTTAGTTATGGTGCAGCCCTATCTCTATACAGTCGGCATGGGACTCTACTCGGAAAAATACAAGAGTATTGACCAGATTCCTGATGGGGCAACGATTGCGATCATGAATGATGCCATGAATATGGACCGTGGTCTTAGAATCCTTAGTGATGCCGGACTCATTACCCTGAAAGAGAATACCGGCAAAGCTTCGGTGCTGGATATTGCCAAGAATCCGCACAACTTTAAATTTAGGGATATGGATCAAACCCAAACAGTACGTTCTTTGGCAGATGTGGATGCCTCCATTGCTTTTTTTAGTCATATGAGAAATGCCAAAAAGGACTTTAAAGCATATTTAATCCGGGATAAACAGCCCGAACAGTATCCGCAAGGGGTAGTTGTAAAAGCCAAAAACGCAGATGCTCAGTGGGCGGCCGACCTGGTGAGTGCTTTTCGCAGTGAAAAAATCAGAAAGTTTACTGAAGAACATTATGGCGGTTTGTATCAGTATATTAATTAACCGGAATAATTAAGACAGGTGATATAAATGTCAATACATGCTGCAAAATGGCTGGATATTCTTTTGGACTTGCGCAGAAAACCTGTTGGTATCAAGTTTTTACTGACCGAAGCCGACTATGTGCAAAGTTTGGCTAAAGCTCCTCAAAATGGAATGCCATATTGTACCGCAGTCAAATGGGCCGGACAAGGTCGCAGTTATAAAATGGATGCAGCTCATTGTAGCTGTTTTGCTGCTTCCCGTGCGCTGGGGATGGCTGATGTCACGGAAGACGCCGTTTCCGGCAGCAGGCATGCAAAGTTAGGAGTTTATGAAAATCTGGGTGTGAGCCGCGCCGTTGCCAGGGATATGATATATTGCGCCCATAAGTGTGCCGGTGTTGAAATTATGCCGCTTGAGCAATATACAACCAGCAAGCCGGATGTTGTTATCCTGGTTACAACGCCCTATAATGCCATGCGGATTACGCAAGCGTATGCGTATCATCACGGACAGATGAAGGAGATAAAAATGGCCGGGATGTGTGCCATTTGTCAGGAGTGTACATCCTATCCTCACGAAAGGAATATGCCCAACATTTCCATGCTTTGTTCCGGGACAAGATGTGTTGCTCAGTGGTCAAGGGACGAACTGGGAATTGGCATTCCCCACCATTATCTTGAGCTTGTGATCAATGGCCTGCGTCAAACGGTTAATCCCATGGAATTTAATCAGGACAAAGAGAGGGTAGCTCAAAGACTGGCAGAGGCCGGGCAGACAGATACTATGGAAATAGTGTTAAGCCAAAACTACTACACCGGAGCCTATGGGACGCCGGAGCAGATTGCCCGCCGCAACAGGAAAGCGTAGCTGATAAAATAAAAACTGCACCCCAAAGGTTAGACAAAAATCTAACGCTTGGAAGGTGCAGTTTTTTTATATGGTAAATACACCCTGGCAATGAATATTATAAAGCGGCATGTGATTGATCTCTGACATCGCAGATAAACATATAACCAGGTGCGTGGGTAATCATAAGCTCAGGTTTGACGGTCATTGCGACTGCTTGCGGAGTACAGCCGCAGGCCCAAAATACAGGAACCTCCCCGGGCTTGATAGTTACTGCATCACCAAAGTCGGGTTTATCAATAGCTTTTATGCCAATATGAGCAGGATCGCCGATATGGATAGGTGCACCGTGAACTGCCGGGAACCGTGAGGTTACCTGAACAGCGCGAGTCACTTGCCCGTAGGGAATAGGGCGCATACTGACGACAGTGGGGCCATGGAAAATCCCGGCAGGTATGCACTCAATATTTGTTATGTACATGGGGACATTGCACTGCTCATCAATATGACGGATGCCGATTCCGGCGTCTAACAGAGCTGATTCAAAGGTAAAGCTGCAGCCTAACAAAAAAGCCACCAAATCGTCGCTCCAGTATTTTTCAATGCTTGTCGGTTCGTCTGTCAGGATACCGTTTTTATAAATTCTATATTTAGGAACATCAAACCTTAGGTCAGCACCGGGAGCCATTAATTTGGGTTCAGGACAACCGACATCAGTTACATCCAATATTGGACAAGGTTTAGGATTACGCTGGGCGAACAGCAGGAAATCAAAAGCCATAGATTTTGGTAAAATCGCCAAATTGGCTTGTGTATATCCCTTGGCGATACCGGCAGTTGGTTGTATGAGCTTGTTACTGCGGAAAAGCTCTCTGGCGCTATGCGGCGTCATGGCTGATACATTATTCATTGGCAGTCCTCCTTAACATAGCATAAAATTAAGGGCACTTATTTTCCTGATTATAACATAAAATCCAAAAAGTATAAAATTTTATTATTGCTCTTTTTTCGGGTGCTAACTTGCAGCCAATACCAAATTATTGAAATGTATACATATAAACTGTTGCAGGTAATTTGTTAATATTGTAGAAACTGTTAAAAGGTGGCAATACAATTTGGTGGCAATACAATTTTAGGAGGAGATTATAATGGCAGAACCTGTAATTAGTAAACCGGGTGTTTCGACCAAGACGAACTGGTCAGTTCTTCTCGGAGCGGCGTTCATTATGGCTACTTCAGCTATCGGGCCGGGATTTCTTACGCAGACAACGGTGTTTACGGAGAAATTCCAAGCTAATTTTGCCTTTGCTATTTTAGCATCAGTTATTATTGATATTGGCGCCCAGTTAAACGTTTGGCGGATTATTGCCATAAGCCGTATGCGTGGTCAGGATGTGGCCAATAAAGTTTTTCCCGGCTTAGGACATTTTGTTGCATTTCTAATTGTTATGGGTGGTTTAGCCTTTAATATTGGCAATATTGGTGGTACCGGGATGGCGTTAAATGTCCTCTTCGGCATGACCGAACAAACAGGTGCTATCATATCCTGTCTTATTGCAATCGCAATTTTTGCCTCAAAAGAAGCAGGGGCTGCTATGGATACGGTGGCAAAAGTTCTCGGTGGTCTTATGATCTTATTAACGACATATGTCATGTTTATTTCTAATCCACCGGTGGCTGACGCAGTGGTTAAGTCGGTATTTCCGGACAACTATGGTATGCTGATGTTGCCAATGATCACCCTTGTCGGCGGTACGGTTGGCGGCTATATTACTTTTGCCGGCGGTCATCGTTTGCTGGATGCAGGCATTGTCGGCCAGGAAAATTTGAAAGAAGTAAATAAAAGTGCCATTACCGGTATTGTGGTCACCGGTATTATGCGGACAATCCTGTTCTTAGCCGCCCTGGGGGTTGTTGCCGGCGGTGCTGTACTGGCAAAGAGTAATCCACCGGCTTCCGTATTTCAACATGCAGCAGGACAGATGGGTTATAAATTCTTTGGTATTGTATTATGGGCGGCAGCCATTACCTCTGTGGTGGGCTGCGCGTATACCAGTGTATCATTTCTACGCTCTACGTTTAAGGTGATAGATAAGTATAATTCCTACTTTATTATGTTGTTTATCCTGTTTTCCACGCTGGTTTTTGTTATATTGGGACGCCCGGTTACCATTCTGGTTATTGCCGGTTCGCTCAATGGTCTGATTTTGCCTGTAACTTTAGGAGTAATGCTGCTTGCGGCCTACAACACAAAAATTGTGGGTGAATACAAGCATCCGTTATGGCTGCTGGTATTTGGAATTTTGGCAGTCTTGATTTCCGTCTATGCTGGTGCCACCTCCTTACAAGGGATTGCAGCACTTTGGAAATAGGTGAATTAAGCTGCTGAAAAGGCTGCGGCAAGTCTGAGGGTGTTATTTAAATACGAGGTGACGAATATGGAAGGCGTTAGAATTCTAGCAGCCGGTGAACAAGGTTTGGTAGTAGAGTTTGCCAACAAAATAGAGGCCGGGATTAACAGGCAGGTTCACAGGCTAAGTGGTCTTTTGCTGCAGCAAAACCAAGGGGAAATCAAAGAAGTAGTGCCTACATACAGATCCTTATTGGTTTATTTTGATCCGGCACAGATTACCCGTAAGCTGCTGACAGACCGCGTTATCAGCCTTATTCATGCTGCGGCAGATGATGATAGCGGTCTGGCTGTGGCTAAGGTAATCAGCATTCCTGTATGCTATGGTGGTGAATTTGGTCCCGATATTGCTTATGTGGCCCAGCATAACGGCATTACCGAAGCTGAGGTTATTCAGATTCATACTTCAGTACCTTATCTTGTATACATGCTGGGATTTACTCCCGGGTTTCCTTATCTGGGCGGAATGTCGGAAAAGATTGCAACACCGCGGCTGCAGAAGCCCCGCACCTGTATTCCGGCCGGTTCAGTAGGTATCGCCGGCAGTCAGACCGGATTTTATCCGGTGGAGAGTCCGGGAGGGTGGCAGTTAATTGGCCGTACCCCGGTTAAAGCCTTTAATCCTAAAGCCGATAATCCGTTCTTGTTTGCAGCCGGTGACTATTTGCAATTTCAGCCAATTGGGGTTAGTGAATATGAGGAAATTGCGGCTAAGGCGGCGGCAGGCCTGTATCAGCCTGTTATCAGGGATTTAAAGGTGAAAGGTGGTTTGAATTCATGATCACAACCATTCACCCCGGTCTGTTTACTACCGTCCAGGATGAAGGTCGATGGGGGTATCAGGCCTTCGGTATGCCTGTCGCCGGCGCTATGGACCGTTATGCTTATTACGCTGCCAATATTCTTGCAGGTAACAAACCGGCGGCCGCAGTTTTAGAGATGACGCTGCGGGGCGGGCATTTCCGTTTTGAAGCAGATTATTATGTCTCAATTTGCGGTGCAGATATGCAAGCCCGGCTCAATGGTACTCCTGTTAAAAGCTGGTCAGGATTCTTGGTAGGTGCCGGCAGCGAATTGGTTTTTGATTATGCGATCAGTGGCTGCCGGACCTATGTAGCCATTAACGGCGGCATTAACACACCGGTGGTCTTAGGAAGCAGATCAACATATACGCGCGCTGCAGTAGGCGGGTTTGACGGACGCGCTTTACAGGCAGGCGATGTAATTCCTATCGGCAAAGACGCAGATGCAGCGCCCAGGAATCCCCGTTTATTGCCGGCTGAGTTTATACCCGCCTATCGCGACCAAATTGAATTGCGTGTGCTGTTAGGCCCGCAGGATGATTACTTTTCCGAAGCCGGCATAACGACCTTCTTTAACAGCACCTACTGCATTTCAACAGAGGCTGACCGGATGGGATACCGGCTGGAAGGCAGTATTATTGAGCACAAGGAGAAGGCCGATATTATTTCCGACGCATTGTGTCAAGGCGCTATTCAAGTACCGGGACACGGTATGCCGATAATTATGATGGCTGACCGACAAACAACAGGTGGATATACGAAAATCGGCACCGTTATTGGGCCTGACCTGAGCCTGCTTGCTCAAGCCAAGCCTGGTGATAGTATTGTTTTTAAAAAATGCAGTGAAGACGATGCTGCGGCCGCGTTCGCATTAGAACGCGATGCCTGTAGCAGATTGCAACAGGTAGTGGCTTATAACGAGCAACAGCCGCCAGGCCCAGCCAGACATTTCAAGATAACAGTCAATAAACAGCTTTATCATGTAGAGATTAGGGAGGTTAAGTAAAAGTGATTTCTATTGATTTAAACTGTGATATGGGTGAAGGCTTTGGTGTGTATACCCTGGGTTATGATGAAGAGGCGATGCCTCATGTATCGTCTATTAATGTCGCCTGTGGTTTTCACGCTTCCGATCCCGCCAACATGTGGAAGACCGTTCGTTTAGCCAAACAATACGGTATCGCGGTTGGGGCTCACCCCGCATTTCCTGACCTGGTAGGTTTCGGGCGGCGTTCCATGGCTGCATCGACGGAAGAAATAAAAGCAGATGTTATTTATCAAATCGGCGCATTATGGGCTTTTTGTCAGGCCGAAGGCATAAAAATGCAGCATGTCAAAGTGCATGGGGCTATGTATAATCAGGCAGAAAAGGATATCCAGGTGGCGGTGGCAATAGCTGAAGCCATTAAAGCCGTAGACCCTGGGCTTTATATGCTATGCCTGGGGAACTCCACTATGGTTGAAGGGGCAAAACAGGCAGGCGTTAACTATGTCGAAGAAGCTTTTGCCGATCGTGCCTATACTGCGCAGGGAACTTTGGTTCCGCGTAAGCAGGCCGGAGCTGTCATCCATGATGTAAGCCTTGTCTCCGAGAGGGTGTTGTCTATGGTTAAGCATAAAGAGGTCGCCGCCATTGACGGCAGCATCATACCTATTACTGCCCAGACTATCTGTGTGCATGGCGATACTCCCGGTGCTATTGATATGATTAAAGCCATCCGCCATAAATTGGAGCAAGAGGGGATAGCTTTAAAACCATTTGGTTTAACATTGAAATAGCACATGCATCAATCATCCCTCTGGTTGATGAAGACTTAGGTGTTTGAGAAGATCGTGCCAATTGGGTATTCGTAAGTGTCACAGCCAATGTGAACCTATCCGTATGATTGAGTTTGGTCACTTTGATCATACACGGGTTCTCACATTGGCTGTTTTTTGGCAAAAGGGCAAAAAAATACTTGACTTAGAGTTCACTTCAAGTGATAGTATCAATTTATGGGAGTAAAATAGAGTAGTGTTTCCATAAGCAAACAGGTAGCTTTGGCAAATTCAAGCTGATGTTCTGAAACAGGAGCTTTTTGACCATAAAACCAGATTAGCAGGAGTGAGTTCAATAGAAAAACAAGCACAGCAACTGCGCATCACCCCAGCCGTTCACCGAGATTGGCCGGTTATTGAAAAAATGTTCGCAGATGCTTTTCAGACCGACATATACTTTTACTTGATGAAACGCCGACTGGATTTAGCCAAAACATATTCTCGCTTTTCTACATCAATTGCAGCCCTGTTTGCCGGGAATACGTACTTATTACGAATGAGTAACCAGCCGGCAGGCTTCATTATGCTGAAAAAAAACAGCGACAAGTTGATGCATTTGCACTACCTCGCAATCGCACCGGAATTCCGCGGGCAAGGATTGGGCAGGGAACTGGCAGGCTTCGCCCTTACAATGGCCCGTGAATGCGGAGCCGATATATTTTTGGAAGCAGAAGCAGACAGTGCTGCTATGACACTTTACAGCAGCTTAGGGTTTAGCGCTGATAATCAATTTCACATCTACAGTCTGGTGCCGCCGTCGGTTCCACCTGCCGGATCAAAAAAAAACATTGAGTTGATACCCCTGGAAGATACTAAGGGAATGCTTATGCGGGCTAAAGAATGGCTGTTAGGCTATCAGGCCACGGTCCTGGCGTACAATCCACAGGCAGGAAAAACACTTAGTTTTCGTGTTTGCAGACCGACTTCGGGCAGTGCAGTAATCATCCACTGCAATCCCGGTAACAGCAGCAACGAAGTGCTGCAACAAGCTTTGCCACACTTGGCCTGCCACGTAAATAACCCCTGCGGCTCTTATTTGGTCCTAAGCGGTATAGACCGGACCCAAATAGATTCGCCCTGGCTGCGCGACCGTGCCGACTATGTTACTATGAGCAAGAAGCATGGTGTTGAATAGCGAAAATAAATTTGTGTGGTAAAAAACAAATTGCACATTGCAACTTGAGAAAACAAGCAAAATAAGATTACCTCAAAATTGTGCTTTGGGAGAATTACATGAAAAGAAGGTTAAGAAAAATGGTAGTAGCAGCAGTAATAGGCTTAGGCCTGTTAGCTTTAGGTATAACTCTTTATCTACAGCAGCCCAAGTTTGGCGTATTGCCGGAAGGAGCCCGTCTGGATAGAATCAAACAATCCCCCCATTATGTTGACGGGCAATTTCAAAATATAGTCCCCACTCCTAATTTTAGTGAAGGGAACAGCGTAGCTTCCGTCTGGTGGAGTTTTCTTGTTACCAAAAAAGAGCAGCGGTTAATACCGGTGGATTCCATTCCTGTTATAAAAACAGATCTTATGGCTCTGAATAAAGATAAAGATGTAATTATTTGGCTTGGTCATTCTTCGTACTTTATGCAACTTGGCGGCAAAAGGCTGCTGATTGATCCTGTATTTAGCTCATACGCAGCACCTTTGTCCTTTCTAAATAAGGCTTTTAAAGGAACAACCAGTCAATACACAGCCGAAGATATGCCGGATATCGATTATTTGCTGATTTCTCACGATCATTGGGATCACCTGGATTATCCCACTATTACTGCACTAAAACCAAAAATCAAACATGTAATCTGTGGGTTGGGGGTAGGCTCATATTTTGAACAATGGGGATTTGAAACAAAACTCATACAGGAGGCTGACTGGTTTACAGTAATAAAGCTGGAAGATAATTTTGACATCCACGTGTTGCCTGCACGTCATTTTTCCGGCCGTATGCTAAGCAAAAATAAGACTTTGTGGGCTGGTTTTGCATTTGTCACCCCTGAGCGCCGGATATTTTTCAGTGGCGACGGTGGATACGGGCCTCATTTTAAGCAAATCGGAGAAATGTTACAGGGATTTGACCTGGCAATTATGGAAAACGGCCAGTATGATCAAAGATGGCCCTATATACACATGATGCCGGAGGAAGTGGTCCAGGCTGTTGAAGAATTGAAAGCCAAAGCGTTATTGCCAGGACATGCCGGCAAGTTTGCAATTGCCAACCATCCATGGGATGAGCCGTTCAAACGGATAACCAACGCCAGCCAGGATAAGAACTATGAACTCCTTACTCCCATGATCGGGGAGCCGGTAGAACTTGATAATCACCAACAGAGTTTTTCGCGCTGGTGGGAAAGGCTTGAATAGAGGACAGAAACAGAAGCAAGCGGTGACAAGTTTCCCGTTTTATTGGGATTCTTCCACAGCTTTCAACGTTAGAATAAATGCAGGAAATCTATCATGAAGGGGCCATGCTGAAATGTAAAAGTTCAGCATGGCTCTTTAACTATTTAGACTTTCTTGTCAGCAGAAATTCGAATTGAATCATGTCAAAAATAGCATATGGGACTTTACAGGTATTCTCCTGATTAGGTAATTTACTATGGTATAAAAATAGTACTAGGGTTGCTCTTAAGTCGCAAATCGCATATGTTAATATGAACATCTTATTTGAGAGGGGAATATTATGGGTTATCTTAAAGATAAAACTAAACGACACTGTTTTTCAAAATGTAAAAAACACTGTTACCCTTCTATTCCATGGAAAACTTGTAACAGTTGTGGAACACACTGCTTTATTCCTGGCCCAACAGGAGCTACAGGAGCTACAGGAGCCACAGGAGCCACAGGAGCCACAGGAGCCACAGGAGTTACAGGAGTTACAGGAGCTACAGGAGTTACGGGAGCTACAGGAGCAACAGGAGCAACAGGAGCTACAGGAGTTACGGGAGCAACAGGAGCTACAGGAGCTACGGGAGCTACAGGAGCCACGGGAGCCACAGGCGCAGTGGGAGAAACAGGTGCCGCCGGAGTTACCGGAGCAACAGGAGCCACGGGAGTAACTGGCGAGACTGGAACCACGGGTGCTACCGGAGCCATAGGTGTAACCGGAGCCACTGGCACTACCGGAGCTACAGGTGTAACCGGAGCCACAGGCACTACGGGAGCTACGGGAGAAACAGGTGCCGCCGGAGTTGCCGGAGCAACAGGAGCCACGGGAGTAACTGGCGAGACTGGAGCCACGGGTGCTACCGGAGCCATAGGTGTAACCGGAGCCACTGGTACTACCGGAGCTACAGGTGTAACCGGAGCCACAGGCACTACGGGAGCTACGGGAGAAACAGGTGCCGCCGGAGTTGCCGGAGCAACAGGAGCCACGGGAGTAACTGGCGAGACTGGAGCCACGGGTGCTACCGGAGCTACAGGTGTAACAGGTGTAACAGGAACCACAGGTGCTACCGGAGCCACAGGAGCAACCGGAGCAACCGGAGCTACAGGAGAAACAGGTGCTACAGGGGCTACTGGAGCTACAGGAGAAACAGGTGCCGCCGGAGTTGCTGGAGCAACCGGAGCTACAGGAGAAACCGGTGCCGCCGGAGTTGCTGGAGCAACCGGAGCTACAGGAGAAACCGGAGCCACAGGTGCTACCGGAGCTACGGGAGAAACCGGAGTCACAGGGGCTACCGGAGCTACAGGAGAAACCGGAGTCACAGGGGCTACCGGAGCTACGGGAGAAACCGGAGTCACAGGGGCTACAGGCATTACCGGCCCCGAGCTTAGTTCTAGTCTTATAGATGTCACATGGCTTAGCGGCGGAGCATCTTCACTGCCAGGTGGAGCTTCCGTACCTTTCGATAGCATTCGAGCAAGTAATGGTGCTATTTCTTATGTACCAGGCTCCGGAGATTTTATCATAAGCGAACCCGGCTATTATCTGGTAAACTGGTGGGTTGCAACAGATGGCGCTCAGGCTGCAATAAGCATTACTTTTGATCTTCTATTAAATGGTAATCTGGTCTCGCAAACATCTTCGCCAATCGTATCCGGCCAGGTTGTGGGTACGGCTTTGATTGGAGTTACGGTCATTCCTTCGACATTGGAATTGATTAATAGTATGAGCGAAACTATCTTTATACCCTCAACGGCGGTACAGGGAGATATTACAATTACAAGAGTTTCATCTTTAGTTTGATGAGTATTTTCAAAAATGAAGGTCCTGCGGTTTTCCCCAATTTTTCGATCCCGCCGGAGATACTGGTGCCGCAGGTACCAATATTAACCCGGCTGTAGCTTATGCTGCGAATCTATGTGTATGTAAATATAAAATGATCAGGACACAGCAACAAGCGTGTCCTGATCATTTATCCCTTGGTGCGAAGCAAATTATAAGCTTTGGCAGAAATATTGGCAATAAAGTTACTGGCATACGGAGGCGGGCGTTGTGTGGATGTGTAAGCACTAATGAGTATCTGATCACGTCCGTCGTCGATAATGCCAACATCACATTGTATCCCGGGTAACTCGCCTACTTTATGCAGCACTTTGGTATTTTGCATAAAACGGGGGATTTCGTCATTAAAAATGGTTTTAGCCAGTTCTTCTTTTAAAATGGCTGAAAACTCTTTGCCCAGATAGGCTTCATTATAGATTGTTTCAAAGACAGCGGCCATTTCCGCAGGTGTTGTCACGCTGTGGTAACCGTATTTGGTAAATGCCTCGCGGCTATGGATTCGTGTATGGACAAGCTTGAGGTCTGTCAATACGCGAGTAAGAGCATCAGGCTTTTTTTTCTCAATATCATCTAAGAGTTCATAAAAAGCGGGGTTGTCGCTGATTGTCAGCATTTTTTTTATGTTGTTATCATAACGCTGCTTATCAGCGAGTGAAGCTTCTGAATACAAGTACTTGTACACAGCCAGTGAAACCAGCAGTTTATGGGTTGACGCCGTAGGAAAAATAGTATCCTGGTTGAAGCTGAAGGTTTGTCCGGTCTTTAGATTCCTGGCATACAAGCCGGTTTTACCGTCAAACTGATTTAATTTATTGTGAAGCTGTTTATTCCAATCAGGCTGAGATGGTGACGACGGATTGGCGGCAGGGGGAGGCGGTGCAGCAGGTGCCGGTTTTGACTGTGGCGTATTGAGGGTTCCACAAGCGCTTACAGTAAGTAAAAATAGCAACAGAAATATTGTTGTCGCTGTTTTCAACATATATCACCCTGTTTTAGTATGACGCCGACAGTGGCAGGATATGCTGGAATTTTATTGATAGACCTCAACCAATCTTCTTCTTGCACTTTTTGTCTGGCTCTTTACTTTGCTGTTTAATTTATGTTCTTCTTCTCTAAGCAGCATATAGGCTGACAGACTGGCTACTATATCTGACAGCGGATAGGATAACCAAACCCCTACAGCACCTAACTGGAAAACCTTTACCAGGATAATGGCGAGTGGCAGCATGATCATTAATTGTTTAAGCACCGACATCCAGATGGAAGCCTTGGCCTTTCCCATGGCTTGCAGATAAAATATAGCCACATAATAAATGCTGACCACCGGAAATACTGCGATCATAATTCTAAAAGCGGTAACCGATTCCCTGATTATTGCCGCATCTTCTACAAAAATGGCCATTAGCTGAGGGGCAAAAACCATGGCGATAATCCACAACAGGACAGAGGTAATAAACGCATACATACTTGTTTTTTTGATTACAGACTGCAGCCGTTTATAATTTTTTGCTCCCACATTGTAGGCCGCTATGGGCTGCATGGCTGAAGCCATGCCGAACATGGTTATAAACAGGAACATATAAACTTTAGAGACAACGCCAAGTACGATGATACCGTTATCACCTACGGCGTCAAATAGCAGGTGGTTTTGTACTCCCATCAATATACCGTCGTCTGATTCCATAACAAAGGCGGACAGGCCTACTAAAATAATCGGCAGGACCACCTGTTTATTGAAGGTAAGACCGGAGGGTATTTTATATACCTCCTTAACCTTTACATAATGGTAGTAGGCATAGAGGAAGCCGATGATTTGAGAAATGGTTGTCGCGATGGCGGCACCCTTAATCCCCATTTCCCAGTGAACGACAAAAATATAATCCAAAAATATGTTGATTAGGGCGCCGATACTGGTGCTGATCAAAGCAACTTTATTGTTGCCGAAAGATACCATGATATCTGAGATAAATACGGTCAGGCTTAAAAAGGTAGCCCCAAATATGATTATACTTAAATATTCCTGAGCATAAGGCAATATTTGCGGACTTGCGCCAAGCAGCAGCAGGATTTTTTCCGAGAAGAAATATACAATTACCGTAATGCTTATCATCAACAGACAGGATAACGAGAAACCATTATTGACAACTTTACGGGATTGCTCAACATCATTCTGGCCGTTGGCTCTGGCAAATGCGGTGGATGTTCCCACCGCGATCATAACACTTAAAGCAAGTAGAATTCTTTGTATCGGAAATACCAGCACCAGTGCTCCGATCCCCTGGGCACCGACATTTCTTCCCACAAATATTGTATCCACCATGTTGTACAGTTCGGACACTAAGAATGCCATGATTATCGGCAGCGAAATTCTAAGTAATAATTTCCCAATTTTTTCTTCTGCGAATAATTTATTATTCTCACTCATAAGAAAACCTCCATTTGTCTTACATATATTAACATAAATGGAGGTTCTGCTTCATTCACTTGTTTATCTGATGTTCTGGATTATTTTTGGTTTTTCTCAAAAACGTTTTTTCCGGAAATCTTAATTTAATCCGAAAAACTATCAATTCAGTACATTATTTAGGAGAAAAAGTACCGCCCCATAGGGTTTGATGGTGGCAACCGTATGGTATACTATAGAATTTTTTCCATAATAGAAAGATATATCAGGATGTACATACTCCTTTAATAACTCCCAATTGTCATTATCCAGCCTTTCCGGCTTGTTTAGCGCCAGCCATTTATCATAAACTGAGCCGAAGCTCCTGTCCAGGGTATATTTAGTCACTTGAAAATCATGTTTCATATTTAGAATATTTAATGATACTTTTCGTTCTTTCATTTTATCTGCAGGCTTGTTTCCATATAGTACATCCTCAGCTATTTCTGTCGGATTAAAAAGCATTATCTGGTATCCATATTCGGATTTGGTGACAATATAACCATCGCCTTTGGCAATTACCTCGTCTCCCAACAGGGATAACAGCATATAGGCGTAGTAGGAGGGTTTCTTTAAACAGTTGGAGGTAAATATGCCGGCGCCGCCAAAGAAGGTATCATTGCACAGAATGATATCTTTGGATATTTCATCTGTCATATGTAAAACCACTCTGTTTTTTAAATGAATGTAGTTATATAAAATATAAGGCACCATTAAGATAGTATCCTGCATGGCACTGAGTCTGTTTGGCGGGAAATATGGTTTAAAATCCTCAGCCTTTGCGTTCAGCCACTCTTCAATGTCATCTTCCTCGTAAATGTTGGAAAAATAATGGATAAAGTCATCAATGATATATTGTTCAACTTCTTCTGTATTGATTATCGGGATGAGGTCTAATGTTTTCAAGAAATCCAAGATGGTTTCCACCCGGGTCCAGTTGATAAATTTATGGTTTGTATCTCTGAAAATATCCATATCTTCAGAGAAAAGGCCATTCACCAGACCGTGGCTAAACTTGATTTCTCTTTGAATTTCTTCGAGAATCCGTCTATTTTCTTCTTCTAAAAGCAAATAACTGTCTCCAAGGTCGATTAAATCCGGTTGTTTATATTCATCAATGCATTCCCTGTCAAGATCGATATCAATTTTAATGATCCGATTATCATAATTATATCTATCATAGTCTTCCAGATAATGAGTAAGATAGGGGATTGCCGCATTGCTGTCAAAGTAGGTAAGCTGAGCCATATTTTCCAGCTCTTTGTCGCTAACCTTATACTTTTTGCGATATTGCATAGGTGTGCAGTTATAATGAATTTTAAAATGCTTGTTATAATATCTGACATGAGAAAAGCCTACATCTTCGGATATTTCAGAGATATTTTTATCAGTACTCAACAATAGTTTTGTCGATTCCTCTACTCTAATTTGATTTAAGTACTCATTAAAGCCATAGCCTAATGTATTTTTTATTTTATAGGATAAATACTGTGAGCTAAGATATTCTTTATGTGCAAGCTCCTGTAAGCTGACTTTGTTCATATAGTTATTGCTCAGGTATTTAACGATCCGGTGATAGCGCTCCAACTGCTCATCATCATCTTCCAAACCTTCTCCCTCATAGAAAAGATAATGAAAATGATTTAGCAGATGGTACATCATTTTCAGGAGATATTCTTCTATCTTATCTTCATAGTCGTCGATTTTAGCTACGGCTTCATACAACAATATGGAAATGTATTTTCTTAGTTCATAGTATTTTTCCTCTTCCTGAGCATTTTCTTCGGCGGCGGAATTCGTATAAAAGAATACTTCTCTGGCATCTGTATAATATTTTTCGAAGAAACCGGGATCGATACTGAGGATCAAAACTATATTAGCCGGGTCCTGCGAGCGAATACTGTAGACTTCATTTGCGTTTATTATCTCCAGTTCTTTTTCCTCTAAGGGGAAGGTTTCATTGTCGATGCTTACCTCAATGGTGCCTTTTAAGACAAATACGATTTGAATGCAATCTTTCCAGTGTATTGGGTATTCTATAATAGTAGCCAGGGCAATGTTTATTGGTAGATCTTTGATATATTCAACATGTTCTTTTCTCATATCTTTCCTCCGGGCAGAGACAATGCGAGATTGTCCCGGAAATACTGTTTGTACCTTCGCGAGCTACTATCTCTATTATAGTCAGCATTTCTGGAAATATAAAGATAATATTGTTCATTGGCTTTAGCAGGATTTTTTGTATTTATATGGTATGTATATCTAGTAAGAACATTTCGCAAATATCCAGATATCACGAATATAATTAAAGGAGGCCAATACTATGTCGAAGAAAAAAATCGGAGTTTTGGTAGGGAGTCTTCGTAAAGAATCGTTTAGCCGGAAGCTTGCCAGGGCGTTGATGGCGCTGGCTCCTGCAGCCTGGGAGCCGGAGGAGATTGAAATAGGTCAGCTTCCCCTGTATAACCAGGATTTTGATGATGAAGGAACTCCGCCTGCTGCCTGGACAGCTTTTCGCCAGCACATGCAGAATTTTGATGCCGTGCTTTTCGTAACGCCGGAGTACAACCGTTCAGTTCCCGCAGTCCTGAAGAATGCTCTGGATGTCGGGTCGCGCCCGTATGGTCAGAGCATATGGGATGGAAAACCCGGCGCGGTAATAAGCGTATCACCGGGAGCATTAAGTGGTTTTGGCGCAAACCATCATCTAAGGCAGTCGCTGGTTTTTTTGAATGTCCCGACCATGCAGCAGCCTGAGGCTTATATTGGCAATGCAGCCGAGCTCTTTGATGACAGCGGTGCTCTTACGAATGAGAATACTCGCCAGTTTTTGAAAAAAATTATGGAAACTTTTGCAAACTGGGTTGAGAAGAATTCTATTTAATTTACGTTCGCCTGGACTTTGTTTAAAGTTTAGGCGAATTTTGTTTAGCACGTGTTTGTATATGGGAATAAACAAATATTTATTGAAACAGGAGGAAGCCGGTTATGCGTATTACAAAAGAAGATTCCCTGGTGCTGCTGATTGATGTCCAGGAGAAGCTATATCCTCATATGAACAACAAAGAAAAGTTAAGTCAAAAAACAATTACTTTGCTTAAAGGAATAACCGCCCTGGGAATACCACTGACAGCAGCAAGGCAATATCCGCAGGGCTTGGGAGATATTATTGAAGAGCTTCGGCCTTACGGCAGCGAATGCTATGATAAAGTTACTTTTAGCTGCTGCGGTAACGATAACCTTATTGCCAGGCTGCGCGAGTCCGGCTGCAAATATGTTATTATAGCAGGGATTGAAGCACATATTTGTGTCCTGCAGACAGTCATTGATCTAAAAGCGTTAGGTTATCTACCGGTAGTGGTAACCGATGCAATTAGTTCCCGTGAACAGCAGGACTATGAAATTGCCTTGCGGCGGATGGAATATAAAGGTGCGATTCTTACAACAGTAGAGTCAATCTTGTTTGAGCTTTGTCGTGAAGCGGGAAATGAAGTATTTAAAACGATTTCACGGCTGGTAAAATAGGGGGCAATATTGCATGAGTAGAGAAAAAATGTTGAACAGAGAGTTAATTGTTCCTAAGATTAAGGAATTTTGTGCGGAATTTTACCGCGAATTTACGGTTTCCGATTTGATCCATAAAGGCGGACACCGTCATCGAGTAGAAATAGAAGCCGATGGTTCGAAGTTTTTCGTCGATTTCCATTTCCGGGCAAACGGGAGCACTTCCATTGATATATCCAGCGGGCACCACCTTGATAAAAAACAGCAAATTAAGACTGCCATACTCAGTGATTCCACTTGTCTGATAGTGTAGAAAAAATTGTTAGTAAAAGGACTTTTGTACATAAATATGCTATAATAACTAACAGATTAATTGCAAAAATATAAAAGTGGAAGAGGATGTTGTTGATGAAGCTTGTTTATTCAGGAAAAACAAAAGATGTATTTGCCTTAGAAGATGGCAACTATTTGCTTAAATTTAAGGATGATGTCACCGGCACTGACGGTGTATTTGACCCTGGTGCCAATACCGTGGGCTTAACCCTGGAGGGAGCCGGCAGGGCAGGGCTTAGACTAACCAAGTTCTTTTTTGAAGCGTTAGGCCAAAAAGGAATACCAACACACTATATTGATGCCAACCCTGAAGCGGCGACAATGACAGTGAAGCCGGCGACTGTTTTTGGCAAAGGCCTGGAAGTTATCTGCCGTTATCGGGCGGTGGGAAGTTTTCTGCGCCGCTATGGCATGTATGCCGCCGAAGGTCAGTCGCTGGATGCTTTTGTTGAAGTCACATTAAAAGATGATGACCGGGAAGACCCGCCGATTACTAAAGATGCCCTGGCGATGCTGGGCCTGCTTTCGGCGGAGGAATACGAAGTGCTCAAGGCGTTAACCCAGCAAATCGGTAATATCGTTAAAGAAGAACTGGCAAAAAAGAATATCGAGTTATATGATATTAAGTTTGAATTTGGCCGGATCGGCGCAGATAAGCAGATTGCGTTGATTGATGAGATATCGGGCGGCAATATGCGCGCCTTTAAGGACGGCAAATATATTGAGCCCCTGGTTTTGGAAAAATTGATGCTGGAAGGCTAACCCCGGCGAAGATGCTAATACAGGCCGGTTTTGGCCATATATTTGTCCAGAGTTTTTAGCCGTTCCCGTCCTTGCTGCCCGGAGATTTTACTGATCAGACTGATCAGTATTTCCATAGACAGAACCATGCCGGCAATGGAATTGGCAAAACTTACTGATTCAATATCATTGACAATCACCTTTACCGCCCCGGCTGTTATCGGGGCGGTAATTTTGTCAGTCAATACCACGATATGGCAATGGGCTTCCTGTGCTATTTCCAGAACGATGGCTGCATTTTGGGAATACCGTGGCAGGCTGAACAGAATTAAAATATCCTTTTCCCCCATATCAATGGCTTCATCTTCAAAACCGTCTTTATGATTGACTCGCCTGACATTGGGCAGTACATGGGAAAGTATTGTTGCAAAATAATCGGCCAGTCCTGCTGTGTTCCGGAAACCTGCAATATATTTTTTTTCTGCGTTTACAATCATTTCGGCTGTTTCCTGGTATTTCCCATCAGTGTTATTGGCAAAATCCAATTCGGCTTTTCGTATAAAGTTCTGACGGACAAGTGACGGAATCTCTGTTAATGCAATAGCATCGGCTTTTTGTTTTTTTTCATAAGGCACATGCGATAGGCTGGCGAGGTTTCCATTGGACAGAGCCTCTGCCTGAATGGCTTTCCGGAATTCCGTGAAACTGGAAAAACCCAGAGTCCGGGATAGCCTGATGACCGAAGTGTCGCCTACACCAAGCTCTCTGGCCAGGGCAGTTGATGTCATAAAGCAGGCTTTGTCTTTGTTGCGAAGTACGAATTCATAAATGATTTTCTCATTTTTGGTTAGCTTGACAGCATAGCCTCTTTCTTCAAGCGTCATAAGCAGCTCCTTTTTCAAAAAAGCAGGCATACCATTGTATACCTGCTTTTATTCTGTGCGGCGTTATTTATTAATTTCCGCAATGGCTTCTATTTCAATAAGACAGCCGTGGTTCAGTTCTTTTATGGGAACAGTAACTCTGGCAGGCTTATGGTCGCCGAAAAATTCCTTATAGGCATCATTGACTTCACCCCATTGGCTGGCAGCGGTTATATAAACCCGGCACATAACGACAGCTTCTTTGGTAACGCCGGCAGCTTTCAATACGGCTTCCATTTTCTTTAACGCCATAATGGTTTCGGCTCTGATGCCGCCTGCGGCTGGTTTTCCTGTTGCCGGGTCTGCGGAAGTCTGGCCTGATACATACAGGGTGCCATTGCTAATGATACCGGGAGTATAATGCCCGGCCGGTATAGTATCGGTAAATATCTGTTTCATAAGTCATATCCTCCTTTGTCCGATGACTAACCCGCTCTAAGACTCCTGCTTCTGCAAGCGGGAGTTAAGAGCGGCTAAGTCCCTGGATAATTCCGACTAAGATTCAGATGGGGTTAAAACCTCATCTGAATCAAGTCTCCATTTATAATTTAGCCAGTTGACTGAGGCTGACATTACCACCGGAAACCAGGAAGCATACCTTATCCTCTTTGGCTATCCGGAGGCTTCCCTGCAGGGCGGCGGCAATTCCGATGGCGGAAGAAGGTTCGGCCAGTATTTTTCCTTCCAGGAGCAGTGTTTTTACGCCACAGGCCAGATATTCTTCCTTCACGCCGACAACGTCGTCTACATATTTTTGAAAAATGGGGAAGTTTTTTTCGCCAGGCTGCAAGGTTAGCAGCGCATCGGCCAGCGATGCTTTTTCTTCTACCAGTACTCTTTCGCCGGCCTTGCGGCTTTTTTCATAGCGGGAGAGAACGGCCGGTTCCGCCCCAATGACTCTCACGTGGGGATTAATGGCTTTTACAGCAGTTGCAATACCGCCGATGAGTCCGCCGCCGCCAATGGGAACCACAACACAGTCCACATCCGGCAGTTGTGCCATGATTTCCAGTCCGGCAGTGCCTTGCCCGGTGATGATGTCATAATCATCGTAAGGGTGAATGATGGTATACCCATACTGATCGCTTAATTTTTTCGCAATGATATGCCTTTCAGCCAGTTTGCACTGTACAATTTCCGCATCCAGGGCGCGGATTCCGTCAACTTTGATTTGGGGAGCAGTATCCGGCAAAACAATGGTGGCTTTAATCCCCAACAGCTTGGCGGCAAAAGCGACTCCTTTACCGTGATTGCCGGAAGAAGCGGCAACAACTCCATTTTGCAGCTGTTCTGCCGGTAAGGAAAGCATTTTATTTAACGCGCCACGAATTTTAAAGGAGTTGGTTTTTTGCATGCATTCCGCTTTTACATACACCTGGCAGCCTAACAGTTCATCCAGTTCTGCCAGGCGAATGAGCGGTGTTTCGAAAATATAAGGTGCAAGCTTTTGTTTGGCCTGTTGGACGGCTGCTAATGTAACCATAATTGGACACCTCCGCTTAAATATAAATATTCATATTTAAAATTATAATAAATATTTATATTTATTATAATTTGTTCCCGGAGTGGTGTCAATCAAGGAGGGAGATTCTATTATGGCAGCATTTGGCTGAACAGATGGGCGTACTCTGAACTTGTGCAGGGAAAGGATTGCTCAGCCGATGTAAGACTTTTTTCTGTTTCTCTAAATTTAGGTAAGAAGGCAATATTCTCAGATACGGCGAAGTACAGAATAAAGTTGGTCGGGAGGGGAGAACAAGGTGAGTAGTTTTGCATTGCTCTTGGTTATAATAGCCGCATTTTGCCATGCGGGGTGGAATCTCCTGGCCAAAAAAGCGTGCGGCGGTACTGCCTTTATCTGGATTTTTGCCACTCTGTCAACCGTATTATATTTTCCGTTGGCGTTATGGGTGATGGTAGTGGAAAAACCGCTTATTGGTACCTATCAAATTGCATTGATTCTGGGCAGCGCCGTGCTGCACTCGGTATATTTCATTTTACTGGACAAAGGTTACCGCTTTGGTGATCTTTCAGTTATCTATCCTCTTGCCAGAGGGACCGGGCCATTGCTTTCGGTAATAACAGCAATCTTCCTTTTGGGGGAACAGCCTACGGTGATAGCTTTAACCGGCGCTGTATTCATCGGCATCGGAATTCTCATTATTACAGGCAACCCTTTTGGCAAGAAAGAAAAAAGCGCCCGCCAATCCATTCTCTATGCCTTGTTTTGTGGTGCCGCAATTGCCGGCTACACCGTCGTAGACAAAGTTGCCGTCAGTGCTTATTTGATTCCGCCGCTGCTGATGGATTGGTCCACCAATGTCGGGCGGGTCATTTTGCTGACACCCTATTCTCTGAAAAACTGGGATAAGGTTAAAGAACAATGGTCAGCGCATAAAAAAGAAGCCATCGGGGTAGCTATACTATCGCCGTTGGCCTATATTCTTGTGTTAACGGCCATGGTATTCAGTCCTGTCAGTTATATTGCGCCGGCCAGGGAAGTCAGTATCTTGATTGGCGCTATTCTTGGGGCAAAACTTCTGTCAGAAAGCGATTTCAAAATCAGATTGGCCGGGGCGGGCGTTATGCTGCTCGGGCTTGTTGCCTTAGCTGTTGGATAACGCTTGTTCCACCGGCTGAACGAAGCTGCCAAACTGGCTATTGATTTTTGGAAACTAAAACACTATAATAGTTTATAGGTGGAAAAGATAATAACATGCGGTTAGTAATATATACGAGGAGGAATACAGTGAATGACATAAAGAACCTTATCCTTGATAAGGCCAGGGAACGAATGGAACGCTTTGGTTTTAAGAAGACGACTATGGATGAAATCAGTAAAGACTGCCGAATTTCCAAGAAAACAATTTATGAACATTTTACAGACAAAGAGGACATGTTCCAATGTTTGCTCTCACGTGAATGGCATAAAACGATAGAGCTGCTATTTGCGCAAATAGACGGGGTGCCTGACCCGCTTGAACGGCTGGTGCTGTTAATCCGCCAGTCAATAGCGTACTTTAACCAAGAGAACTTTATCACCAAAATATTAAAAGATGACGAGCTGTATTGGGCTTTTGTCAACAGAAAATATCATGAAATGATTGATGAAGAGATTATTTCACTGATTGCCCGGATTATTCGCGAAGGCAAGCAGCAGGGGAAGTTTCGTGATGTTGATGAAACGATTGTGGCTTATGCCGGATTTAAGTTATTCCAAGCTTTCAGCTATGCCCGTACAGGGCCGCTTCGCCAGGAGCAGAATGAGCAGAAGTATACTGAGGAGCTTATTGATTTTATTGTCAATGGGCTTGTAAAGAAGTGAATCCAGGGTAGGGGGA
Source organism: Sporomusa sphaeroides DSM 2875 (assembly GCF_001941975.2). Lineage (NCBI taxonomy): Bacteria > Bacillati > Bacillota > Negativicutes > Selenomonadales > Sporomusaceae > Sporomusa > Sporomusa sphaeroides. The sequence goes on along the minus strand of NZ_CP146991.1, from coordinate 2,622,158 downwards.
GGATTTTCCATGAAAAAGTCCATGGTTAACTGTGGCGTGATTTTGCTTTTGCTTGTATCGGTCAGTCTTACGGGATGCTCTAAAACGGAGCCTGTCAAGGAAGAAATGCCGCGTGTTCGCTCACAGGTAGTGAACTTGGCTGCTTCCGGGCAAGAAGCCGCTTATTCCGGCGAAGTGCGGGGAAGATATGAGACACAGCTTGCATTCCAGGTCAGCGGGAAAATTTTAAAACGCAGTGTAGAACTTGGCAGTGTAGTTAATTCAGGGGATGTTCTAATGGAAATCGACGCCAAAGACATCACTCAAACGGTAACTATTACTTCAGCCCAGGTCGCTTCGGCCCAATCCCAGCTGAGTTTAGCCGAGGCCAACCTCGCGCGTTATCGGAAGTTATATGAAGAAGGGGCGGTCAGCCATATGCAGCTGGATCAATTCCAGAATGCATATGAGGTGGCCTTAGCTAATGCCCGCCAGGCAACCGCCCAGTATACTCAGGGAGCTAATCAACTGGGCTACAGCACTTTGCTGGCCGAAAGCGCCGGTGTCATTTCCGGCATACATGCCGAAGCCGGGCAAGTAGTGAGTGCCGGTCAGCCGGTTATTACCCTAGTGACAGATGGTGAACGGGAAATTGAAATCCATGTACCGGAAAATCGTATTGATGAAATGCGTAATGCCCGGCAAGTCCGGGTCAGCTTTTGGGCACTGCCGGGTGTTACTGTAGAGGGAACTGTCAGAGAGGTTTCCCCGGTGGCAGACAAGGTGGCCAGAACCTATAAAGTCAGAATCAGCTTAATCAATCCGCCGCCGGATATTCAGTTAGGGATGACTGCCAGTGTAGCGGTGGCAGATTCCAGCGGTCAGCAGGCGGTGTATATTCCGCTGACGGCCATCTATCAGACTGGTGATACACCAAATGTATGGGTGATTAACGACGGGATCGTAAGTTTGCGTCCGGTGAAAGCCGGTGTTTTTGGTGATGGCAGGATTCAGATTCTCGAAGGCCTGCAGCAAGGAGATGTGATTGTTACTGCCGGAGTCCAAAAACTGCGGGAAGGACAAAAGGTGCGGCAATGAGCAATTTTAATCTGACAGAGTGGTCGCTTAAACATAAACAACTCGTGTATTTTTTCGTTTTCCTGGTTTTTGTGGCAGGCATATTTTCCTATCAGAACTTAGGCAGAATGGAAGACCCTGATTTTGTCATCCGGCAGATGGTGGTGTCGGTCGCCTGGCCGGGAGCCAGTGCCAGAGAGGTAGAAGAACAGGTAACCGATAAAATCGAGAAAAAGATCCAGGATACTCCTGGTTTAGATTATATTAAAAGCTATTCAAAACCAGGGCAAGCCGTTATTTATATAAATCTAAACGAAGCGATGCCGGCAAAAGACATCCGGCCAACCTGGCTTGAAGTACGCAATATGGTTAATGATATCAAAGGCACATTGCCGCAAGGCGTAATCGGTCCTGCATTCAATGACCGGTTTGATGATGTATTTGGCAATATTTATGCTCTCACAGGAGCTGAATACAGTTACGAGGAACTGCGGGAAGAAGCCGAGCAAATTCGCAGGACTTTGCTGGCTGTAAATGATGTAAAGAAGGTTGAACTTGTCGGCGTACAAGCAGAAAAGATTTATGTTGAAATGGAAAGCAGCAAGCTTGCGGGGCTCGGGATCGACCCCGGTATTATCATTGCTGCGGTAAAAGAGCAGAGTGCGATGACGGCTTCCGGCATGCTGGAAACATCCTCAGACAATGTATATGTGCGGGTATCGGGGCTGTTTGAGAACATTGAAGCTCTCCGGAATATGCCGATCAGGGTAAATGAACGGACATTCCGGTTAGGTGATATCGCCAGGGTTGAACGCAGCTATGCTGACCCCATGGAACCGAAAATGTATTTTAACGGGCAGCCGGCAATCGGTATTGCGCTTTCTATGGCCGATGGGGGAAATATCCTTGAGCTGGGAGAGGAATTGACGAAAACTGCTGCGGTGATTAGAGCAGAATTGCCTCTTGGCATGGAATTAAGCCAGGTATCTAATCAGCCCCAGGTGGTTAAAGACTCTATCAATGAATTTGTGAAAACCCTGTGCGAAGCTATCATCATTGTGTTGGCAGTCAGCTTCTTCAGTCTTGGTGTTCAATCAGGCATTGTAGTGGCTCTGTGTATTCCCCTGGTTATTGCCGGAATCTTTGTTTTCATGGAGAGTATGGGCATCGCTCTGCACAAAGTATCGCTGGGCGCGCTGATTATGGCCTTGGGATTATTGGTTGATGATGCGATTATTGCCATTGAGATGATGACGGTGAAACTGGAGGAAGGCTGGGGACGCTTTGAGGCGGCCTGCTATGCGTATACGGCCACTGCCTTTCCGATGCTTACAGGCACGCTGATTACTTGTGCAGGCTTTATCCCGATCGGTTTTTCCAAAGGCATGGCAGCCGAGTTTACCAGCAGTCTTTTTCCGGTTATCACCATCGCTCTTTTGCTTTCCTGGATTGTATCGGTTATGGTTGCACCCTTGCTGGGTTATCGGTTAATTAAACCCAAACATGCGGCAACGCCAGGCCACAATATCCATGACACCAAGTTTTACCGGATGTTCCGGCAAATACTTGTATGGTGCCTCAGTCATAAAAAAGCAGTGCTCAGCACAACGGCAGCCTGCTTTATCGGTTCTATCTTTTTATTAGGGTTTGTCAGACAGGAGTTTTTTCCACCCTCGATCCGGCCTGAACTGCTGGTGGAAATGACATTACCGGAAGGTTCATCCTTAGCCGCAACTGAACAGGAGGCCCAAAAGTTTGCCGACAGTCTGACCGGTGATCCTGATATCGAGAGCTACAGCTATTATGTCGGCAAGGGATCGCCGCGATTTATTCTTACCATCGAACCCCGGCTGCCGGCCAATAACTTTGCCCAGTTTATCATTGTAGCCAAAGATGTGGAAGCCCGTAAAACCTTGAATCATAAACTGGAGCAGCTATTTGACGAGCAATTCGAAAATGTACGGGGGAATATCAAGCTAATTCAGACTGGTCCGCCTTCGGCGTATCCTGTCATGCTGCGGGTTACCGGCTATGACCATGAAGAGGTGCGGGAGCTCGCCAATCAGGTAAGGGATACTATGGCGGCAGATCCCAGCCTGAAAAATATCAATTTTGACTGGAATGAAAAAAGTAAGGTCATGCGTTTGACTGTTGACCAGGATAAGGCCAGAATGCTGGGAATTAACAGTCACGGACTGGCGCAGGATTTACAGACCCAATTATCTGGCGCCACCATTGCCGAGTTTTATGAGCAAGATCGAACAGTTGGCATTGTATTTCGCATTGACGCCCAGAACCGCAAAACTTTGGCCAGTATTAAAGATTTGCCGATACACATTGGCAACGGCAAATTTGTACCATTAGAGCAAATTGCCAATATCAGCTATGATGCGGAAGACGGGTTAATCTGGCGCTATGACCTTAAGCCGACAATTACCGTACAAGCCGATGTAGTTGCCGGTATAACCGGCAATGACGCTACCAAAGAAATCTATGAAAGCCTAAAGCCGGTACGTGAGAGCCTTCCGCCCGGATATAGCATTGACATTGGGGGAGCGTCTGAAAATAGTAAAACCTCTGTCGGATTTTTGCTTAAAACCGTTCCGGTAATGATCCTGGTTATTATGGTATTGCTTATGCTTCAACTGCAAAAAGTATCTTTGATGGTGCTTACTCTGCTTACCGCACCTCTCGGCATCATCGGGGTCAGTGTGGCCATGCTGCTGACCATGCGGCCGATGGGGTTTGTGGCTGAGCTTGGAATCTTAGCGCTTAGCGGGATGATCATCCGCAACTCGGTTATTTTGATCGATCAGATTGAACAGCACCGCAAAGCAGGCGAGACACCGTGGGACGCCATCATTAATTCAACCATCGTGAGATTTCGTCCTATCCTGCTTACGGCAGCGGCAGCGATACTCGGAATGCTTCCCTTGGTTCCAAGTACTTTTTGGGGACCAATGGCAGTGGCGATTAGCGGTGGCTTGCTTGGCGCAACTATTATGACGCTGCTTGTTTTGCCGACAATGTATGCGGTATGGTTTAAAGTGAAACCGGAGACGGAAGAGACCTACACTGATTGATATATTACCATTTCATTTACGATTTACATGGGGAAAAGGGACCTGGCTTAAAGCCAGGTTCTTTTTCTATTTCCGTTGCTTATCTCTGAGGGATATTTGAGTGATGGAAATTCCATCCATAGAGATAATGTAAAAGCAGTATTATTTTTGTATAATTCTATCATTACCATGACATAGTTTGTCATATTTCGAGGGAGGGATGGAGATTAATCATGAGTCGAAGCCATAGATATGGGAAAAAAACAAGAAAAATAGCGATTATTGCGGTTGCCCTGCTGATGGGGACAGGCTTATTTATGCCTGCCGGTCATGCTGCCGGGCAAGGGGGAGATAGCCCGACAGTTGTCGTCAGCCAGTACCGCTTCAGCGGCGGGCAGGAGCTGGCAACTGACAGTGATTTGGCAGCCTTATTGGACGATAGCATTGGCAAACCGGCTACTATCAAGGATTTGGAACAGCAAGCCGATAGCATTACTCGTTATTTGCGTTCCAAGGGCTACTTTGTGGCCTTTGCCTACATTCCGGCCCAGGATTTTGCCAACGGCCAGATCAATATCGCGATTGAACCTGGCCGGTATGATCAGGTTATTATCAATAATGCAACAAAGATCCATGACAATGCCATCAAGCGGGAACTGGGCAAAGTAGCCAGCGGCGCCATTGTGGAAAAAAAGAGCCTTGAACGGGCGGTATGGCTGATCGGTGATCTGGCAGGTGCGGAAGCCAAGACTTCCTTGCAGGCCGGGTCTCAGCCGGGGACCACCACCCTGACCATCAACGTAAAGCCGGAAGGCAAGGAAACCTGGGGTTATGTGGGGGTGGACAATGGCGGCTACCGCTATACCGGTCGAACTCAGTATACGGCGCTGGTCAACCGGGCCAATCCCTTCAAAGAAGGCGACCTGTTGACTGTCAGCGGCCTGTATACCGGCAACGGCCAGAAAAACGGCAGCATCTCCTATACCACTCCGGCGCTTGATCAGGGCAGCCGGTTTGGCATCAGTTATGCCAGATCAAATTATCTCTTAGGCGGGCCCTTTACCGTCTTGGGGATCACCGGCACAGCCGACACACTCAGCCTGTCGTATCAGAAAAACCTTCAACGTTCCCGCAATGCCAACTGGTATGGCCAAATTCGCTTTGACTCCAAGGACCTGAAAGATGAAGTGGAACTGCTTAACTACAAAAGCCGCAAGCACGCCAACAACTGGGTCATTGGTATCAACGGCGATACGTTGGACACCTGGCAGGGCGGCGGCAGCAATACTTATTCCTTTACCTACACCAAAGGCGATCTTGACCTGCGCGATGCAGACAGCCGGCTTGCTGACGCCGACGCGGTTACCGGCCTGCACACTAACGGTTCATTCGGCAAGTACAACCTCAATCTTACACGTTTGCAGCATATTCGCGAACGCCTGGCTCTCTACCTGACCTATAGCTATCAATGGGCGGACGAGAACCTGGATCCGTCAGAAAAAATGTATCTGGGCGGTCCCTACGGAGTCCGCGCTTACCCTGTTGGCGAAGCATCCGGGGATGAGGGCTGGATGGGAATGGCCGAATTGCGTTGGAACCTGCCGGCCAAAGAAGGGGCAAAAGACACCTGGCAGCTCATCACTTTCGTAGATGCCGGTTCAGTTTCGCAGAATAAATATCCTCTGGCTATCAGTACCGAATCCAACCGCCGGTCACTTTCCGGTATGGGTGTGGGGGTTAACTGGAGCCGGGAAAACAATTGGGCGGCCCGCCTGCATTATTCGTGGAAGCTTGGTTCCGAAGAAGCGCAATCTGATGACGATAAGTCGGGGCGCTTTTGGTTTCAGTTATATAAATTCTTCTAATCGAAACTGCCGGATACTATGAAAAGGAGGTCAACAACTATGCGTATTTCACGAAAACAACGCCGCGCCCGGCTGCGCCGAATGCAAGCGCAAAACAGTCTGAAAAATATTTTGAAAAAATGTACCCAACTAGCGGCTGCGGCAGTTTTCCTATGGAATGGATTGGCTCCTATGCCGGTGCGAGCAATGCCGGCAGACGGTCAGGTAACAGCCGGTTCGGCCATTATCAATCAGGCTGGTTCGGTCATGACCATTCAACAGCAGACTGCCCTGGCAGCCATCAACTGGCAGTCCTTCGGCATTGCCCCCCATGAAGCCGTACGGTTCTTCCAACCGGGAGCCAATTCGATAGCCCTCAACCGCGTTATCGGCAACAATCCATCCGCCATATTCGGCAAACTGTCGGCCAACGGCAAAGTATTTCTGGTTAACCAGAACGGCGTCTATTTCGCCCCCGGCGCGCAAGTCAACGTCGGCGGTCTGGTGGCCACAACGCTTAGCATCACCGATGCCGATTTCATGGCCGGCCGTTATGCTTTCGCCAATCAAGGCAGTTCAGGCAGTGTCATTAATCAGGGGCAGATTGTTGCCGAAAATCAGGGCTTGGTTGCTCTTCTGGCGCCGGAAGTGAAAAATGAAGGCATCATTGTGGCCAAAAAAGGCAGTGTCATCTTAGGCGCCGGGAATCAAGCCACCCTCGACTTTAACGGTGACGGCAAGGTGCAACTTGCCCTTGGCGAAGGCGCGCTCAAGGCCGTAGCTGACAACAAAGGACTTATCGAAGCCGACGGCGGCCTTGTCCTGATGACGGCCAAAGCCGGACAGGACCTGACTTCCGCCGTTGTTAACCAGAATGGTATCATCCGTGCCAGGAGCCTGGACGGTGCAGCCGGCAGCGTAACCCTACACGCCGTTGACGGCACGGTGCATAATTCCGGCATCATTGACGCCTCTGCCGTGACCGGCAAGGGCGGCAATATTGATATCTTTGGCAAGGATATTACGCTGGCTGAAGGCACGCAGCTTGACGTCACCGGCAGTACCGGCGGCGGTTACATCCGCGTCGGCGGCGACTGGCAGGGGACGGGCGACGCGCCTCATGCCCGGACTGTCACAGTACATAACGGAGCAGCCATTGCGGCTGACGCCATTGATAACGGCAAGGGCGGCACGGTAGCTGTCTGGTCGGACGGTACTACCCGCTTTAACGGCGCGGTCAGCGCCAGAGGCGGTGCAAACGGCGGCGACGGCGGCAAGGTTGAGACCTCCGGCCATGTGCTGGCGGTGGGAAATACCGCCAGTGTGAACGCTTCAGCGTCCAATGGCCAGGGCGGCGAATGGCTGCTTGATCCGATTAATGTGATCATCAGCGACAGCGGCAGCGGCCTGAGCGGTCCGGCTGTCAGCGCAGCTGCGGTCAGCGGCGCGTTAAATACAGGCACCGGTGTGACAATCACTACCACAACAACCGGCGGCGAAACCGAAGACGGCAATATTACGGTGAGCAGTAATATTATCAAGACTGTCGGCGGTGACGCAACGCTGACTTTAAAAGCACATAATAATATCACTGTTGATGCCGGCATCACTTCTAGCAGCGGCAAGCTAAACCTGGATCTGCATGCCGATTTCGACAACACAGCCGGCGGCGCGATCAAGCTAAACAGCGGCAAGCAGATTATGACCAACGGCGGCACGGTACTGCTCCATGGCGGCACCGGCATAACCGGCTATGCTAAAAACACGACAAATAATGCTATACCCGGCGTGGATATTCAGGGCAGCATCACCACTGGTGGCGGCAGTATTACCCTGTATGGCTTAACTAACTCCAATACCACCGATGCGGTGGGTGTGTCGCTGACTGGTGAGTTAAACAGCGGCGGCGGCGCTATCAGCATTTACGGCAAGAAAGACAACGTAGCGAGCGGCGGCGTTGGTGTCAAGCTGAGCGGTACCATTGATGCCGGAGCGGGGCTGCTGACAGTTAGCGGTGAAAATACACAAACCAACGGCAACGGCACGGCGATTGCACTGCAGAGTGGCGCTGCTATAGTGGCAGCAAATGCCACGCTGATTGGCAATGCTATGACATTTGACAGCGCAGCGCGGGTAACAGGCAGTGCAGGCGGTACGCTGACGCTGCAAACCAAAGATGCTAGCCGTAATATCTTTGTCGGTACGTCTGGCAGTAGTGGCCTGGATTTAACAGGAAATCTGTTCTCCGGCAATGCCAGTTCAGTATTTAAAAGCTATGACAAAACCGTAATTGGTCATAATTCCGGTACTGGCACTATCACTGTCAACAACGCCACCTTCGGCAATGACGTGACACTGCAAGCAACTGGCACAAACGGCAAGATAAACATTGCCGGTGTGCTCAACGCCGGAACCAATACGGTAACGCTGAAAACTGGCGCTGACAGCGGTGGCACGGGCGTCATCACGGCAGGCGAACTGAACCTGCTGGGCAATAATGCTGTGTTTAGCTTAAGCGGCGCCAATGCGGTCGGTATTTTGGCAGGCACTGTGAAAAGCGTAGCCTTTACCAATGCCGGTAGCTTTATCGTAGGTGAGGCAGGAGGCGCCAACGGTCTGTCGATTGCCGGCGACAGCACACTGAAATCGACTGCCGGCGGTGTTACCATCAGCAAGAATATTACCAGCCGCAGCGGAACGAATACACTGACTGTTGATGCCGCTAACACCGGCAGCGGCAATATCGCAGTTGATTCCGGTGCAACCATCGGTGCGGCCGCCGGCAAGCTGAATGTAACTTTTAACGCCGGGAAGGATATTGTCCTGGATAACGGCATTGTTGACAGTAAGGGAGGCAAGGTCGCGCTGACGGCACAGACCGGCAAGCTTGAACTGGCTAATACTACCGCTAAGGTTATGGCCGGTGCCGGGGATATTCACTTCCGGTCAAACACTTGGGGAGCGATGAACGGTGCGGTATCCGGTATAGGGAAATTAATTATTGATACCTCAACGGCAAACGGCACGATTGGTGTGGGCACCGGCACCGGCGATTTACAGATAACACAAGCAAGTTTTAATCGGTTTACTCCCGGCTTCAGTGAAATCATCATCGGCCGGACGGACGGCTCAGGTACAGTTAATGTCGGCCAGCTTGCCGTACAGGACAAACTGACCGTTCAAGCCGGCGGTGCAACCGGCCGGATTACCTTTGCCACAGGCGCTGACTTGCGGACAAATAACAAGGAATTGAAGCTGGATGCCGGCACGATTGACTTTACCAATACGGCCATTGTCGAAGCAGGCAGCGGCGACCTGATTTTGAGTGCGGATGCCATTACCAACTGGACCAATGCCAAGTTTGACGCTGTAACCGGCGGACAATTGTTCATTGCTCCGAAAACACTCGGACGGGGACTGCAAATCGGCGGTACGGCTGATGCCGGCAAGCTGTCGGTAGATAATGATGGGATGACAAAAATTGCCGCCGGCCAGTTCACCAATGTCACCATTGGCCATGAGAATGGCACCGGTGCGGTATCGGTTGACAGCTTTACGGTACCGGCCACTAACCTGACGGTGCGCAGTCCCGGCGGCGTGGCAACCATTAATAATGGGGCCACTATCACCGGGACGACCGGTAAGACCCTGACCTTCAAGGTTAAATCGCTGACTCAGGATGATTTATCAGCATTGTCTGTAGACAACCTGCTGCTGGATGGCAATGGCAGCGGCGCGTTTAACCTATCCTCCGCCACCAATGCCATCGGCACCGTTGCGGCTAAGGTGGGCAGCCTGAAGCTGTATAATGGGACAGACTTGAGCATCGGCACAGTGGGCGGTGTTGACGGTATTACCGCCACCGGCAAGGTAGAATTGGCAACAGACCGCATGACGGTGAACAAGAACGTACGGACTGGCGGTGAGTTTCACCTCTACAGCCTGACTCCCACCAAGACCATTCAGGTGGGCGGCGTGGATAACAACTCTGACCTCTACCTGCAATCGGACTATTTCAATCCTGGCGGTGTACTGGGCGGCGATTATAGTAAAATCATCCTGGGACGCCTGACAGAAAAACTTGATACAGTCGATCATAGCAGCAATATCAATATTCATAATACTACTTTCTCATCCAATCTGGACATCAGGACGACGGCCAATGCCAACCTGTCCGGCACGGTTAAGATAGGCTCGGCTTCCCCCTATAAAGACCTGTCCATCACCGCCGATCAGGCCACCTTGCCCAACGGTTCCAACATATACGTTCGTAACCTTCATCTTGACCTGAAGAGTGGTCTGGGCGGTCTGGCAGGAAAAGTGAACGGTACCGGCGATCTGACCATCAAGGTGCCTGACACTAAAGACATCTATATCAGCGATACCTATGACACTGCCGGCGGCGGCTATAAGATCACCTATACGGCAATTAATAATGTGCTCACCGGCTTCAGGGAATTTGCGGTTACCGGCAAGCAGGATGTGTATTTTGACGAGGGCAGCATCAATAAATCGGTAAAAGTGGCTTCCGGGGCAGGCAGTTACGGTGTGACGGTACAAGGCAATGTAGGTATTAGCGGCGACGGTACAGAGGTGGATATCAGCGGCGGCAACTTTACCATGAACAGCGGCAAGAGTCTGACAGTGAGCGGCAGTGGCGCAATAGTCAATATTACGGCCGGTAATACAGTCACTTTGAATGACAGTGCGAGCATCGCGATCAATGGCAGCAATGCAAACGTCACAGTCAGCGGCAATGAATTGGCGCTGGGAGCAAATGCTAAAATTGATCTCGGCAGCGATGTGGAAAGCAAGTTTACTCTTGCGGCAAATAAGCTGACCGAAACGTCAGACAGCATAGCCAACATCACTGGCAAGGGCACTCTGAATCTGGGGCCGCGCGATGCGGCGGTAACTCTTGACGTGAATAATAACGGCAGCGGCACTGGCCTGGTCATTACTCAGGCACAGCTTAACGGCGGCTTATTCGGCAATGAGTTTAAAGACTTGACTTTAGGCAATGCAAGCGGCACTGGCCTTGTTACCATTGACGGCGTCAGCGTCGATAACAGTGTCACCGTTCAAAACGGCGCTACCGGTGAGATCAAAATCGGCAGTGGTGGTCTGAACGTAAACGGCTCGAATAAAGTCACACTGAAAGCTAATAAAATCAACAATTCCTCTGGCACAGGTGTCATTGACGCCGGCAGCGGTACAATTAATCTGTATACCAATGACCTGAGCAGTCTGACAGGTTCCAAGACCGTCAAAGGCTCCGGTACACTGGGTATCGCCACCTATAATGGTGGTAAGGTTATTTCCCTGGGCAATGTACAGCATGGGACAGGAAGCTTGTGGCTGACAAATAATTTATTAACCAATACCTTTGATACCACCTTCGATCATTACCGTATCGGCAATACCAATCAAGGTAGTATCTATGTAAATAATTTTGATCTTGGTTCTTTCAGACAAAATACTACCCTGATTGCCCAAAATATTATCTTTGAAGGCAATGCCAATTTGGATGGCAAAACACTGGCGTTGAATGCCAGCAACTCAGCCAGTCAGACAGACGGAATCATTACTGCCGGCAGCCTGGCCTTGCAAGGCGGAACTTATAACCTGACCGCCTCTGCTAACAAAATCGGCACACTGGCTGCCAACGCGCAGCAGGTCAAGGTAAGAGCCGAATCGCTGACAATTGGTGAAATAGCGACTCCCGCCAACGGTACGGTAAGCGGCATTACTGCCAGCGGCAGCGGCGATGCGGTGGTGCTGGAGACTACTGAGGCGGCTGGGCTGACAGTAAACAAGGACATTAAAGCGACGCACGCGACAAATGGCAATATCACGCTGACAGCAGACAAGATGACTTTGGGCGGCGGCATCGTACAAGGTAAGGGTACCCTGAATGTGCAGCAGTATAATTCCGCCGCCACGCTGGGTATTGGCACCGGCGCAGGCACGCTGCAGCTAGGCGCAGGCTTGTTTAACGACCAGATTTTCAAGGACGGCTTTGAGCACGTTTACCTGGGACGTGAGGACGGTACCGGCGCGGTAGAAATCGGCGGCAGTCTGACCTTTGTTGACCCGACCACCATCCGCTCACCGGGAACTGGCGGCAGCATTACCGTAAAGGAAAACGCTTCCATTACGGCCGGCAATAACAACCTGGAATTCCGGACAGTCACGCTGACGACCGAAACCAACAGTACCATTGATACCGGCAGCGGTACACTGACGCTGACGGTGGATAATCTTGAGCTGGCAGGTAATGACAATCAAGCACAGGCTCCGATTTCCGGTACCGGTGATCTGATCCTGCAGACTCTGACTAAGGAACGGGACTTGTATCTTGGTGAAACAAAAGAAGGAGATGGACTGTTCCTGAAGTCGGGATATTTTGACGGCACTACAGCCAAGCGGGTATTTAGGGATCGCGGCGACGGAAAAATCATTATTGGCCGGCCTGACGGCACAGGCACATTGTATCAAATTGGCACAACCGGTTTTACCGATACGGTTATCATCCGTCAGGCAAGTGAAACGACCAGTACAGGCAAAGTAAATGTCCGGGGGAAGATTAATACCAACGACAATGACTTTACCGTTGAGAGCAAATGGGTTGACATTGATGCCAAAATCAATGCCGGTACAGGTGATGTGTCCCTGACGGCTGACAAGCTGACGATTGCCAAGGGCAGCAAGATCAAGAGCAGCGGCGATCTCACCATTAAAACCTATTCGGAAGAGACGAATATCAACTTGGGCAGCGGTGGCGGTACAGCGGATTTGAACCTGGACAGCGGGTGGTTTGATGGCAAAGACCGCGTTTTTGAGGACGGTTTTAAGAACATTAATATTGGCCGGGACGATGGCACCGGTACGATCACCGTAAATGACAATTTTAAAGTAACTGATAATCTTACTATCAAAAACGGTAGCGGCACGGTGACTGTGACCACAGGTAAAAACCTCGACCTGTCCGGCAATAATCTGACTGTGACCACCAAAGAGGGCGCGATTACTGTTCCCGGCACAGTAACAAATGTCGAGACCCTGACAGCCACTTCCACAACCAATACCATCAGCTTTAGCAGCAAAGGCAACACCATCGACAAGCTGGGCAATATCACTGCCGGCAAGGGCATTGACATTAAAGACAGCGGCGGACTGACAATTAGCGGTACGGTAGACGGCAATACCACCGGCGCTTCCGGACAGAATATCACAGTTTGGACAAAAGACGGTAATCTGGTGCTGGGTGAAAACGGCAAGGTGGTTTCCTATGGTGATACGCCGGTCTATCTGACGGCTGAAGGCGGTCATTTTACCAACAATAATACCAGGACAAACTCCAAGGATATGATTGATCCTGGTAGCAGCCGCTGGGTTATTTCCACCGAAGATTCCCTCGGCGATAACTATGGCAAGCTGACCGGTGATTTCCGCCGCTATGGCACAGATTATGATCAAGTTACTACCCTCCCTGGCACGTATGTCGGCAACGGCACTACGCACAAGTACCAGCCTGTAGCCAAAATTTATGGCGAAAAGATGTATGGCAGCGGCAATGCGGAGTTCTTTAACGGCGGTCAGTTCAAGGTGGAAATCGCCGGCTGGGTCGATCGTAAAGCCTTGGATGATGCTTTCCTCGGTGACTGGAACACAGACCAAAAGGAATCCACCAAGTACAACTGGGGCTCTGGTGTCGGCAGTGGCACAAAACCCGGTGTCAACTACCGGGACGGCGTTAAGGGTACAGCTTATGGCACCGGCAATGGCGACGCGGCGCTGCAAGTGGTTTATAACGGTCTCAATCCGCTGAACTATAAGGTTGAAACGGAATTCTATGTCATGCCGAAGGAAGTGACTGTTACCGCCAAGGATTACAGCAAAATTTATGATGGGCAGCACTATACAGGCAGCAACGGTTTTACCGGCGGCAATGGCTGGGATTACAGCGGCTTTATCAGTGGTGAGAATGTAAGCAATGTCGGTCTCAGCGGCACCGTCAAATTCGGCGGCGGCAGTGCGGACAACGCGAAAAATGCCGGTGAGTATATCATCGGCATTGACGAGGCCAACAGCAATCTCGCGGCCAACAACTACAGCTTTAAGTATGTGGACGGCATACTGGAGATCACCAAAAAGGAAGTGACCGTCAAGGCCGGTGACCAAACCAAGGTATATGACGGTAAGACCTATAGCGGCGGCGCAGGCGACATGAGCTATGACGGTTTTGTCGCCGGCGAGGACAAAGGTGTGATTAAAAAAGGCAGCGTATGGGATACAGGCGGCGCCAACAAGGCTGTTGGCAACTACACCTTGAATATTGACGGTGATTTTGAGGCTGACAACTATACCTTCACGTATGAGAACGGCATGCTGACCATTACCCCCAAGGAAGTGACGGTCACCGCCAACGACCATAAGAAGACATATGACGGGAGTGCCTATGTAAGTGGTACGCACGAGGCGCGCTACAGCGGCTTTGTCGCCGGCGAGGGTGATGCAAGCGGCGCGGCCAGCGGCATCATTACCTCAGGCAGCGTGAAGTACGGTGGTACTGCCGACGGTGCTATCAATGTCGGCGACTATATAATCGATATCGACGGCGATTTTAAGGCCGACAACTACACCTTCAAGTATGTGGACGGCACGCTGACCATTACGCGGGCAGGCTTAAGTCCGGAGGAAATAGCACAGCGAGAAGCGCAAACCACCACTCAGCCCAAGCCAGGCAATCCGTCGGGGATCACTCCCGGTCTGCCCGGTAGCGGCACCCCGTTCCCAGCGCTGCCGGAATGGCCGGATATGACGCCGCCTGTTAATACCGGCAGTATTCCCGGATTGCCGTCGGGTGTTACCGGTGATGTGACCATTCAGACCGGCGGGTCGTCCAGCAATCATATTTTTGCAACCGAAAATGGCGGTTTTGCTCTCAGGCTGGATAGGCCAGCCGGTGAAGAAAGAGATATTGCCGGTGAACGGCGGACATCGGGCGCTGTACCGGTGCTGTACGCTAACAGCGGTGAGCAGAAACTGGACGGCATCTACACCATTAACTACAATCCTGATAAACTCTCCATTCTGCCTTCAGCCCAGAGTGTGACTATTCCCAGGCTGGATGAAGTGGCACCAGATGTGAACAAAGGATTTAGTATGGTTTATAAGACGGAAGCAACAGGCTCCTTTGAAGTGGCTTTCGGCAACGGTATAGTCACTGTGCATCCCCTTGATCAGCAGGCATTGACAACCATAAACGGGGACAACAGGGAACCGGGCAAAGCCGTACTTGCTACAGGAATTCTGACAGCAGTAGAGGATCTGGGTGTTATGCCTGATCAAATTAGAGCAATTTACATCTTTATGGAAATCAATTCCCAGAATAAATAGGCGGAGGTAATAATTATGAAAAGTGATTTATTTGCAGATGGTATTGGTGCGGTTCACATTACCGGCAATCTGGTGCGGTTTGACTTGATGTCGCTGCAGCCGGGAGACGGGCAGGAAAGGCAGGAATTTACGCAGCGCCTGGTAATGCCGCTTGAAGGCTTTGTAAACGCTTTTAATTTGCAAGAGCAAGTAATCCGGCAACTGACCAAGAATGGTCTTTTAGTGGACGGCAGGGTTTTTCCCAACACATCGGTTCCGGTTATGAAGGAAGAAGCGCAGGGTGATATATAAATTTTTTCCCGGAAAGTAGCTTTCGTCTGGGGCAGGGCAATACTACAGGATAAGCCGCGCGAAAAGGCAAGACAGACTTGAAGTAAGCTGCGAAAGGCAGATAAGACCTCCTATGGTAGGATAAAACCTAGCATAGGAGGTCTTTATGTTTTGGAATTCATATTCGCCAGGTACACCGAGGCGATAGGCATATTGGTAATGATATTGAAGAAAAACGCTAATTGTTAATGGCTGTGAAGAACCGTTACACCTGGTATCACTATTGGTGCTGGATTACTGTAATGGTATCGCCATCTCTTAAGCTGTCCAGGCTGCTTGTTATGATCAGGCTTTCTGCAGGCAGACCGGAGGTAATTTCCGTGAAATCGTCCATGGTTTTGCCTACACTTATTTGTTGAAGCACAGCCTTACCATTGACCGCCAGGTATATATAGGTTTGCCCCTGGCTGTCCTGAAGGATTGACGCTGTGGGAACTGCGGGGACGACGGCTGTTTCACCGGTGTTTATATGAATAGTGGCGGGCATACCGGCCTTCAGCGATTCGGCAGGTTTACTTGCGAGTTTGATATGAGCAAGGAAAACAGGATTTTGCTTAGCCTCCACTTGGGGGTAAATGCTGGCAACCTGACCAACGATAGTTTGCTGCACTGCTTCTACGATAACCGGTGTGCCTAACTGGACAAGATACAGGTCTTTTTGTTCCAGCTGAACGACAGCGCCTAATTCCTGACCGCTGCCTAAGGAAAGCAGCAGTTGACCGGCCTGCACCTCCTTAGCGGGAGCGGCGGCCAAGCCGGTTACTATGCCGTCGATGGGCGCGGTAATTGTAGCCGGGCCGGTTATGCTGCCAGCAGACTGGGTTCCGGCGGCGGCAAGGCGTTCTTTGGCTTCTTGTAGCTTGGCGGTGATACTCTCCATTTGCCGCCGGGGAATAGCCCCAATTTCGTACAGTTTTTGGTAGCGGTCATATTCTTTTAAGGCATTATCATAATTGGTTTGCAGCTGTTGTGACGGTACTGCGACCTGTTGTGTGACTGCCGAAGGAGAGGGTTGGAGCTTAAGCAGTGGCTGACCGGCTTTGATTGCCTGGCCTTCTGTTACATATATTTCACTGGGGTGGCCGGAGAATGCGGCATGAATCGGGACAGAGGCTGCGCTTTCCAGGGATCCTGTCCGGGTGACTTGTATTGGCTTATTTATAGTGCCTAACGGTATGGCCGTGAGGTTAACCGGCGCTTGCGGGCTTATCTGCCGGGGCCAAAGTCCGGTTGGCAGTTGTTTGGAACTGACGGCCAGCAGCAGTGCTGCTGCACAGACAAGTAACATTAATGCAAGGAGCAGGCGAGAATTCCTGGTGAGCTTTTTCATAGCAGTCACCTCCCATAATAATACGGTAACTGCTACTATGTTCGCACTTTTCATTTTTGCCGTCAAGTAGTAACGCAAAAAATGAAAAAATCAACATTAAAAGAAAGCCAAAAAGACGAATTTCCGTTATAATGTATAGTATAGGATTTTTTCGTGATAGCAGTTAGCGGTTTTGTCCAACTATTATGGCTGCTATATTTACTTTAAGGAAGGAACATTGTAATGCATACTCCGCAGGAAACTCATACTAAGAATAACACAGAGCGCAGGCCAATACCTGTTTCTGTTAGATGGATTATTTCATTATTAGGGGTACTTATTCTCCTGGGAATGGGGGCAGTTTTTGCCCACAATCACCAGCCACTTAGTGTAGGCAGTAGTGCAGCAGCAGAGTTAGTCCCTTTTCAGCCCGGCGGGTCGGGACAGGTGCTCATTCCGGGCAGTTTGGAACACGGCGGTGATAAGGTTGCGGCTAAGCCGTCCATCTGGCCGGTTAGTGGCGAAGTTACTTCCGGTTTTGGCTGGCGTAATTCACCTTTGGACAGTGGCAGTGAATTGCATGCGGGAATTGATATTGCCAACAGTATGGATACCCCGGTTGTAGCTACTGCCGATGGCACGGTTGTGCGAAGTGAATGGGCCGGAGGCTACGGCAATCTGGTGCAAATTGATCATGGCAATGGCATTACCACTATTTATGGGCACAATTCCCGCATTATAGCAAGCTCCAGTCAACATGTGAGAAAAGGCCAGGTCATTGCCTATGTAGGCAGCACCGGGAAAAGTACCGGACCGCATGTTCATTATGAAATCAGAGTCAATGGCATGGCTGTTGACCCTATTGGCTTTATGGTTCAATACTAATAGATAGCACTTAATTAGCAAGGAGAATTGACATGACTATTTTTGTATGTTACCCGAAATGCACTACCTGCCAGAAGGCAAAACAGTGGCTGGATGATAATGGCGTCAGCTATGAGCAGCGGCATATTAAGGAAGAAAATCCGACGGCAGCTGAGTTGCAGGAATGGCAGGCGAAAAGCAAGCTGCCGCTGAAAAAATTCTTTAATACCAGCGGCTTATTGTATAAATCCCTGAGTTTGAAGGACAAGCTGCCAACCATGTCTGAGGCAGAGCAGTTTGCGCTCCTGGCCACTGACGGGATGCTGGTTAAACGCCCCATATTGATTACTGCCGATAAGGTCTTGGTTGGGTTTAAGGAAAGCGAGTGGGAGACGCTTAGATAGGTATTGTGGCTGTGCGCTCAATTTAACATGACAAGAGCATTGTTGTACCGGGCAAGGAGGTCTAGTGTTGACTCAACTACAAAAATCAGCGGCTTTTTTGCTTATGATTGGTTTAGAAAAGAGTAGAAAGGTATTGAATTTGATGGATAGTGATGAGATCAAAACTATTTCTGCTGAATTCGCTAAACTAACAGAGCTTTCACCCCATATACAAGAGCGGGTTCGGTATGACTTTGTGCAATTAGGCTATGAACCTGAGATGGGTCCGGCGGAAACGCTGTATGTCCTCCGGCAATTATTTAATGGCAGCAAAATTAGAAAAGTAATTTAAGCCAAGTACCGCAACTCTGATGCTGAATAATAATCCAGAGACACTTGTGTGGCATCTGGTGAGGTTTGGGATTGTTTAAAATTCAGCATTGTATTTTGTCAGAAAATATGCTACAATTTATTTAATATTTGGGTAAGTTGTCTGAGATTGAGTAATTTTCACCTTTCTTGCGGCAAACCCTAGGTGTCTGGAGTAGAACAAAGTTATCGTGCTGAATCCATGAGGGTACGTCCCGAATGAGAAGGCGAGAGAATAGCGGCGATAGATTGAGGAGCATATTTTTGTGATGCTCTCCTTAATTATTGACTTTCTATCCTTGTGCCTTCGGGTACAAGGATTTTTGCATTAAGAAGAAAGGAGCTATTTTATGGAAACGAGAATTGCGTTAGTTGGCATAGTGGTTGAAAACAAGGATTCTGCCAAAAGAATAAACGATATTCTTCACGAATATGGCGCCTATATTGTAGGCCGAATGGGAATTCCCTATCCCAAGCGTAATGTTTCCGTGATCAGCATTGTAATGGATGCTCCCAGTGATACCATCAGTGCACTTTCCGGCAAATTAGGAATGATTCCCCATGTCAATATTAAAACGGTGTATTCGAAACTAGCTTCTAACACAGATAAATAGCAAGCACTAATTTTGTTAAGAGTGTTACTTCTACCGGACGACTTTGCAGCGGTTTTCATCGGGGTAGGCAGGGGATTTTTTCAGATAGAAAAAAATGCGTAAAAAGGAGTCTTGACTATGTATAATTGCAAATCAAAAATTGCCACCGAATTTATTGACGATCAGGAGATTTTGGATACGCTTGATTATGCGCAGAAAAACAAAAGCAATCGAGAACTAATTGCGAGCATTCTGGAACGGGCCAGGGACTGTAAGGGGCTGACCCACCGGGAAGCAGCGGTGCTGCTGGAGTGTGACCTAGAGGAACAAAACGAAAAAATGATGTCTTTGGCAAAAGAAATCAAGCAAAAACTTTATGGAAACCGTATTGTTATGTTTGCGCCTTTATATCTTTCTAATTACTGTATTAACGGGTGTGTTTACTGCCCTTATCATTATAAAAACAAGAATATTTCCCGCAAAAAGCTTTCGCAGGAGGATATTGTACGTGAAGTAATTGCTTTGCAGGACATGGGGCATAAGCGCCTGGCTTTGGAAACCGGTGAGGATCCTGTTAACAATCCTATTGAGTATGTATTGGAAAGCATTAAAACTATCTATAGCATAAAACATAAGAATGGAGCCATTCGCCGGGTGAATGTCAATATTGCCGCAACCACGGTGGAAAACTACCGCAAGTTAAAGGATGCAGGCATTGGCACTTATATTTTATTTCAAGAAACCTATAACCAAAAGGCATATGAAGAACTGCATCCAACCGGCCCCAAGAGTGACTATGCTTATCACACCGAAGCTATGGACCGTGCTATGGAAGCCGGCATAGATGACGTCGGCATTGGAGTTTTGTTTGGCCTAAATATGTACCGGTATGATTTTGTCGGCCTGTTAATGCATGCCGAGCATTTGGAAGCGGCTATGGGAGTTGGCCCGCATACCGTCAGCGTTCCCCGGATTCGCCCGGCAGATGATATTGATCCCGAAGATTTCAGCAACGCCATATCAGATGATATATTCGCGAAAATAGTAACCGTGCTCCGGATTGCCGTTCCCTATACGGGCATGATTGTTTCTACCCGCGAATCGCAGAAAACCCGTGAGCGTGTGCTGGAATTGGGAGTATCCCAAATTAGCGGCGGTTCCAGCACCAGTGTCGGCGGCTATGTTGAACCCGAAGCGGAAGATGATAATTCGGCACAGTTTGATGTTAATGACCGGCGCACTCTGGATGAAATTGTAAATTGGTTGCTAAGTCTGGGCTATATTCCGAGTTTTTGTACTGCCTGCTATCGCGAAGGGCGCACCGGAGACCGGTTTATGAGCCTGGTGAAATCAGGGCAGATTGCTAACTGTTGTCAGCCCAATGCCCTGATGACGCTGAAGGAATATTTAGAGGATTATGCTTCGGCAGACACCAAGGCAAAGGGCGAAGAGGTAATTGCCAAGGAAATTCCCCGTATTACCAATGAAAAGGTTCGCGCAATTGCTGTAGAGCATTTGTCCGAACTTACCGATGGCAAACGTGATTTTCGTTTCTAAATGAAAAGACCTGGCTCTGGTTCCCTTGCGGATCAGAGTCAGGTCTTTATGCATGCAATAGAGATTTTAGCACCCAGTCGAGATACCGGTGACGGCACTCACGGTCATAGTAATCAAAATGAGCAAGGCTTTGCAGCTTATCGCCGACTAATACCGGCAGCTCCAGGCAGCTAAACATCTGAAAAATTTTCATGGTTAAGTCAATCTCGTCCTGGTTTTGGGTGATTTCCCGTACCGCTGCCTTTACTTTATTTAGCCCGGTTTGCTTCATAATTTCAATATATTCGCAGGAGGATACGGATTCATGCAAGGTCTGCTCAATAAAATTGCGAAAAACATCCGGGTATTCCAGACTATAATCGGCATAGCTTCTAAGAAAATTTCTAATTCTATCCTCAGGTGGGACGGCTAAATTATCCAGATGGTCAAAAGACTGCATGAGCGCATCTGTAAAAGTTTTCAGTGCCTCGTTTACCGCATTGTCTTTAGAACCAAAATAGTAGTTTATGGCAGCTACATTCACTTCAGCCAGGGTGGCAATCTTCCGGCTGGTTACATGGTGGGCCCCTTTGGCGCCGATAATCCCCAGCGTAGCGTCCAAAATCTTTTTTTTGATAGCCAGTTTATTTTCCGAATGGGTGGTCATTGCTCCAACTCCTTGCACCGGGAATAATAATTTGCCGCAGGTTTACACTATACCTATGCTGCACTTTATCATTTATGGACTACTAGGCTGGTGTCTGGAAATTATCTGGACAGGCGTAGGTTCGCTGCTGGACGGAGATGTTTGTTTGACAGCCAGAACCTACTTATGGATGTTTCCCATATATGGCTTAGTCATAGTATTTGAGCCATTGCATGACATAATCCGGTACTGGCCGGCATGGCGGCGCGGGACTGTCTGGATGCTGCTGTATTTCGCCGTTGAATATCTTACCGGCTGGCTGCTAAGTGTTGTGCTGGGTACTGTACCTTGGGATTATTCCCTGGCTGCGCTCAATATCCATGGGTTGATCCGTCTGGATTATGCCCCTGCATGGTTTGCTGCCGGCCTATTATTTGAAAAAGTTCATGATAGGCTGGATCATGTCCGGATATATCAATAGTTTACCCAATAGCTGACTAAAGTTTTTCTTTGGCTACGGCCAGCATTAATTTTATGCGGTTTATCTGGTTAACCTCGCTGGCCCCGGGATCATAGTCGATGGCAACAATATTAGCGTTAGGATAATTGCGGCGTAACTCTCTGATCATACCTTTGCCGGTAATATGATTGGGCAGGCAGGCAAATGGCTGCAAGCACACAATATTATCCACGCCGCAGTGAATGAGTTCGACCATTTCGCCGGTCAGCAGCCAGCCTTCACCGGTGAAATTGCCAAGAGATATATGTTTTTCTGCCAGTCTGGCTATATTCTCAATCGTATACGGTGCTGTAAAGCGTTTGCTTGTTGTCAGCGCTTTGCGGAGGTGGCGGCGGTAAAACTCAATAACCCTTCTGAACAAGCTGCCCTTGACCTTATCCGCTAAGGTACCTGCTAACAGGTTATAGTTTACCGTACTGTCATAAGCGCAGTAGAGAAAGAAATCCAGCATATCAGGCACCACAGCTTCCGCGCCCTCGCTTTCCAATAACTCAACAAGGTGATTGTTGGCTGTTGGGTGGTATTTTACCAATATCTCGCCAACCAGACCGACCCGCGGTTTTTGCAGCTGTTCATCAATTTCCAGATTGTCAAAATCACGGACAATCCCGAAGATGTTGTTTTTAAACTGGTATCTTCCGCCTGTCAGTATATCCTGCCGGCATTTGGCGGCCCAGTAATCATACAGTGCCTGGGTCGAACCAGGCTGCTTTTCGTACGGTCTTACCCGGTACAGCACCCGCATCAGGAGGTCGCCGTAAATAATACCGATGATTAAATTCTCAAACAGCGATAATGTCATGGAAAACCCCGGTTGGTTTTCTCCGCCGAGTGCAAGTACAGGTATTTGAGGCATACCGGCATCTTTAAGGGCTTTACGGGCCAGTGCCACATAATTGGTCGCGCGGCAGCCGCCACCGGTTTGCGATAACATAACTGATGTGTTATTAAGATCATACAGCCCGGATTTTAATGCCTTCAATAGTTGTCCGATTACAATTATTGTCGGATAACAGGCATCATTATGGACAAACTTTAACCCCTCGTCAATTGCAGTTTGGTCAGGGGTGGGGGCTACTACCAGCCGATACCCGGCTTTGCGGAATCCTGCTTCTAAAAACTGAAAATGAATGGGAGACATTTGCGGTGCCAATATGGTATGGCATTTTTTCATTTCGGGGGTAAAATCAGGCCGGCATTGATGGGTGGCGGCAAGTTCAGCGGTTTGTTTGCCAATAGCTTCCCTGCCTCTGTCGTTGAGAGCGGCTAAGAGTGAGCGCACTCTGATTCTGGCGGCGCCCAGGTTGTTGACTTCATCCAGCTTAATGGCCGTATAGACTCGGTTATGGGCCTCAAGGATTTCTTTTACCTGGTCAATTACAACGGCATCAAGCCCGCAGCCGAAAGAGTTGATCTGGATTAATTCAACAGCAGGCTGTGTACTAACAAAACTTGCTGCCGCATAAAGGCGGGAGTGGTATGTCCACTGATCAACAACCCGCAGCGGCCGGTTTATTGTACCCAAATGCCGTACTGCATCCTCTGACAATACGCCCAAACCATAGGATTGAATGAGTTCAGGCAAACCGTGATTAATCTCCGGATCAATATGATAAGGCCTGCCTGCCAAAACAATTCCGTTAATATTCCGGTCAGCCATAAAGGCCAGCGCTTCCTGCGTTTTACGCTTGACATCGGCTTTATAGCAATCCAGCTCGCTGTAAGCTGCATCGACAGCAGCACTAAGCTCTTGCTTGGTAACAGCCTCTGCCGCCAGTTCCTGCATTAGCCGGCTGATCAAGCGTTCACGGTGATTAAGCGGCAGGAAGGGATGAAGAAAGAGAATACCTTTTTCCCGCAGGATATCCATATTGGCCTTAATATTTTCCGGATAGGAGGTAACGATGGGGCAGTTATAGCAGTTGTCGGCAGCAGGATCTTCTTGTGTGGTGTAGGGAATGCAGGGATAAAATATCTTTTTTACCCCTTTGGAAACCAAATCACTGATATGTCCGTGCACAAGCTTGGCCGGGTAACAAATGGAATCCGAGGGGATGGTTTCCATACCCAGTTCATAGAGTTGGCGTGAAGATCGGCCGGATAAAATGACCCGGTAGCCGAGTTTAGTGAACAGGGTATGCCAGAAAGGATAATCCTCATACATGTTAAGCACCCGGGGAATGCCAATAACCCCGCGGCTGGCCACAGACTCAGGCAAAGGCTTGTATTGAAACAGCCGTTGATATTTATAGGCATACAGATTTGGCAGTGTATCAGTCACTGTGGTTTTACCCACACCACGTTCGCAGCGGTTGCCGGCATGATACTGCCGGCCGTTGGAAAATTGCTGTGTGGTAATCAGGCAGTGGTTACCGCATAATTGGCAGCGATGATTGGTGGTGTTAGCAGTAAAACTGTTGAGGTCAGCCGCTCTCAGGAGGGAAGATCCGGCTCCGGCGCAGCGTTCTCTGGCAATCAGCGCCGCCCCGAAAGCACCCATAAGGCCGGCAATATCCGGACGGATAATTTCCCTCCCCAGCATTTGTTCTAATGCCCGCAGCACGGCATCATTGTAAAAGGTGCCACCCTGAACCACGATTTTGGTGCCCAATTCATCAGTGTTTTTTAAGCGGATTACCTTAAATAAGGCATTTTTGATTATCGAAATGGAAATGCCGGCGGCAATATCACTGACTTCGGCGCCTTCCTTCTGCGCTTGTTTAACCTTTGAATTCATGAACACCGTGCACCGGCTGCCCAGATCGACCGGATGCTGCGCTTTCAGAGCAAGCTGAGAAAAATCGCCAACCGTCATACCCATTGCCTGGGCAAAGTTTTCAATAAAGGAGCCGCAGCCGGCAGAACAAGCTTCATTGAGCATAATGGAGTCAATTATGCCATCCCGCACGAAAAAGCTTTTCATATCCTGGCCGCCGATATCCAGGACAAAAGTAACATCAGGTGAGAAATATTGGGCAGCCTTAAGATGGGCCACTGTTTCGACTTCACCGATGTCCACCTGTAAAGCGGCCTTGATAAATTGCTCGCCATAACCGGTAACGGCTCCGCAGGCAATCCGGGTATGCGAATTTAGCTGTTGATACATGGCTTTAAGCGCCGCAATTACTGTTTCCAGGGGATTGCCGCGGTTGCTGGTATAATAGGAATACAATAAGCTGCCATCCTCGCCAATTAGTGCCAGCTTAGTTGTCGTTGAACCGGCATCAATTCCTAAATAGGTGTTGCCGCTGTAATTCTCCAGGTTGCCGCGTTTAGCCGTATGCTGCGCATGACGGGCGGCAAAGTGCCGGTATTCTTTTTCGTCAGTAAAGAGCGGGTTCAGTGCTTGTTCGCTTTTAAGCTGAAGGTCAAATAATTTGCTGGATTTTTTTTGCAAAAGCTCATACGCGACCGGCTCTTGCTGTGGGGTAAGAGCTGCTCCAATGGCGACAAAGTATGGTGAACTTTCGGGCGCCAGCACTTGCTCGGTGTTAAGCCCTAAGGTTTCCGTGAACCGCCGCCGCAGTTCAGATAAAAAGTGCAAAGGACCGCCGAGAAAGGCTACCTTGCCACTGATTGGCCGGCCTTGTGACAAACTGCTGATGGTCTGATTGACAACCGCCTGCAATACAGAAGCGGCAATATCTTCTTTAGAAACACCTTCATTCATTAGCGCCTGCACATCGGTTTTGGCAAACACGCCGCAGCGGGAAGCAATGGGATAAATGATGCTGTATTTCTTGGCAAGCTCATTTAAGCCCTGGGGGTCGGTATGTAAGAGGGCCGCCATATGGTCAATAAACGCACCCGTACCGCCGGCGCAAACACCGTTCATGCGCTGCTCCACGGTTTGATCAAAATAAGTAATTTTAGCGTCTTCGCCCCCAAGTTCAATTGCAGTGCTGGTAGTAGGGATAATATGTTTGATGGCATTGGTGGAGGCGATTACCTCCTGGACAAACGGCAGTCCCAGCAGCTGGGAGATCCCCATGCCTGCTGATCCTGTAAACATAATGGATAGTAATTTTTGTTGAAGGATTGTATGGGCTTTAGCTGCTACCGACTGAAACGCAGTTGTTATATCGGAAAAATGCCGCACATATTTTTGAAACACAATATGATCTTGTTCATCAAGAATAACCATTTTTAACGTTGTCGAACCAATGTCAATACCAACACGCAATGTTTTATTCATTTGGGATCTCTCCTATTACTGCAATAAATTCAAACATTGTTTAACTTTATTATAGGTTTTACTTCCCAAAATGACAATTATTTTTTATTATTCTTTTTTGGATGGTGTATTTTGATTATTTCTGCCGAATTTTGTATAAGTTAGCAGGATTTTTTTATTTTGCTGGGAATACATAGTAAAATATTGGCTCACAAGTTTCCGGTTGAAGAAGGGATTCGCAGACAGGATATAGATGTAAATCTTGATTGATAAGAAAAGGTTGATATTTGGGAGGTAATCTGTATGAATTTTTTTAAGAAAGCAGCACCCTGCGATGAAGCGCTTTGTATTATAAAAAATGTGGAAGACCGGCTTAATGGCAGAACTGTTGAGCAACTGGTAGTTGATTATCCTATTCACAAGACTATGCTTAAACATTTTGACAGGCTGTTGGCAAATGAAGAAAAAATGTCGGTAAGCTCTAAAAAAATGTTGGGCAGCATATCCTCTTTAAGTGATTTTGATGTAAAAATGACACACTCTGCCAATAAACTGATTGCCTTTGCCCAAAATATGTCGGCCTTGAGTGAATCCAACCTTTCTATCGTAGAAGAAATCACGGCAAGTATGAATGAGGTAAATGAAACAATAAGTCATACTTCAGCCACCATGCATCAATTATCAGAATCCTCCAATGAACTGATTCGGAAGAATGATGAAAGCATGGGACAGTTGCAGGAAGTGAATACCCTCAAAGAAAATGTTGTAAAAGATACTACGACAATGGGTGAACAAATCGCTCATTTGGTGGAGATGGCTGATAAAGTAAGTGAAATCGTTAATGGCGTGGAAGCCATAGCTGAACAAACTAATTTGCTGGCTCTTAATGCTTCTATCGAAGCTGCCCGGGCAGGCGAATTTGGCAGAGGCTTTGCCGTTGTGGCTAATGAAATCAGGAAACTGGCAGACAGTACCAAAATGAATTTGGACGACATGAGGGTTTTTGTCAATAACATCCACCAGGCAGCCAGCGGCACCAAAGAAAGCCTGAATCATACCCTGGCGTCTACCGGCAATATGAATGAAAAGCTGGACATGATATCTGATACCATCAAAGACAATGTGTTTATGTTAAAAGACACTATTAAAGATGTGGACAAAATTTCAGAGTCCATGCTGGATATTAGAGAAGCGGCCAAACAAGTAAATCAGGCAATGAATCTATCTACTCAGGATGCGGAAAAGCTGCATGAGATGACGCAAATTATTCACGGCGATGCGATGGAAAGCGCTGACAATGCCAAACAGATAACCAAAATTGACGAGGACCTTAGTGAGATTGTACGAATTATGATAACCTCGTTAAATGGGGGAATGCATGCAATCAGCAATGAGGAACTGACCAGGAATCTGTTAAAGGCCAAAGAAGCTCATGGTAATTGGATGAAGAATTTGCAACGAATCGTTGAGGAAATGAAAACTTACCCGATTCAAACCGATTCGAGGAGATGTGCCTTTGGTCATTTTTATCATGCCATGCATATAACTCACCCGGACATAGTTAAGGAGTGGTCAGCTATTGACAGTGTCCATCATGAACTGCATAGTATGGGGATAAAGGTAGTGGATGCCGTTAATGCCAAGAATGCAAATCAGGCTAATACATTTTATGCACAAGCCAAAAAAATGTCTGAGGAGATATTTGCCCATATAGATAATACCATTAAGGCTATTGAAAAAAATTCTAAATTAGGGATAGAAGTATTAAAAGCTGGTAAGTAGTAAATAGCATGGTTGAAAGGGGGGGCCGGGATGCTTAAGGAATTTGTTAAGTTTGCCATGCGGGGGAATGTTTTGGATTTGGCGGTAGGCATTATTATTGGTGCTGCATTCGGGAAGATAGTATCTTCGTTTGTTAATGATATTTTAATGCCGGTCGTTGGCCTGCTGTTGGGAAAAGTGGATTTTTCCAATCTGTTTATCAACCTGTCAGGCACCAGTTATCCTACTATTGCAGCAGCGAAAGCTGCCGGAGCGGCAACCTTAAACTATGGTCTGTTTATCAATACAATCGTAGATTTTACGATAGTCGCTTTTGCTATTTTCCTGCTCATAACCCAGGTAAACAAGCTGTCTGCCAAACCTCCGGAAACACCGGGACCGGGAACGAAAGAGTGCCCGCATTGTTTTTCCAATGTGCATAGCAAGGCAACGCGCTGCCCATATTGCACCTCGATATTTGATAATTAACGGCAAAGCCTGTGAGTTCTTACCTGGTAAGGCTTACAGGCTTTTGATCAGAGTCCCCTAAATAGTGGTTGGGGGATTTTTTATCCTAACAGAAAGTATAACTTTCTTAAGAGCAGGATAAGGGCAACATCGACTTCCGCCGTCGCCGAGGGCTCGGGGCAAGCCGTGTTTTCTTTATCTTTATAGTATAATGTAGATAGCACTTTCGTGATTGGTAAAAAAAGACAATACTGAACTGCAACACTGGTTTAGAGGGGGGAAACGTGTTATAATAAGGTTCGTTAATGTGCTTAAAGGAGTTATTATGTACAATGACCAATATAAAAAATGTTTATGATGAAGTCCGTGTCTTTTTTGATGAAGAGCAGGAATGGGATTCGGCGATAAAACGCGAATGGATTGAAGGTTTTTTGCGTCAAAAAGCCTGGCAGGGAGCTAATGATGAAGAGCTTACAGATACCTGGCACAATCTTCAACTGTTCGTATCATATATATCATATTCGGGTGACACGTCTCTTGATGAACTTTCAGCAGCCGAATATAGTCTGGCAGTTGAATGGATTATCGTACAGATGGAAGGTTTTAAACCTAATCTTAAGACAGTAAAGCATTTTTTTGATGTGCTGCAGGAGTTTTACAGTTATCTGGCTGCGAAAAAGACGATCAGTGACACCCATGAGCTTAAGAAGGCTGCAGCGTTTATGACCAGCGGCAAACGGCTTCGTTTTATGGAAGACGAGGATGAGCAAGGAGAGTTGTCGCTCAAATCACCGCTGACTATACCTAAAGATATTGGCAGGATTGTTGGCGAAGCGGTAGAACGCCTGATGCTTAAGTTTAGCGCCTACTTTCAGCAAGAAAATTTTGTTGAAGACTTTGAGCGCGCTCTTGCTTTATACCTGGGACCGCTGGGACAAATGCCGGAAGACGAAAATGATGATGAGTTTTGGCTGGGATTTTGGGACTATTTTTTATTTGACTATCATTTGCTGGCAAATGACCGGACACCACTCATCCAATTTCATATAGATTACAGTGATAAGCTGGCCGGTGAAGAACAGAAAATACTGCGAGAGCTTCTGGGAGCAAAATTTACTGTATTTTATGTGGAAACCATAATAAATCAGGATTGGGTGGAGTGCGTTAATCTCTTAACCGATGAAAAGTTCCGCCTGCCTAACCCTAATTTTGACTATAAGCTGGTGAAAAAACTGCTGTTTTACGGACATGTCTTTCTGCAGCAAGAGGATCAGGATTTGATTATGATCAATTTCATTACCAGTGTTGAGATAAGCAGTAACTTGCGGCGGCGGGTTAAGGAGGAAATTACCCGCCAGAAAGCTATGCTGGAATTGCAGCAACCGGGAGCTACCTGGGATGATTTTGTCAGGAGGCATGCCAATGCTGTGCGGCACACCATTGATTTACTGGCTACCTGGGCCAGAGTCAATGTCACCTCCTATGCGCAGGTCGAACGCAGCTTTCCGCAACCGGCAGCCGGGGATAAAGCTGTGAATACCACGGTGTCGGAATTAATTGTAAACTCGATGCCGAAATTTGGCTATTCGCGGCATGATGCGGTTTTAGTACAAAAAATGTGGCAGGACTTTTCCGGTATTACTGCCGTGACTGTCCGTAAACCGGCTGCCTGGGCCGCTGCCGCTATACAGGCATTTTCTCAGATTAATAATGCCGAGGCCGAGCTGCCGGCAGAAACACTGGCTGATGAAATGGCGGTAGCCAAATCCAGCATTAGTGCTAACCGGAGTAAAATAATCGAGGTATTAAAGCTGGAGAAGTATGATCCAAGATACTTAAGTGAAGAAGGTATAGTTTCCCTGCTCTATGATTTGCAATAAGTATCAGGAGGGGTAGAGCATGCAATGTCCAAACTGTGGCGAACAAATACAAAGCGGAACAGGCAAATGTCCGCACTGCGGCCATGAAGCGGCGGTTACCGTGTTAAGCCGTCAGGAACGTGATAATTTCGACGGAATTACTATTGAAGAAGAAAATGGCGGTAACCGCAACCGGTATGAAAGTTATGAGTCCGGCAACCGGTCGCGGGTGAAACATATTAATATTTCGTTTGGTTCTTCCGGCTGGGCCGGTAAGTTAATGGTAGCTGCCGCCTTGGTAATACTGGTGTTTTTTTTCCTGCCTGTATTGCTGTTTATTTTGCTGGCAGTCGGTGCGGTGCTTATCGGCGCTTGGTTGTTTCAGTTATTAAGAAGATAAGAAAACGCGGACAGTGCATATTCCCATGTGCTGTCCGCGTTTTTTTGCGTCTGTATGTAACCTGTATTAAGGTGGTTGTGTTCCGGAAGTTTACTGAGATAGCAGCAACTGCTTAATTCTTAGATATTCCTGCGTAAAATAGACGTTGTTTTGTGCTTCACGATGATCAAAGCCATAGGCACGGCGGCTAACGGCCAAGACGGGTGGTGCCTGAATACGCTTGGCCACTGCCATGCCGGTGTAGTGACGCCACCAACGTTCCAGGTCGTCAATGAAAGGGCGGGGACCGGAGAATAACTGCTGGATCAGGCCGGTTTGACAGCCTAGTTTTTGTTCCAGCACGTCTGTACCCTGACTGTACCAGTCTAAAATGTCTGCCGGTGTGACTCTGTTCCAGTATTCCGTAAAGGCACGAAATAAATAATCATGATAGCTATAAATAATGGGATCGCCTTTACCTTCATCCACAGACTGCTCGAAGGACAGTTCGGCACTTGGTACTAAATCAATGGCTGCCTGGGGAATGACTTCCCGCCCATAAATGGTGGCGTTAAGATAATGTGCCAGTTGATAGACCTGATGTTTCCATAAGTCAGCCAGCGCTGCCAAAAATCCGGCTTGGTCGCCATAGAGAGTGGAGTAGCCGACAGTAAGCTCACTTTTGTTGGCGTTACAGGTAAAGCCACCGCCGAAAGCCGCCGACGTTCCTGCCAGCAGGCGGGAAGAACGGTCACGGGCCTGAATATTTTCCAGTACAAAAGAAGATACGTTCAACTGGTGCTCAGTACCATTAGCCAGGTTGATGATGGGTGTACCGCTGATTTGGGCAGCCGTATGTTCGACCGATTGTTCAATTGGCATTACCGCATACAGGCAGCCAAGATTTTTGGCCAACTGGCTGGCCAAATCTTTCGTTGTTTGGGAATTGAACCTGCTGGGCATGTTGAGCAGCAGGATATTTTCCGGGGGCAAAATGCTTGCATATAATGCAGCGCTAACGGCCGAGTCAATACCGCCGGAAACGCCGATGACCACCTTGTTCATCCCAATGGACTGGAGGAAGTTTTTGACACCATAACTGACAGCCTGATACAGGCTGGCAATGTCGGAATCGTCAGGTACGTTGACCGGAGGAAGATTTTGGCCGCCCGCTTCAGTGACAAGCTCAATATAGTCAAGTGTTTCGGCAAAAGGCCGGCAGCAGGTGACAATTTGCCCGGTGCTGTTATATACTGTGCTGAATCCATCGAAGGTATATACCGTTTTACCGTTATTCTGAAGACCTGTATTATTAACATAGACAAGCGGGGTATTGGCTTCCCGGGCTTGCCGGGAAAATACCCGGTTGCGTTTATTGTTTTTGCCCAGTGTAAACGGTGAACAGGAGATGTTGATGATTACATCAAGCGGTCCGTTGGCGGTGAGAACCGCAATCGGGTCAACGCTGTAATCATCAGACCAGCCGTCTTCGCAAATGATGCAGCCCAGGGTATAGTCTTTGCCTTTAATTGACAATTTGACAGGTTTTATTAGGTTTTCCACAGGCTCTCTGCGTTCCAGCGACAGGCTGCTCAGGCTGAAAAAATGCCGTGTGTCGTCAAACTCGCGGTAGTTTGGCTGCAGTGTCTTGATGCGTATGTCGACAAGACGACTGTCTTGGGCAATAAAACAGGCATTGTGTTTTCGCACCCGGCCATCATCGCCGTGTTTGCCCCAATCTACGGCAACATTGCCGAAGATAACACAGATATCTTTGGCAGCCGCAATTATCTTACGGCCAAAAGCTTCACAATCACGCAGGTAAGCCTGTTGTTCCCAGGTGTCACCCAGCAGGTAACCCGGGATAGCCATTTCGGGGAAGATGATAATATCAGCCTGGTGGTTGCTGGCGTTGGCAATCATGGATAACATCTTGTCAGTATTTAAATCCGGCCGGCCTGGAATAACGTCCATTTGGCCTATTGCAATTTTGAGCAAAAACTCTTCACCTCAAATCGTACAAATGACATGCAGTGTTCTTTTCGCTGTCAGGGGGTTCTTGTCCTTCTGAATTTTATTATAAGAGTGCATTTATTAGGGTAATCATATCGGCGGGATATTATGATGAAAAAAGCGGGCGTCATACTAAGGGAAGAGGCGGACAATAGAAAGAAACCGCCTGACAGGCGGTTTAGGCAAAAGCGCAAGCCGTATATTCTTCATCGAATTATATAGTGAATGCTGATATTTTCTTCTTCTCTTAAATCCAGCACAGTTCCATCATCTAACCGGACCATTGACCGTGCCGGCTGTTCTTTATTGATGAATACCACCCGGCCTTGACGGTTGTCTGTGAGGGATACCCGGTTGCCTGACAAAAAGTTGGTCATATTATCCAGAAAAGTAATACAAATTTTGGGGTCAAGCCGGTGGAGTTCGTTGCGCAGTGTTTGCAGACTAACATATGGGCTTAACTCAGCCTGGGGATTTTCCCGGTTAATTGTCATTCCTTCGTCATATAAATCAGCGACGGCTACAATTTTGGCATACGGATGGATGTAATAGTCGGTAATGCCTCCGGGGTATCCGCTGCCGTCGCGGCGCTCGTGATGCTGAAAAACAGCAGCGGTGATGCTTTGCGATATGTTGGGAATTTTGCTTACAAGGTCATAGCCATAAGCAACATGCTGTCTATAGTGTTCATAATCGTCAGGTGATAGTTTGCCGGGCATATGTAAGAGTTCGGGCGGTAAAAGCGATTTACCCACATCATGCAGCAAGCCTGCAAGTGAAATGGCGTTAACCGATTCCGGCGGATACTTGAGCCAGATGG
Source organism: Sporomusa sphaeroides DSM 2875 (assembly GCF_001941975.2). NCBI lineage: Bacteria > Bacillati > Bacillota > Negativicutes > Selenomonadales > Sporomusaceae > Sporomusa > Sporomusa sphaeroides. The sequence continues at coordinate 2,588,770 of NZ_CP146991.1, read as the reverse complement.
CGATAAGGGCTGAGATGGCACTTACATTGACACTGTGATACATAGTGTAATCATCGCAGGGAGGCAGGTTATACAGCCTGTCGATCACATTACCGGCGCCGGCAATATCGGACGCTATATCCGTAGCGGCGGCAGTAAGGGCATCAAGGGGGATTTCCTGGCTTGAGCGAATATCTTCAAAAGCCTTTTGTACCACAGGTACTGATTGATTATACGTATTGATAAATTTTTGAAGTTTAGGGTCAGTAATCGGGTTGGCGGTTGCCACTTCAGAATAGACAAACACCTTCGGAATTTTCCAATTCCCCAGTTTTTGAATGTTGTGCTGGCTAAGGATGTTGTTTTGGTTAAACAATATTTTACCGTCACTGGAGTAGATATCCCGGGCCAATTCCATTCCGGGAACGAGGAATTCAATAGATTGCTCAATGATCTTGCGATTTTCGTCAACTGCTTCGCTCATAGACACCTCGCAATATGAAAAATGGGCATACATATGCTAAAGGCTATTTTTCCACACAATTTTGGAAAATCCTCTAAATTTTTCTGTTTACCGCTAATTATTAAGGAGGAATTTTGTCGTTTGCGGTTAAAATAGTAAATATATTATAATTCGGGAGGTGTTTGTAATGTCCAATTGTGCTACAATCATGGCCATTATTCAAGGTAATCGTCTGGAAACGGCTGTAAAAGTTCAGGATGTTCTTACAAAATACGGCTGTTATATCCGGGTACGATTAGGCCTTCACGATGCAGCCGTCAACGCCTGTACTAACAGCGGTATTATTCTGCTGCAGTTATGCGGGGAGGATGTACCGGTAAATCAGATGGAACAGGAACTGAAGCAGATACCTGAAGTAAAAGTAAAATACATGCTGCTGGATTAACTAAATACGGGCGCGGTTACCGCGTCCGTGTTACTTTATCCTACGTGTTTACTTGATTGACAAATTGAGGAAAGAATACTATACTGTGAAAAAAATGTGTAAACTATAGAAAATACAACTCGTGGAGGGAATCGATTTGGCGGCCAATGTTTATTTTATTCCAGTCACTGACGCGCTGCCTGTTGCCGAACAGGCTAAAGCTATGGCTAAAATTTTTGCAGCTTCCGGCGCCGCACAAGTGGTTGGGCCTAATGATTTTGTCGCAATAAAAGTGCATGTCGGTGAAAAGAAAAATACAACCCATATTAAGCCGGCAGTGATCAGGGAATTGGTTGAGCAGGCTAAAGTTCTAGGTGGACAGCCTTTCCTAACGGAAACGTCCACTTTATATAAAGGGGAACGTGAGAATGCCGTAAAGCATATCTTGCATGCCCACAGCCATGGTTTTGGCATCGAAAATGTCGGTGCACCCTTTATTATGTCAGACGGGTTGGCCGGTAACACCGAATCTGAAGTGGAAATCAACGGCGAACTTCATAAAACGGTCAAAGTGGCCAGGGAAGTGCTAAGCGCAGACTCCATGCTGGTTGTTTCCCATCCGACCGGACATCCTGCCGCCGGTTTGGGGGCGTGTATTAAAAATATCGGTATGGGGCTTGCCAGCCGCATGGGAAAGATGCGTCAGCATTCGGCCATGTTGCCGGAAGTGAATAATAAGTCCTGTCAATACTGCCAAAAGTGTATTAAGTGGTGTCCTCAGGATGCGATAATTGAACAAGAGGGCAAAGCTTTCATTATTGCCGAAAAATGCATAGGATGTGGGGAATGTTTGGCTGTTTGCCGGTTTGATGCCGTAAAATACGACTGGAATGCTGAGTCGGGCTATATGCAGCGGAGTATGGCTGAACATGCTTATGGGTGTGTTATCGGCAAACCGGGCAAATGTTTCTATTTTAATGTGCTTATTGATATGACCAAGGATTGCGATTGTTTCAATACCAATCAGCATAAGTTGATTCCCGATATTGGTATTTTAGCGTCAAATGATCCGGTGGCCATTGATAAGGCTACACTTGATCTGACCGCTAGGGCTCATGGACAAACGCTGGCAGAGTTATCTTATGCCCACCATGATGCCATGATTCAGATTAATCATGCCGCTAAAATTGGCATGGGCTCATTAGAATACCAGCTGATTACGATTTAAGCAAGACAGACTTGCTTTATGACTGCTGTAATTGTACCTGTGGAGGATACCGATAACCGATGAAAACAAATGCCGCCAGAATATTAGATGGCTTGAAAATTGCCTATGAACTGCATGAATATGCGGTTGATGAACATGATTTAAGTGCCGGGCATGTTGCCGACAAAGTGAACATGCCGCATAATCAGGTGTTTAAAACCCTGGTAGCCAAAGGGGACAAAAACGGTGTTCTTATGGCCTGTATCCCCGGTGATGCTGAACTGGATCTTAAAGCCTTAGCGGCGGCCAGTGGTAATAAGAAGGTAGAAATGGTGGCGCTAAAAGAGGTGCAGCCACTTACCGGATATGTTAGAGGTGGCGTTTCCCCCTTGGGACCCAAAAAGCGCTATCCTGTATTTTTGGATGAAAGTGCAGCAAAATGGCCGGTAATCGCTGTTAGTGCCGGTATACGGGGCTGCCAGATTACCCTGGCTCCTGATGACTTGGTAAAGGCAGTGAATGCCCGCTTATGCCTGATTGCCCGCGGCGAGTGAACTGATGATCTGAATCCGGGAGGAATTTTTTATCATGCAAATTAGTATTCATGAAAATATCCGTCAAGTTATTCCCAATTGCCGCTTGGGGTATTTGACAATCAGCGACGTTATTGTCCGGGGAACGCCGCCGGCTTTAAGTCAGGAGTTTGCCCAATTACAGCAAGAAGTGGCCAAGGTGTATAACCTGGAGGATTTGCCGAAGCTTCCCCGGGTTTTGGCAGTGCGTAACATGTATAAAAAACTTGATTTTGATCCGTCCCGCTACCGGCCGGCTTCGGAGGCGTTGGTACGCCGGGTATTACAAAAAAAAGATTTGTACTATGTAAATAGTGCGGTGGATGTCAATAATTATTGCTCTATTAAATATTTACTGCCTTTCGGCTTATATGATCTGGATCAAATAGCAGGTAATGTTGTATACCGGCGGGAACAGGAAGGCAGCTACATCAATATTGCCGGCAACATGGTGTCAACCGATAATAAACCATTTTTGACAGACGATAAGGGTGTATTTGGCAATCCTACATCTGATTCACGGCGGACGGCGGTTACGCTGACAACCCGTAATATTTTGGCAGTCATTTATGCCGATGAAAGTGTCAACACTGCTGAATTGAGCGGCATACTTGACTTTGCCGGCAATATGTTTGTTTGTTATAATTGTGGTAAAGTAACAGGAAAATATATTATATAACGAACGACTGACTGAATGTATCATTCTTTTCTTATTGGAAGGAGAAACCTTATATGTATGTTAGCACACGTGGTTCCGCCGACAAGCTGACGGCAGCGGCGGCTATCGCCCAGGGAATAGCTCCGGACGGAGGCCTGTTTGTTCCGGAAGCCATTCCGTCAGTCGACAAGGCGGCTTTAACCGGCTTACTTCCGCTCAGTTATCAGGAACGGGCGGCGGCGATTCTGGCATTATTTTTACCTGATTATACCCAGGCGGAACTAAACAGCTGTATAGCCGGTGCCTATGGCGGCGCTAAGTTTACCAGTCCCGCCGTAGCCCCTGTAACCAGGGTAACTGATGACATGTTTGCCTTAGAGTTATGGCATGGACCGACAAGCGCTTTTAAAGATATGGCGTTGCAGCTTTTACCCAGGCTGCTGTCTTGTGCACTCAACAAGATTGATGAACAGGCTGAGCTTGTTATTTTGGTTGCGACTTCCGGTGATACCGGCAAGGCTGCTCTTGAAGGCTTCAAGGATGTTGAGCAGACACGCGTTATGGTGTTTTACCCGGAGGATGGCGTGAGCCAGATTCAACGGTTGCAAATGATTACTCAGGAAGGGTCCAACCTTACCGTATTTGCGGTAAAAGGCAATTTTGACGATGCCCAGACCGGGGTTAAGCATATTTTTAATGATAGTGCTTTTAATTCAACGCTTGCCCAGCGCGGTTTTAAGCTGTCGTCGGCAAACTCCATCAACTGGGGCAGGCTTGTACCGCAAATTGTGTATTATTTTAGTGCTTATGCCGACTTGGTGCAAGGCAAGCACCTTACTCTTGGCAGTCCGGTCAACTTTGTTGTCCCGACAGGCAACTTTGGCAATATTCTTGCCGGGTATTATGCAAAATGTATGGGGTTGCCTGTTAATAAACTGATTTGCGCATCAAACAGTAATAATGTATTGACTGATTTCCTCACAACCGGTGTTTATAACCGTAACCGCCAGTTTTACAAAACACATTCGCCCTCGATGGATATTCTTATTTCAAGCAATCTGGAACGCCTGCTGTACCACATGGGCAATAATGATCCGGCACAAGTCGCTCATTGGATGCATGAGCTTAGCACTAAGGGTGAATACCGTGTCAGTCCCGAACAATTACAGGCTATCCAAGCGATTTTTCCTTCAGGCTGGGTAGATGATGCTGAAACGGCAGCTACAATTGGCCGGATACACAAAGACTACGGTTATTCGCTTGATCCTCATACCGCAGTAGCCTGGAAGGTTGCCGAAGACTATCGCCGCAAGTCTGGCGATACCACGCCGCAGGTTATTGTTTCGACCGCCAGTCCGTTTAAATTCAACGAGACGGTGCTTGCAGCCCTCACTGAAAACGACGGCGTAAAAGCCAAATCAGAATTTGCGGCCCTAAACCAATTGTCTGAGCTGACCGGCCTGCCAATACCACCGGCGCTGGCCGAACTGGAATCCAAACCTGTCCGGCATACGGCCGTGTGCGGCAAGCATGCTATGCCTGACGTAGTAAAAGCGACATTACATATAACAGAATAAACCTGCCACCTTACAACTGCCAGACTACCAGCTTATTTGTACTGCTGCCTACAGTAATATAAAGCAAGCCGGGAACCGGTAGTTGTTTTTTCTATGTATTATATACTATTAACGTAATTAGTAAATACTATATCAAAAAGATATACATTTTTTAGTGAAATAGTACTTTTGTATACAATATACTTTTGATATAATAATTTGTGTTACAATATAAGGATAACGTAGCAAATAAGGCTTGATTTAGAAGGGGGATATCAGCATGTGCGGGAAGGTATATTACAATCTGAGTCCGGTGCAGCTAGTCGAAACAGCTATTAAACTCGGCGAGGGAGAATTGACTGCCAGTGGTGCCCTGCGAGTTACGACAGGTACGTATACCGGACGTTCGCCTAATGACAAATTTGTAGTTGATTCACCTGCTATTCATAGTAAGATTGCCTGGAACAACAATAAGTCCTTTTCACCGGAAAAATTTACGCAAGTTTATAACCGGATGCTTGCCTATATGCAAAACCGGGAACTGTTTATTTTCACCGGTTTTGCCGGGGCTGACCCTGAGAATCGGATCACTGTTCAGTTTATTAATGAATTTGCCTGGCAGAATTTATTTGTACAGCAGCTTTTTATCCGTCCCGAACTGCAAGGACCGGAGCTTATCCCTGATTATAAAGTCATTTGCCTTCCCGGTTTCACAGCCGACCCGGCCATTGACGGCACTCGTTCAGAAGCCTTTATTATTCTCAATTTGGAACAACGCCTGGTGCTTATCGGCGGTACTCACTATGCCGGCGAAATGAAAAAGTCGATATTTACCGTTATGAATTATATCTTGCCTGAGCGGGACATTTTATCCATGCATTGTTCGGCCAATGCCGGAAAAAATGGAGATACGGCGCTGTTTTTTGGCCTGAGCGGCACAGGCAAGACGACGCTGTCAGCCGATCCGGACCGCAATCTGATTGGCGATGACGAGCATGGCTGGAGTGATACCGGGATTTTTAATATTGAAGGCGGTTGTTATGCCAAGTGCATTGGCCTTAAGTATGAGACCGAGCCGCAGATTTGGGATGCCATCCGGTTTGGTTCTGTACTGGAAAACGTAGTTATTGATCCAGCGACCCGGGTGCCGGATTTTGCCGACGGTTCTATTACGGAAAACACGCGAGTTGCGTATCCTGTGGAGTATATACCCAATGCCCTGATACCCGGGGTAGGCGGTCACCCCAAAACCATTATATTTTTAACGGCTGACGCTTTCGGCGTACTGCCTCCTATTGCCAAGCTGAGTACCGAACAAGCTATGTATCATTTCTTATCCGGCTATACCAGTAAACTGGCAGGTACGGAACGCGGTATTACTGAACCCCAGGCTACTTTTTCCGCTTGCTTCGGCGCGCCGTTTTTACCGCTGTCTCCGCTTAGGTATGCCGAACTCTTAGGGGAAAAACTTAAGCGGCATAACACTGCCGTATTCCTAATTAATACAGGTTGGTCAGGCGGCCCCTATGGTGTAGGCCAGCGGATGAAGCTTTCTTACACCCGGGCCATGGTAACGGCAGCCCTTGAAGGCCGGCTGGACCATGTCCCCTATAAACTTGATGAGATATTCACTGTTTATGTTCCGGAAAGCTGCCCGGGTGTGCCGGCTGAAATCCTTATGCCGCGCAATACATGGTCTGATAAGGCGGCATACGACTGCAAGGCACAGGAGTTAGCCCGTTTATTTGTCCAAAACTTTACTAGTTTTAAACAAGCTATGCCACCGGAAATTATTGCTGCCGGGCCTAAAGCTTAATAAGTAAACCAAAAAGTTTGCCGTTTTACAATGAACGGCAAACTTTTTTTGCTACTGTATGGCCGGCAGCTTTTGCTTTAGGGTGAGCACTGGCGAGAATAAATCCCCCAGCAGACTGGCTCTTTCCAGTACTTGCTCTGCTTCAAAGGTTAACAAATCCGGATTTTTATGTTCTACGGCACCGGCAACTTCCTGCCAGGTTACCGGCGTAGAAACAGAGGGGCGGTCTTTAGCCCGGAGTGAGTAGACACAGACGGTTGTTTTATGTTCGTCGTTTTGGCTCCAATCAATAAAGACTTTACCTGTGCGCAATTGTTTCTTCATGTTTGCGACCACCTTGTCAGGATACTTTTCCTGAAAGCGGGTGGCAAGTATCCGGGCAAACTTTTTAGTGCTGTCATAGTTAACCGGAGTATTTAGCGGCACATATACCTGCAGGCCTTTGGAGCCGGAAGTTTTGGGAAAACTCTGTAGTTGGTGCTTATCAAAATAATCCTTTAACAGCAGGCCGATTTGGGCGCAGTCGAAAATGGTGGCAGGCGGACCGGGATCAAGATCGAATACCAGCAGCGAAGGCTGATGTATCGCCGGTGCCAGGGATAGTGACGTATGCAGCTCCAGTGCTGCCAGATTGGCAGCCCACACTAAGGTGGGTAAATCAGCGGCATTGCAAAAATTGACGTGCCGGTTATTGCTGCCGCTCCATACCGGTATGGTTTTGATCCAGCCGGGACGCGGGGAGGGGCATTCCTTCTGGTAGAAAAACTTACCTTGTGCCCCATGGGGATAGCGTTTCATGGTCAGCGGCCGGTTGGTAAGATGCGGCAGGAGCAGGGGGGCAATGCGAATATAATAGTCAAGCATTTGGCCTTTGGTGAAACCTGTCGCCTGATAAAATATTTTATCAAGATTGCCGACCTTCAATTTGCGTCCGGCCACCTCAATGCCGGTTTTAGGCTTATTGTCACTGGGCACTGGCTTTTTTCCTCCCGGTTGCGGACGGTGATTTTCGGGATTTACCCGGAGTGGTTTCCTTATTTGTACCGGTTTGGCCTTTTATGGCCGAGATGCTGGCCTCAAGAGCAGCCATGAGGTCAATGACTTTGCCGCCTTCTTTTACTTCAGGCTGGTTGCTTACTATTTGCCCTTCGGCTTTTTTCTCCAGCATGTCGAGAACCTGCTGATGGTACTGGTCGTGATATTTTTCCGGTTCAAACCGGGTTGACAGTGACTCGATCAATTGTTCCGCCATGTCCAATTCCTTTTTGTTCGGTTCAGGCACATCTGTGGGCAGGTCTTCCAGTTGGTCGGTGGAGATTACCTCATCGGCAAAGTGCATGGTGGATAATGCCAAAGCTTTACCGGCAGGGCGGATAGCGGTGAGATACTCCTTATTGCGCATGACTACCCTCGCAATCGCTACTTTGCCTGTGTGCTGCATGGAGGTCAGCAGTAAAGAGTAGGCTTTGTCTGCTCCCTTATCGGGCGCGAGGTAATAGCAGCTGTCATAGTATAGCGGGTCGATTTCGTTAAGTTTGACAAAATCTTCAATAGCAATGGTGCGGGCATTTTTTGGCTGGATGGCTTGCAGCTCTTCGCTGGTGACAACCACATACTTATCAGGGGCGATTTCGTAGCCTTTGACGATGTTTGCAGCAGGTACTTCAGCGCCGTCAGACGGGCAGACCTTTTTTAGCCGAATACGGCAGCCGTCAGATTGGCGTAATTGATTGAAGTGAATGGATTTCTTTTTTACAGCGCTATACAATTTGACAGGGATATTAACGAGCCCAAAACTGATTGCGCCAGTCCACATAGGGCGGGGCATAAGCATCACCTCCGTAATTAGTCTTCGCGAATTACCTGACGCGGGTCTTTATCATTTCGTAACCCTTTAAAGGAGGGGTGTCTGAGAGTATGGTTGGGAGTCCATTCGGTAAACTCAAATTCTCCGACCAATAGGGGTTCGACAAAACGGGCATTTTTAATTGGCAGTTCCTGAGAAAAAGGATTGGTTTCACGGCGCAGCGGCTTTAGCATTTTTGCTATTGCCAGAAGCGACGCCTGGGTAAAGCCGGTGCCTGCTTTACCGGTATAAAGGAGCTGCTGGGATACATTACGGGCTTCAGCCTCCGCCGGAATCATATCATAACAGCCGGTAAGCAGAGCGCCGATTTTGCCGTGGCGATTTCCCTGCCCCGGTACCCAGCCGCCAATGATTAATTCCTGACGGCGGTGATTTTTGATCTTGAGCCAGGTACCGGTACGTTGACCGGGATGATACGGACTATCAAGGCGTTTGGCAACAATGCCTTCCAGTCCCAGCTTGCGGCTGGCTGTTAAAACACTTTCTCCTTCGCCGATATGATAGCCGGGAGTTTGCCAGTAAGGACCATCAAGAGCAAGGCTGGCGAGAATATTTCTTCTTTCGGTATATGGTTTTGCTAACAGCAGATTATTGTCAATTGATAAGATGTCAAATATTATATAGTAAACAGGAAGATTTTCCATCATTTCAGCAATCATCCTGTCATCTGATAATCCCATACGATGCTGTAACCGTGAAAAGGAAGGGAGTCCCGCAGGGTCGAAGGCGACAATTTCACCGTCAAGAATTAATTCCCGGTACCTGCTGTCTACGGCTTTACTCAATGCAGCAAGTTCGGGATATTGACTTGTTATATCTTTGAGATTGCGGCTCATTAGCTTGCATTGCTTTTCTTCCAGATAGCAGATGCTTCTGATGCCGTCCCATTTGATTTCAAAGCCGTATTCGGCTTGGTTTGCAGGCAATGGACCGGCTTTAGCCAGCATGGGTTTGATTATCGGCATGATGTCCTCGTGAACGCTGATTTGCTGTTAGTTTTTACAGAGGAAGGTAAATATATTACAACCGTCAATTTTGCTGAGGCGAGGGCGGCCGTTATGCATAAGCGGAGGTTAAGCGCCGGCGGCGCGGTGTTGTATGACGGCCGCCCGCGCCGGGTCTTGTGCCGGCAAACAAAAAACAGGCCGGGTGTATCCGGCCTGTTACATAAGCAATAATTAATTATCTGTTGGATTGGAAGCACTCGCGGCAATATACAGGTTTTCCGGCGGTAGGACGGAAAGGAACCTGGGTTTCAATGCCACAGGCGCTGCAGGTAGCGTCAAACATTTCGCGTTGCGGACGGGCGTTGCCACCCATGCGGCCGCCGTTTTGACGTTTTCTGGCTGCACGGCAATCCGGGCAGCGGGAAGGATCATTTTGGAAACCTTTCTCAGCGTAAAAGGCTTGTTCTGATGCGGTGAAACAAAAAGCAGTACCGCATTCTTTACAGGAAAGGTCTTTGTCTTGGAAATCCATGTTTAACCAACCTCCGTTAATGTGTTTGACGCAAACAATTGCTGGTCGGTTGGTCAAGACATAAAGTTGCTAGCCATCGAGAGCAATTATGTTTTGTCATACCATCAATATAACCTGTAGGTATATAATTGTCAAGACTTGGATATTAATTTTTCCAGTTCATCCAGCATAGTTGAGAACTTGTTAAGTGTGAGCTCAACCGGTTGCGGAGTTGACATATCGACTCCTGCTTGTTTCAGGATGCTGAGCGGATAATCGGAGCCGCCGCTCTTAAGAAATTCAATATAGCGCTGCTTGTCGCCAGTACCACCGTTAGCCATCTTTTCCGCCAACGTAGTGGCCGCAGCATAGCCGGTGACATATTGGTACACATAGAAATTCCAGTAGAAATGAGGGATTCTGGCCCATTCAACATCTATTTCACTATCCACTACCATGCCGGGACCATAGTACTTGGTGTTAAGCGTATGCCACAGTGCATCAAGTAAATCGGCTGTAAGTGTTTCACCCTCTTCGGCTTTATCATAGATGCTTTTCTCAAATTCGGCAAACATGGTTTGACGATAAACGGTAGCCCGTACCATTTCAAGGTATTGATTAATTAAATAGAGTTTCTTTTGTTTGTCGGTTGTTGCTTTTAAGAGGAAATCATTTAACAGGATTTCGTTGGTGGTAGAAGCCACTTCTGCTGTAAAGATGGTATATTGGGAGGTGGCATAAGGCTGAGCGGCCTGGCTGTAATAGCTGTGAATGGCGTGCCCCATTTCATGTGCCAGGGTGCTGACATCTTCCAGACGGTCGTTATAGTTTAAGAGGACAAAGGGGTGGACCCCATAGACACCCCAGCAGTAAGCTCCGGTTTGTTTGCCTTTATTTTCATAAACATCAATCCAGCCGGAGGTTAAACCTTTGTTGAGGATATCGGCATACTCAGTACCGAGTGGTGCGAGGCCTTCGCGTACCAGTTTTAATCCTTCGGCATAAGGGATGTTGAATTTTACTGCTTGTGCTAAAGGCGTATACAGGTCATACATATGGATTTCGTCAAGTTGCAAAGCTTTTTTCTTGAGTGCAATATAGCGGTGCAGTGGCGCCAAATTGTTATTGACTGTAGCCAGCAGGTTGTCATAGACATTCACCGGAATATTGCTTTCCGATAAGGCGGACTCCAGGGTCGAATTATACTTGCGGGTACGGGAATAAAAGATGTTTTTCTTAACATTCCCTGCCAATGTAGCGGCAAACGTATTACGGAAGGTATTATAAGAACCGAACAGGCCGCTAAAGGCTTCCTGGCGAACGCGCCGGTCAGCCGACATGATCAGTGAACGGTAACGCCCTTCGCTAAGTGTTATTTTTTGTCCGTCTTCCCCGGTAATGTCCGGAAATTTCATATCAGCATGGGCCAGCATATTAAAAATATTTTCTGAAGCCTGAGTGGCTTCGGCTGACCGGGATAAAATTTCTTCTTCGGCAGGGGATAAGACATGCTGCTTTTGACGAATCAGGTTGTCAAAATAAAAACTGTATTCAGCCAGTGATTGCTCACGCCGGAAAGCAGCTAGCATGTCATCAGATATCGCAAGAATTTCGGGTTCGATAAAAGCAGTGGCGGCACTTGTTTCTGCCAGAAGCCCTTCAGTTTTGCCGACAAGGGCCTGGTATTTGGCATTGGCTGAGTTTTCATCCCGGTGTAAACGGGCATAAGCGAACAATTTGCCGGCCAGAATATTGATTTCATCCCGCAGCTTTAGGCAGGCTGCAAGCTTTGCCGGTGTTTGGGATAGAGTTCCTTTATATTCGGTAATGCCGGGCAGGGCGTTTTTAACCTTATCAAAATCGGCTTGCCAAAGCTGTTCATTGGCATAGATATTTTCTACCTGCCACTTATACTCAGCCTGTATCTGTTCACGGGATGGCAGTGATGTGGACGTTTGCGGCATAAGAGCACTTCCTCTCGATTCATATTCGGTAACGTATAATATATATATATTAGGGCTATTATGTGGCATTTCCTGGTTTAGCATGCTCTCAACGAAATATTTTTTGTCCCCATCGGCTTCCGCCTTCGCCAAAGGCTCGGCGCAAGCCGTGTTTTCTTTATTTTTTTCATCTGTGTTATACTTTATAGTATTTTAAAATACCGTCACAGATACTCTCGGCGGCATTTTCGCGCCCATCCACGCTGGATAACAACATTTCTTCAACCGGATTGGAAATAAAAGCTACCTCCACAAGGATTGACGGCATGTTTGTGTAACGCAAGACGTAGAAGCTGGCAAAACGTGCGCCACGGTTTTTCGTACCGAGATTTTCAACTAAACTGCGTTGCACCAGATTGGCCAGTTTTATCGAATCCTTGCCACCGTAATGGAAAGTGGTAGTGCCTGCGGCGGTAGTGCTGGTAAAGGAGTCATTATGGATACTAACAAACATATCGGCTTCTGCCTGCCGGGCAGCTTCAACTCTTGCCCCCAGTTCCTCCTTGGATGTTGCGTCAGTGTAGGTTACATCGGTATCAGTATCTCTTGTCATGACGATGGTAGCGCCGTTTTTTTCCAGTTTTTCTTTAAGCAGTAAGGCGATAGCCAGGGTATTGTCTTTTTCCCGGGTACCTGTTGGGCCTACAGCCCCGGGATCGCTGCCGCCGTGACCGGGATCAAGGCAAATTACCTTACCGGCAAGGCGGGCGTTCTCATCTTCCGTTCTTTCATCGGCCGGATTGTCAAGTGGCAGAGGCGGCATAGAGGAGTCTTTGGAATTGATAAGAACCAATTCGCGTTGCGCATCATAACGAATTCCCCATTTGAGCATTTGGGCCATATTACGCAGGGTTATTAATAAATCACGGTTGACACGGGCGTTGCCAGGCAAATAGCGCCCATCAATCATTATTCGCATAGTTTCACCATCCTCACGTTTACCTTTAAGCAGGAACCATATTGTTGCGAGTCCGGAGACGAAGCGATAATATAGTGAATCGCTTAGTTCTGAGCGGTAGCGAAGAACATCCTTATTCTATCTTATGCAAAGCCGGTTTTGGTGGTGTCTTGGCCCAGACAGGGATTTGACAAGGAGCAGGGAAACTACTATACTTGCAGGGAGATTATGGAACGGAGAAATGCCATGAAGGTTTTGTTATCAACATTAAATGCAAAATACATCCATTCATCTTTAGCACTGAGATATTTGACTGCTTTTTGTAAGCAGTCCGGACAGGATATAACTGTTCGTGAATATACCGTAAATAATGGGTTGCTCACAGTGCTGAGCGATATGTACGCTTGTCAGGCTGATATTATTGGCCTGGCTTGTTATATTTGGAATATTGAGGCCAGTTTGGAGTTGGCAAATTTAATTAAAAAAGTACAGCCTAATGCTGTTATTGTGCTGGGTGGTCCGGAGGTCACTTATCAACCGGAAGATATTTTGCACAGCAATGAGGCCATTGACTACATTGTTCTTGGTGAAGGCGAACAAACGCTGACTGCTTTGTTAAAAGCGCTGGCTCAAGGTGAGCCTGCTCAGAATATTCCCGGGGTGGCTTGCCGGAGCACTCTGATGGCAGCCAACTGTCAGCCACAGGTAGTCGGCAATCTTGATGACATTCCTTTTCCCTATCATCATGAAGATATGGTGCTGCTAAAAGATAAAATTCTGTACTATGAAAGTTCACGCGGCTGTCCGTTTTCTTGTCAATATTGCCTGTCAAGCGCCACTTCCGGGGTGCGATTTTTGAGTCAGGAGCGGATAATCAGTGACCTTTCCTTTTTTATTGAGCATGATGTTAAACAGGTTAAGTTTGTTGATCGCACATTTAATGCCCGCAAAGAGCATTATTTTCCAATAATGAAGTTTCTGGCAGCACAAACTTGCCGGACTAATTTTCATTTTGAGATTGCAGCCGATATTTGGGACCAAGAGGTATTGGAGTTTTTGCGCGATATTCCACCCGGCAGGTTCCAGTTTGAAATCGGCATTCAATCAACCAATGAACAGACGTTGGCGGTAATAAAGCGACATAACAACTGGTCACAGATTGTTGACAATGTCAGTCAGGTCAGAGACTATGGCAATATTCATCTGCATCTTGACTTAATTGTCGGGCTGCCGCATGAGACTATAAGCGAATTTGCCAAATCCTTCAATGATGTTTACCAACTGCAGCCGGCAATGCTGCAGATCGGCTTTCTTAAATTGCTTAAGGGTTCTGGTATTAGGCGTACTGCGGTCGACCATGGGTATGTTTACATGGATAGAGCACCCTACGAAGTATTGGCAAACAAATATCTGGATTATAGCCAGATCAGAAAACTTAAGATTTTAGAAGAAGTCTTTGAACAGGTGTACAATACCGGACGTTTCCGGTATAGTCTGCCCTGGCTTATTGCACTTAGCGGCAAAGGGGCTTTCGATTTTTACGATAGATTAGCTTGTCGGTGGGAACAGCAGGGGTATCATCTTGTTGCGCACAGTGCCAAGACTATATATAAGCACATGGCTGATTTTTGTGCAGAGGTTTATCCGCAGGTGCAGCATGAATACCGTGAGTTTTTGAAATTTGACGCGCTAATGCAGGAACAGGGGACAGTCCGTCCGGAATTTTTACCTTGGAACCAGATAAATCAGGCAGCGGCTGATAAATGGGCGGAGGCTAAGACCGCCTTTTGGCGCGATACCGAATGTGTCCGCCGCTATTTACCAGATTATGAGTTTACGACATGGCGGGATATTAAAAAGCAATACCATATTGAAGTATTTACTGTGGATATTCCTGCTTATTTACGGGGGAATGAAGACTTGACCTGGCGGGAAACAGCGGTGCTGTTCTCTTATCAGAATGCGAAACCATCTTATCAGGTGATTAATTATGACGACTTCTGGAGTTAGATACAACGCCTATTCCGAACACCTGCGTGAGCGGTATGGCGAGAAGGTATACAAACTACCGGTTAGCTTGCCGGTAACCTGCCCTAACCGGGACGGTCAATGCGGCCATAATGGCTGTGTGTTTTGCGGCGAAATTGGCGCAGGCTATGAAAATTTGCCGGCTTCGTTGACTGTTAGTGATCAGTTAGCAGCCAACAAGGCGCATATTGCACCCAAATATAAAGCTAAGAAATTTATTCCTTACTTTCAAAATTTCAGCAACACCTATTTGCCTGTTGAACAGTTAAAACATCATGTCATCGAAGCCTGCAAGGAAGATATTGTGGCCATCGCGTTAGCCACCAGACCTGATTGTATTAATGATAATTATCTGGAGATGCTGGCTGCTATAAAAGACGAATATGGTGTTGATATATGTATTGAACTGGGGCTGCAGACGGTCAACTATCATACCTTAGAGAAGATTAACCGTGGCCACACGCTGGCAGAATTTATTGATGCCACCCGGAGAATTAAACACTGGTCGATGGATGTATGTACACATCTTATCGTAAACCTTCCCTGGGATGGCATGACAGATGTGATAGAAAGTGCGAAAATCGTTTCGGCACTGGAAGTTGATCAGGTCAAACTGCATGCTCTTTATATTGTAAAGAATACAGTAATGGCCGACTGGTATCAGAAAGGTGAGATTACGCTCATTAGTAAAGAAGAATATGTGGAGAGGGTGGTCACCTTTCTGGAATATCTTCACCCCGATATTGTTATTCAACGTCTAATTGGCCGTGCGCCTGAGACCAACACATTATTTACCAACTGGCAGACAGGCTGGTGGAAGATACGGGAAGCGATCGAAGGTCAATTGGTGGAGCGAGATACGTGGCAAGGCAAAAAATGCAGCTATTTAAACGGTTCGGCAGTAAAAAAGTTTGTCAGATGATCTAAAGCGCACATATATAGTCTCTAATACTTCAACCCTAAAAATTGTAAACATAATTCTGAGAAAACTTACTCTTCTGTGTTTTAATAAAGCTATTTACAAAGATAACTAGAGTTGTTAATATTATACTGCATTTAAAAATTAAGGGAGAGTGTAGTAGTAATAATGAAAAAGCTTCAATTGTTAGAGCAGATAGATAAACTTTCGTCTCTGCTTCAAAGTAATGATCTGAAAGAACTTAACTTCACTGCAGGTACAATTAATGAAATGTATCAAAAACTGGATAACTTAACAAACGAATATATTAAATGCTATTGCTAAACATCGTTTATACGATGTTTCTTTTTTTGCCTGGCAGAAAGCATGGCTTTCCGGATTCTTCTTCGATATTGCAACCTAATAGTCTGCCAAGTCTAAAG